>JAOPXY010000133.1 GCA_025964895.1 Aeromicrobium sp.
CCACCGGCGGCACCCCGCGCTGGTAGGTCACCTCCGCGGTGACGCTGTAGGGGGCGACGATCGCGGTGATCAGCTGGCGGATCAGGTGCTCGGCGTCGGCCCAGGCGACGGCGTCGAGCATCCGGACGGTGCCGGCGACGACACCGCCGTGCGGGATCACGTTGGGGGCCGAGCCGGCGCGCACCATCCCCCACACCACGCTGACCCCGGCCCGCGGGTCGAGCCGGCGGCTGAGGATCGCCGGCAGCTCGGTGATCACCTTGCCGAGCGCGAAGGTGAGGTCCTCGGTCAGGTGCGGGCGCGACGTGTGCCCGCCGCGGCCGCTGAGCGTCACGTGGATGTGATCGGACGCTCCCGTGATGGGCCCCTCACGCACGCCGACCTGGCCGACGTCGAGCGTGGGGTCGCAGTGCAGAGCGAAGATCCGTGACACCCCGCGCAGGGCACCGGCGGCCAGCACGCGGAGTGCGCCGCCGGGCATGACCTCCTCGGCCGGCTGGAAGATCAGCCGCACCCGCACGGGCAGCCGCTCGGCCTCGTGCGCCTGCGCGAGCGCGACGCCGGCGCCCAGCAGGGCCGACACGTGCACGTCGTGTCCGCACGAGTGCGACACCCCCGGCACCGTTGAGCGCCAGGGATCCTGCGACGTGTCGACGACCGGCAGCGCGTCGAGATCCGCGCGCAGCGCGACGATCGGGCCCTCGTCCGGGCCGATGTCGGCCGTCAGCCCGGTGCCCTCGAAGCGTTCGTACGCGACGCCGCACTTGTCCATCCAGGACGCGACGAGATCGGTCGTGCGCTCCTCGTTCCACGACAGCTCGGGGTACTGGTGCAGGTCGCGCCGGAGCTCGATGAGGTCGGGGGTCACCACATCGATGGAGCGCGCTAGTGACTCGACGAGGGACATCTGCCCAGGATATCGCTGTCTCACGAGCGTCCTGCGCGGGCTACGCGGGACGCGACTCCAGCACGTCGCGCAGCCTCTGCACGGTCTCGTCGGCAAGGGCGTCGAGCTTGGGCTTGACCACGAGCGGCGCGACGTACCGGACGACGCCGTGGAACTGGAAGTCGGCTCGGTAGTGGATCTGAGTGCGGTCGCCGTCGCGGGTGAACGTGAGGGAGTCCGTCGCGGTGGAGGACTTGTTGCGGCCGCGCGCGGAGAAGAACGTCGGCCGGTCGAAGCCGATCGTCTCGTACGTCAGCTCGACCTCACGGCCCGCGAACGTCGAGCGGTTGTCGTACGTCGTCCCGATGCCGCCGTCACCGGACGTGCGCCGGGTCTCGACCGTGCCGGGGTCCCACTCGCCCGTGTTCTCGAAGTCACTGAGGTAGTCGAAGACGTCCTCGATGGACCTCGACACCGTGAAGGTCCGCTCGACGTGCATTCCTCCACCGTAGATCCCGCAGGGCCCGGCGCAACTCCTCGCCGCGCGAGTCCTGGACGCGCAGGTAGAGCGCGAGGGCCACCGAGATGCCCACCAGCGTGATCCCGCCCCCGCCGATCATCATCCAGCGGGCGCCGAACGCCTCGCCGACCCAGCCGATCAGCGGCGAGCCGATCGGCGTGCCGCCCATGAACACCATGAGATAGAGGGCGGCGACCCGTCCGCGCATCATGGGGCTGGACGTCAGCTGGATCGTGGCGTTCGCCGAGGTGATCATCGTCAGCGCGCACAGGCCCAGCAGCGGCAGCACGGCGGCGAACGTCGCGTACGTCGGCATGAGGCCCGCCACCATCTCGGTGACGCTGAACGCCAGGCCCGCGAGCACCACGGTGCGCAGGCGCGGGCGGGTGCGCCGGGCCGCGAGGAGCGCACCGGCGAGGGAGCCCACCGCCATGATCGAGGCCAGCAGGCCGTACTCCCCCGCCCCCTTGCCGAAGACCTCGGTCGCCATCAGGGCGCTCGAGAGTTGGAAGTTCATGCCGAATGTCCCGACGAAGAACACGCAGGTCAGGATCAGCACGAGATCGGGCCGCGACCGCACGTACGCGACGCCGTCGCGGACGGCGCGCTTGCGGGTGCCGGTGACCTCCGAGGGCGTCAGGCGCGATGCGTCGAGTAGCTGCAGCGAGCACAGCACCGCCAGGTAGCTGACCGCGTTCGCGAGGATGACCCATCCCGCCGCGTCGACGCCGGAGCCGAGCGCCGCGATCAGCAGGCCCGCGACGGCCGGACCGACCATGCGGGCCAGGTTGAACGACGCCGAGTTGAGCCCCACCGCGTTCGCGAGGTCGCGGCGGCCGACGATCTCGACGACAAACGACTGGCGAGCGGGCGCGTCGAAGGCCGTGCCGATGCCGAACACGAAGGCCAGCACGAACACGTGCCACGTCTGCACGACGCCGGTCACGGCGAGCACGCCGAGCAGCGCCGCGGGCAGCGCCATCGCGATCTGGGTGCACCGCAGGACCGTGCGCTTGGGCATGCGGTCGGCCACGACCCCGGCGACGGGCGAGAACAGCAGGGCCGGCAGCAGCTGCAGGCCTGTCGTGATGCCGAGCGCGGTGCCGCTGCCGGTCAGCTGCAGCACGAGCCAGTCCTGGCCGATGCGCTGCATCCACGTGCCGGTGTTGGAGAAGATCGCGCCGAGCATGTAGATGCGGAAGTTGGGCACCGACAGTGCCCGGAACGTGGGGCTCAACGCGTCGCCAGCCGTTCCAGCAGCGCGGCAGCCTCCCTCACCGTGGTGCGCTCGGCGGTCGTCAGGTCGGTCAGCGCGTGGGACAGCCACAGGTCGCGGCGCTCGCGCTCCTCGGTGAGGACGACCTCGCCCCGCTCGGAGACCGAGACCAGGACCTGCCGCCTGTCGTCGGGGTGCGGTGCGCGCACCACGAGGCCGGCGTCGGTCAGGCACGTCAGGGTGCGGGTGATCGACGGCGGCTGGACGCGCTCGTGTGCGGCGATCGCGCTGGGCGTCGACGGTCCGAGCTGGCGGACCGCGACGAGCACCGAGAGCTGCGTCGGCGTCAGATCGCTGTGCCGCTCCTGGCGGAGCCGGCGATTCAAGCGCGCCACCGCCCGGGCTATCTGGTGAGCATCGGTCGGCATATCCTTAGCATAACAAATTACCCACGCTAACCAAATCTCGCCCACAACGCTGAGGGGGTACTTCCGGCCCCTCGACGGGGCAGTTGCGGCCCCTCGTCAGGGACGACAAGTACCCCCTCGAGGGGCCGTAAGTACCCCGTCAGCGACAGGGGCGAAGGAGCCTTGCGCCCTTACGCCTTGCCCTTGGCGAGCGCTCCGAGGAGATCGCGGTTGAGGCGGCTGATGGTGTCCAGCGGGATGCCCTTGGGGCAGGCCGCGGTGCACTCACCGATGTTGGTGCAGCCACCGAAGCCCTCGTGGTCGTGCTGCTCGACCATGCCGACGACGCGGGAGTCGCGCTCCGGCTGCCCCTGCGGGAGCAGGCCCAGGTGCGTGATCTTCGCAGCGGTGAACAGCATGCCCGAGCCGTTGGGGCACGCCGCGACGCACGCGCCGCAGCCGATGCACGCCGCCGACTCAAAGGCGTGGTCGGCGTTGTCCTTCGGCACGGGAATGTTGTTGGCCTCGACGGCCGAGCCGGTCGGCGCACTGATGAACCCGCCGGCCTGGATGATCCGGTCGAACGCCCCACGGTCCACGACGAGGTCCTTGATGACCGGGAACGCGCCCGCCCGCCACGGCTCGATGTCGATGACGGCACCGTCCTCGAAGCTGCGCATGTGCAGCTGGCACGTCGTCGTGACCTGCGGCCCGTGGGCCTGCCCGTTGATCACGACGCCGCACGCGCCGCAGATGCCCTCACGGCAGTCGTGGTCGAAGGCGATCGGGTCGTCGTCGGTCAGCGTGAGCTGCTCGTTGAGGACGTCGAGCATCTCCAGGAACGACATGTCCTCGCTGACGTTCTCGACGCCGTACGTGACCATCTTGCCCTTGCTCTCGGCGTTCTTCTGACGCCAGACCCGCACGGTGATGTTCACTTGTAGCTCCTCGACTTCATCTCGACGTACTCGTACTCCAACGGTTCCTTGTGCAGCGTGGGCCGCTCCTCGCCGAACTCCCACGCCGAGACGTAGGCGAACTCGTCGTCGTGACGCAGCGCCTCGCCGTCCTCGGTCTGGCTCTCCGCGCGGAAGTGGCCGCCGCACGACTCGCGCCGGTTGAGCGCGTCGATGCACATCAGCTCGCCGAGCTCGATGAAGTCGGCGACGCGTCCGGCGCGCTCGAGCGTCTGGTTGAGCTCCTCGTTGACGCCGGTGACCTTGACGTCCGACCAGAACGCCTGCTTGAGGTCGCGGATCAGCCCGATGGCCTTGATCAGGCCCTCCTCGGTCCGCTCCATGCCGCAGTACTCCCACATGATGTGGCCGAGCTCCTTGTGGAACGAGTCCACGGTGCGCGTGCCATTGATCGACAGGAACGTCGCGATGCGCTCCTCGACGGCCCGGCGCGCCTCGACGACGGCCTCGTGGGAGTCGTCGATCTTCTCGTACGGTCCGTCGGCCAGGTAGTTGGCCAGCGTGTTCGGCAGGACGAAGTACCCGTCGGCCAGACCCTGCATCAGCGCCGAGGCGCCGAGGCGGTTGGCCCCGTGCTCGGAGAAGTTGGCCTCACCGGCGACGAACAGGCCGGTCAGGTTGCTCTGCAGGTCGTAGTCGACCCAAAGACCACCCATCGTGTAGTGGACGGCCGGGTAGATGCGCATCGGCGTCTCGTACGGGTTCTCGCCCGTGATCTGGGCGTACATGTCGAACAGGTTGCCGTACTTGGCCTTGACTGCCGGCAGCCCGAGACGCTCGATCGCCTCGGCAAAGTCGAGGTACACCCCGAGTCCGCCGGGGCCGACGCCCTTGCCGTCATCGCACTGGTACTTCGCGGCACGCGAGGCGATGTCACGGGGCACCAGGTTGCCGAACGCCGGGTAGATGCGCTCGAGGTAGTAGTCGCGCTCGTCCTCGGGGATGTCGGCGGCAGCGCGCTCGTCGCCGGCCTTCTTCGGCACCCAGATGCGTCCGTCGTTGCGCAACGACTCCGACATGAGCGTCAGCTTCGACTGGTAGTCGCCGGACACGGGGATGCACGTGGGGTGGATCTGCGTGTAGCAGGGATTCGCGAAGTAGGCGCCCTTCTTGTGGGCCCTCCACGTCGCGGTGGTGTTCGAGCCCATGGCGTTCGTCGACAGGAAGAAGACGTTGCCGTAGCCGCCGGTCGCCAGCACGACGGCGTCCGCCGTGTGGGTCTCGATCTCGCCGGTGACCATGTCGCGGACGACGATGCCGCGGGCGCGGTTGTCGACCATGATCAGCTCGAGCATCTCGTGCCGCGTGTTCATCTCGACCGTGCCGGCCCCGATCTGCCGCTCGAGTGCCTGGTAGGCACCGATCAGGAGCTGCTGGCCGGTCTGGCCGCGGGCGTAGAACGTGCGGGACACTTGGACGCCGCCGAAGGAGCGGTTGTCGAGCAGTCCGCCGTACTCGCGGGCGAACGGGACGCCCTGCGCGACGCACTGGTCGATGATGTTCACCGAGACCTGGGCGAGGCGGTAGACGTTCGACTCGCGGGCGCGGAAGTCGCCGCCCTTGACCGTGTCGTCGAAGAGCCGGTAGATGCTGTCGCCGTCGTTGCGGTAGTTCTTCGCGGCGTTGATGCCGCCCTGCGCGGCGATCGAGTGCGCGCGCCGGGGGCTGTCCTGGTAGCAGAAGCTCTTGACCTGGTAGCCGGCCTCGCCGAGCGTCGCGGCTGCCGCGCCGCCCGCGAGGCCCGTGCCGACGACGATGACGCTGAGCTTGCGGCGGTTGGCCGGGTTGACCAGCTTGGCGTTGAACTTGCGGTCGTCCCAGCGCTTCTCGATGGGTCCGGCGGGTGCCTTGGTGTCGGCGATGTCGGGCCCGATGGCGTGGAACTGCTCGGACACGTTCGGGGAGGTCGTGGTGGTCATCAGGAACCAGCTCCGAAGAAGAAGACAGCGATGGGGACGGAGATGAAGCCGACTGTGATCACGGTGGCGAGGCCGATCGAGATGGCGGTCCAGCGGGATCCGCGACGCGTCGAGCTGTGGTTCTGCCCGAGGGTCGTGAGCGCGCTCCAGAAGCCGTGGGCGAGGTGGAGGCCCACCGCGACGAGGCCGATCGTGTACAGCAGGACGACCCACCAGATCTCGAAGCCATTGACGACGCGGTCGTACTTGCTGTCCGACGCGCCGCCGGGCGAGAGCCAGTTGGGCATCATCTGGGCGACGTGGCCGATGATGAACAGCGCCAGGATGATGCCGCCCCATCGCATCGTGAACGACGAATAGCTGCGCTGGTAGCCAGTCTTGTTCTGCTTCGTCTGGTAGCGCGAGCCGCCGACGTAGCCGGCGGCAGCCTTGTTGCGGCGCCACAGCGTGATGGCCGCATAGGCGTGGACGACGACCGCGACGGTCAGCACGACCCGCAGGATCCACAGGAACCCGCCCTCGGGCAGGTATGGGTACAGGATGTGCGGCAGCGTCTCGTGGAGATAGTGGTCGAACTTCTCCCGCCCCTGGAAGAACTTCAGGTTGCCGTACATGTGGACGAGCAGGTAGCCCAACATGATGAGCCCCGACACCGCCATCGCATATTTCAGAGCGACGGTCGACCTCTTGGCCGAGACGCGCTTCGCAGTTTGGGTAGTTGCCACGAACTCACGATAGGACGTGTCGACGATTCGCGCTAAGTCTTGTTGAGGGCATCCTTCATAGCCAACGGCTATGACACACTGGTGTCGTGCAGATCCACCAGCTCGCGTACTTCGTCGCCGTCGCCCGCACCCGGCACTTCACCCGCGCCGCCGACCTGACCGGCGTGTCCCAGCCGACCCTGTCCAAGCAGATCCGGGTGCTGGAGAACTCGCTCGGCACGCCGCTGTTCGTCCGCGACCGTGGCGGCATCGAGCTGACGAGCGCCGGCGAGGCGCTCCTCCCCCACGCCCAGCGCATCCTGATCGACGTCGAGAGCGCCGAGCGGACGGTGCACGAGGTCGCGAGTCTGCGACGCGGACGGGTGCGCCTCGGCGCGACGCCGTCGATGTGCGAAGGGCTGCTCCCGGGCGCGCTCAAGGCGTTCCACACCTCGTACCCCGCGATCGACCTCGAGGTCCAGGAGGGCGGGTCACGCCTGCTGACCCGCGAGCTGGCGCAGGGCCGGCTCGACGTCGCGCTGTTGATCGTCCCCCTCGTGACGGACGACCGCGACATCGAGACGACTCCGGTGATCCGCGAGCGTCTCGTGCTCGCCAGCCCGCCGTCCGTCACGATGCCGGCGCGGATGTCGGTGGGCGACCTCCGGGACGTCCCGCTCGTCATGTTCCGCGAGGGCTACGACCTGCGCGACGTCACGCTGCGCGCGTGCCGCACCGCGGGATTCGAGCCGCGACTCGCGGTCGAGGGCGGCGAGATGAGCGCCGTGCTGCGCTTCGTCGAGGCCGGCCTCGGCCACGCCGTGGTGCCGGAGATGGTGCTCGCGACGCGCCCGCAGCTGCACACGACGGTGCTGGACGATCCGCCGCTCGATCGCGTCATCGCCCTCGCGCACCGCAGCTCGGAGGCCCTTCCCCTGGCCGCGCGGGCCTTCAAGGCCGCCCTCCTGGACCACCTCACGGCCTTCGGCAGCGACGACCGCCAGCCCTGACGCCGAGTGGTGCGGACTGGTCATTCCGAGACGGCGCGTCTGTCCAGGATGCACCACTCGCGGCCCGGTTTGCACCACTCGTCGCGGCTACTGGCCCAGCGGGAAGGCGCGCTGCGGGACCCAGCCCGAGACGTCCTGGTGGTGGTAGAGCGCGAACTCGGTGACGGTGAACTGGCACTCGAAGCCGCTCAGCTCGTCGTAGGCCCGGTCGAGGCTCGGATCGTCGAGGTTGTGGGCGACCGTGACGTGCGGGTGGAACGGGAACTTCGGCTCGGGGCTGTCGAGCGCGTTGCGCACGCACTTGGCCAGCATCTCGGTGTACGAGATGCCCTGGCTGACGGCCACGAACACGACCGGCGAGACAGGACGGAACGTGCCCGTGCCGCGCAGCCGCATCGGGAACGGCGGCATCGTCGCCGAGGCCCGCTCCAGCGACCGGCAGACGGTGTCGAGCTCGTGGTCGGCGACCTCCGTCGGCGGGATCAGCGTGACGTGGCTCGGGACGGTCTCGGCCATCGGGTCGCCGAAGTCGGCGCGCTTCTCCCGCAGCAGCGACCCGTACGGGTCGGGGACGGGGATCGCGACGCCGATCGTCGTCATGCCCGGACGCCCCGCACGAAGCCGGACCGCTCGTAGACCAGCTCGAGCGTCGCCGACGCGACCTCGCGAGCCTGCGACGCACCCTGCGCCAGGATGCGGTCGAGCTCGCCGCGATCGGCCAGCAGCTCGCGCGTCCGGTCGCCGAAGGCGCCGACGAACTCGGCCACGAGATCGCCCAGAGCAACCTTCAGGTGGCCGTACTGACGGCCCTCGAACTCCGTGACGATCGCCCCGATCGGCTCGCCGGTCAAGGCCGAGTAGATCGACAGGAGGTTGGAGATGCCGGGCTTGCCGACTGGATCGAACGTGATCTCGCTGCCGGAGTCGGTCACGGCCGAGCGGATCTTCTTCGCGACCTGCTTGGGCGTGTCCGTCAGATCGACGACGCCGGCGTGCGACTGGTTGGAGCCGCTCATCTTCGCCGTCGGATCCTGCAGGTCGTAGATCTTCGCGGTGGCCTTGACGATGTACGGCTCGGGCACCGTGAACGTCTCGCCGAAGCGGTGGTTGAACCGCTGCGCGAGATTGCGGGTCAGCTCGACGTGCTGGCGCTGGTCCTCGCCAACGGGCACCTTGTCGGCCTGGTAGATGAGGATGTCGGCGGCCATGAGGATCGGGTAGGTGAACAGCCCGACGCTCGAGGAGTCGGTGCCGCCCTTGGCCGACTTGTCCTTGAACTGCGTCATGCGGCTGGCCTCGCCGAAGCCGGTCACGCCACCCAGGACCCACGCGAGCTGCGCGTGCTCCGGCACGTGGCTCTGCACGAACAGGGCACTGCGCGACGGGTCGACGCCCGCCGCCAGCAGCTGGGCCGCTGCGATGTAGGTGCGCTCGCGCAGCAGCGCCGGCTCGTACTCGACCGTGATCGCATGCAGGTCGGGGATGAAGTAGAAGGCCTCGAAGTCGTCCTGCAGCGCGACCCACTGCTTGAACGCCCCGAAGTAGTTGCCCAGGTGGTACGAGTCAGCCGTGGGCTGTGCCCCGGACAGGACACGGGCTCGGCGGTCGGCAGGCATGATCCCCATTCTGTCAGTCGCGCTGTCAGCGCCGCTCGCGAGGCCGAGCCCTATGGTGGAACCGTGACTGACGTGTGCCGCTGGGACGTTCCGGGGCGAGTGAACCTGATCGGCGAGCACCTCGACTACAACGGCGGGCCGGTGCTGCCGATGGCGATCGACCGGACCGTGACGGTCAAGGCCCGAGCCCGCGACGACGGGCAGGTCAACGTCTGGAGCGATCTGCCGGGCGCCGCGAAGGCCTCGTTCCCGACGACGGTGCAGCCCGGCGAGGTCGACGGGTGGGCGACGTACGCGGCTGGCACGATCTGGGCGCTCGCGGAGCGCGGCCACACGGTGACCGGCGCCGACCTGGTGCTGGAGTCGCGGCTCCCACCGGGCTCCGGGCTGTCGTCGTCGGCCGCGACGACCTGCGGCATCGCGTCGGCGCTCGACGACCTGTTCGGGCTCGGGCTCGACCGGACGACGATCGCGCTCGTGGGTCAGCACGCCGAGTCCGGCTTCGTCGGCGCCCCGGTCGGGCTCATGGACCAGATCGCGGTGCTCGAGGGCACGGCCGGGCACGCCGTCCTGATCGACACGTCCGAGACGCCACACCTCACCCGTCCCGTCGAGCTGGAATGGGAGGAGGACGGTCTCGTGCTCGTCGTCATCGCGACCGGCGCCCACCACTCGCTCGCCGACGGCGAGTACGCAGCGCGTCGCGAGGAGTGCGAGCGTGCCGCCGAGGAGCTCGGCCTCGAGTGGCTCGCCCAGGCCGGCCTCGATGCGACCGTCCGACTCGAGGACGAGACGCTCAAGGCCCGCACCCGGCACGTGCTCACCGAGACCGCGCGCGTGCGCGGCGCCGTCAACGCGATCAGCCGCCGGGCCTGGCCGCAGCTGGGCACGATCCTCACGGCGTCCCACGCCTCGCTGCGCGACGACTTCCAGGTCAGCTGCCCCGAGCTCGACGTCGCGGTCGAGGCCGCACTCGAGGCCGGGGCACTCGGGGCGCGCATGACCGGAGGTGGCTTCGGCGGCAGCGCGATCGCCCTGACCGCTCCCGAGCAGGTACAGGCGCTGCGCGAGCGCGTCGAGGCGCGCTACCTCGCCCACCAGTGGTCCCGTCCGGAGGTGATGGTCGTGCATGCCGCCGACGGTGCGCACCAGGTGCCAAACTGATCCCGTGACCTCACGACGAATCGCCTATCAGGGCGAGCCCGGCGCCAACTCCGACATCGTGTGCAAGCGGCATTACCCGGACTGGGAGACGGTGCCCTGCGCCTCGTTCGAGGACGTCTTCGCCGCGATGGCCGCCGGCGACGCGGAGCTCGCGATGATCCCGATCGACAACTCGATCGCCGGACGCGTCGCCGACATCCACCACTTCCTGCCGACGTCGGGCCTGCACATCGTCGCCGAGCACTTCCTGCGCATCCAGTTCAGCCTGCTCGGCATCCGGGGCACGACGATCGACCAGGTCAAGACGGTCCACAGCCACGTCCACGCCCTCGGGCAGTGCCGCAAGATCATCAAGCAGCACGGCCTGACCACCGTCATCTCCGGCGACACCGCGGGTGCCGCGCGCGAGATCGCCGACGCGGGCGACCCGACACAGGCGTCCATCTCCCCTCCCCTGGCCGCCGACATCTACGGTCTCGACGTGCTCGCGGAGGACATCGAGGACGAGGACCACAACACGACCCGCTTCGTCGTGCTGTCACGCGAGCCCCAGCTGGCGACGGCCGGCGACGGCCCCACCGTGACGAGCTTCGTCTTCAACGTCCGCAACCTGCCGGCCGCGCTGTACAAGGCGCTGGGCGGCTTCGCGACCAACGGCGTCAACATGACCAAGCTCGAGAGCTACATGGTCGGCGGCGAGTTCACCGCGACGCAGTTCCTCGCCGAGGTCGACGGGCACCCGGACGAGCCGGGACTGGCCCGGGCGCTGGAGGAGCTCACGTTCTTCACGACCGACGTGACGATCCTCGGGGTCTATCCGGCCGACCCGTTCCGCGCCGCTCCGCTGTGAGATGGCTGCCGTGAGGTGGCCGCTGAACGTCCCCGTCCTCAGCGACGGTGTCGTGACGCTGCGCGCCCACCTGCCGACCGACCTGGACGCGCTGGTCGAGATGGCCGTCGACCCCGCGATGGTCCGCTGGACCGCGATCCCGACGACCTACACGCGCGACATGGCCGAGCAGTTCGCCTTCACCGCGATGCCGCGGGGCTGGGACGACGGCACGCACCGGGGGTGGGCCGTCGAGGCGACCGACGACGCGGGACGGTCGCGGTTCGCCGGCAACGTCGACGTCCGGCAGCACCCGATCGCCGATCTCGGGTTCGCGCTGCACCCGTGGGCGAGGGGCCGTGGCGTCATGGCACGGGCGGTCAGGCTCGCGGTCGACTGGGCGCTGACGGAGGGCGGCGTCGACATCGTCCACTGGCGCTCGCAGGTCGGCAACGAGGCGTCACTGCGGGTCGCCCACGCGACCGGGTTCACGCTGCACGGCAGGACGCCCGGCCTCCTGCTCGAGCGCGGCCGCGTGCTCGATGCGTGGACGGGGTCGCTGCGATTCGGCGACGCCCCGTACCCCCGCACGCCGTGGGCGGAGTCGGCGGTGCTCGAGTCGGAACGGCTGCGGCTACGACCCTTCGCCGACAAGGACGTCCCGCGACTCGTCGAGGCCTGCAACGACCCCCTGATCCGGCACTACCTGCCCCACCTGCCCGCGCCGTACACCGTGCCGGTTGCTGCGGCGTACCTCGACGAGTGCCGGTGGCAGGCCGCGACGGGCACGAAGGCCACGTGGGCGATCGCCGACCGCACGACGGACGAGCTCGTGGGCAACATCGCGCTCATGGACCTGCTGGGCGCCCACCCCGACCACGGCGAGATCGGCTACTGGATGCACCCCGACGCCCGCGGTCGCGGTATCGCCTCGGAGGCCACCGGCATGCTCGTCGCGCACGCCCTCGACCCCGCGGGCCTGGACCGTCGCCGGCTCGTCCTCTACGCCGCGGCCGACAACGCCGCGAGCAACGCGGTCGCGCTCGCGTCAGGCTTCACGCACTACGGCACGCAGCGCGTCGCGGAACGGCTCGGCGACGGCTCGTACGACGACCTGCGCGGCTACGAGCTCGTCCGCTGACCGCGTCCGGCCGGCCGGCTGCCCTACTTCCAGGCGAAGACCGGCTGCTCGAACTCCGCGACCCGCGTCGAGCGCCCATGCATCACGACTTCGCGGAACTGGTGCAGGATCGCCCCGGTGGGCGCGTGCACGAACCGGTCGCCGAGCGGGACCTGGATGACGGGACGGTCCGACTCGGGGATCGTGAGAAAACGCGGCTCGACGTCAACCTCGCGCAGCGGGATCCGGTGGATCGACGCGACCTCGTCCTCGCCGGCACGCGGCGTGAAGGGCAGGTCGACCGCCCAGGCGACGACGGGGGTCATGAGGTAGCCGGACCGGGTCACGTAGTCGTCGAGCTGGCCGAGCACGCGTGAGTCGTCGATCGTGAGGCCGATCTCCTCGCGCACCTCCCGCAGTGCCGCGGCGCGAACGGACTCGCCCTCGTCGACGCGCCCGCCCGGGAAGGCCCACTGTCCCGCGTGCGCACGCATGCTGGCGGCGCGACGCGTCAGCACGAGGGCGATCTCGACGGGGTCCTCGGCCGGCACGAGCAGGAGGCACACCGCGGCATGGCGGCTCGCCGCCTCCGGATCGCCGGCCTTCCGGTCGAACGACTCGAGCGCGGCTCGGACGTCATCACGTGCCAGGGACACAGGACAGTCATACACCGTCGGTAGTATCCGTTGCGCGTCGCAACCGGGATCGACAGGACCCGGCATCGACAGGACCTAGGACTTCACATGGCGACACGATCTGGCATGAACACCGACCGGCCACCGGACTACAACCCCTGGCCGGCCCTCTGGGCCATGGTCATCGGCTTCTTCATGATTCTCGTCGACAACACGATCGTGTCCGTCGCGACGCCCGCGATCATGCAGGACCTCCGGACCGACTACAACACCGTCATCTGGGTGACCAGCGCCTACCTGCTGGCGTACGCCGTCCCGCTGTTGGTCACCGGGCGCCTGGGTGACCGGTTCGGGCCCAAGAACATGTACCTCGTCGGCCTGACGATCTTCACGCTGGCGTCGCTGTGGTGCGGCCTCACGGGCTCGATCGAGATGCTCATCGTGGCCCGGATCGTGCAGGGCTTTGGCGCCGCGCTCATCACGCCGCAGACCATGGCGGTCATCACCCGCACGTTCCCGGCGGCCAAGCGCGGCGGCGCCATGGCTTTGTGGGGCGCGACCGCCGGGGTCGCGACGCTCGTCGGGCCGATCCTGGGCGGCGTCCTGGTCGACGGCCTCGGCTGGGAGTGGATCTTCATCATCAACGTGCCGGTGGGCATTATCGGCTTCGTCCTCGCGGCCCGGATCGTGCCCGTCCTGCCCACGCACACCCACTCCTTCGACTGGTTCGGCGTCGCGCTGAGCGGCATCGGCGTGTTCCTCGTCGTGTTCGGCATTCAGGAGGGCGAGAAGTACGACTGGGGCCGGATCGAGGGCATCATCAGCGTCCCGCTGCTCATCGCCGGCGGGGTCGTCGTGTTTGCCGGGTTCGTGTACTGGCAGAGCCGCATCAAGAACGAGCCGCTCGTGCCCCTCGGGCTGTTCCGCGACCGCAACTTCTCGCTGGGCAACGGCGGCATCGCGCTCGTCTCGCTCGCGATCACCTCGATGTCGCTGCCGTTCTTCTTCTACGCGCAGGGCGTCCGCGGCTGGAGCCCGACGGAATCGGCACTGCTGATGGCGCCCATGGCCGTCGTGCTCATGATCCTGTCGCCGTTCGTCGGCAAGCTCGTCGACAGCACACACCCGCGCAACATCACGGTCGTCGGCTTCGGCAGCGCCGCGGTCGCGATGTTCTGGCTGTCGCAGCTCATCACCCCCACGACGCCCGTGTGGCAGCTGTGCCTGCCGATGGCGCTGTTCGGCGTCTCGAACGCGTGCCTGTGGGCCCCGCTGAGCGCGACCGCGACCCGCAACCTGCCGATGGCGTCGGCCGGATCGGGTGCCGGCGTCTACAACACGACCCGGCAGATCGGCGCCGTGCTGGGCAGCGCCGCGATCGCCGCGCTGATCCAGGCGCGGCTGACGGCCAACGGCATCACCGGATCGTCGCAGGACCTGCAGGCCGCGGGCGATGCGATGCCGTCCGCGATCCAGGATCCGTTCTCGATCGCGATGGGGCAGACGCTCTACATGCCGGTCGCGGCGTTCGTGATCGGTCTCGTGCTGGTGCTGTCCCTGGCCAAGCCGACGCACGCCGGCCACGGCGGCGCTCCCACCGCCGCCGCGGCGCCGGAGTCGGCGACCACGGCCTAGGCGAGCGCACGGCGCAGCTCGACGGCACCCGTCCTCTCTCTCCTAGAGTGGGCGGGTGCCCTCGTCGTTCGTGCTGACCCTGTCCTGCCCTGACCGTCCGGGCCTCGTGTTCGCCGTGACCCGGTGGATCTCCGAGAGCGGCGGCAACATCGTCGACAGCCAGCAGTTCACGGACACCACCGACGGGGAGTTCTTCCTTCGCGTCCACTTCGACGTCGACGAGCCCCGCGACGCCGGCGAGCTCGCCGCGGACTTCGCGCCCGTCGCGGCCGAGCACGCCATGAGCAACCGCCTGGTCGTCGCGGACCGGCCCCTGCGCGCCCTCGTGCTGGTCTCGAAGGAGGGCCACTGCCTCAACGACCTGCTGTACCGCCAGAGCACCGGGGCACTCAACGTCGTGATCCCCGCGGTCGTGTCGAACCACCACGACCTGGAGCGGCTCGCCGGCTCGTACGACGTCCCGTTCGTGCACGTGCCGGTCACGCCCGACACGAAGGCCGACGCCGAGACCGCCCTGCTCGCGATGGTCGACGAGATGGACATCGACGTCGTCGTGCTGGCCCGCTACATGCAGATCCTGTCCGACGACCTGTGCCGTGCGTTGGACGGGCGGGCGATCAACATCCACCACAGCTTCCTGCCGAGCTTCAAGGGAGCACGCCCCTACCAGCAGGCCCACGACCGCGGCGTCAAGCTCATCGGCGCCACCGCCCACTACGTGACGGCCGATCTCGACGAGGGCCCCATCATCGAGCAGGGCGTGCTGCGGGTCGACCACCGCATGACGTCCGCCGACCTCGCCCGGGCCGGACGCGACGTCGAGGCGCAGACGCTCTCTCGCGCCGTGCAGCTGCATGCCGAGTCGCGCGTGCTGATGAACGGGCCCCGCACCGTCGTCTTCGACTAGCCGGACGGGGTCCTGAGCGGCACGACACACCATCCTGTCTCACCATGTGTCGAATCGTCCCACATCGTGAGATGTGCAAGGAGCGCTGTGAAATCCGCCTAGTTTGAATCCCGAGCACGCACGGTGGCGTGCCCTGGATCCTGAGGCAGGAACATGACGATCTTCTCCCGCAAGCGGGTGGCCGCGGCCATCGCCACCTCCCTGAGCGCTGTCCTCCTCGCCGCGTGCGGCGGCAGCGCCGACGGTGGCTCCGCCGGAGGGAACACCACCCTCTCGCTCGTCGGCTTCGCCGTGCCGAAGGCGGGCAACAACGCCGCGCAGGCCGCGTTCGCCAAGACGTCCGAGGGCAAGGGCACGACGTGGAAGGAGTCGTACGGCGCGTCCGGCGACCAGAGCCGCGCCGTGGCCGGCGGCCTCGACGCCGACTACGTCCACTTCTCCCTCACGCCCGACGTGACCCGCCTGGTCGACGCGGGGCTGGTCGCGAAGGACTGGAACGCCGGGCCCAACAAGGGCATCGTGACCGACTCGGTCGTCGTGCTGGTCGTCCGCAAGGGCAACCCCAAGAACATCACCGGCTGGGACGATCTCGCCAAGCCCGGCATCGGCATCGTGACCCCGAACCCGGGATCGTCCGGATCCGCGCGCTGGAACATCCTGGGCGCGTGGCAGCACGTCATCGCCGGCGGCGGCAGCGAGGCCGACGCGACGGACTTCCTCACCAAGATCTTCGACAACGTCGAGGCGCTGCCCGGCAGCGGCCGTGACGCCACGACTGCCTTCCAGGGCGGTACCGGCGACGTGCTGATCTCGTACGAGAACGAGGCCATCTTCGCGCGCCAGAGCGGTGAGGACATCGACTACGTCCTGCCCGACGACACGCTGAAGATCGAGAACCCCGCCGCCGTCACCACCGACGCCGACCCCAAGGCCAAGGCCTTCCTCGACTACGTCCTCACCAAGGAGGGCCAGCAGCAGTACGTCTCCAAGGGCTTCCGTCCGCTGGAGAGCGTCGAGGGCGTCGAGGTCGGCACCGTCAAGGGCGCCAACGACGAGTCCGATCCCTTCCCGGCCCCCGCGAAGCTGTTCACGATCGACGGCGACCTGGGCGGCTGGGAGGCCGTCAACACCAAGTTCTTCGACGAGAACGACGGCATCATCACCAAGATCATCGCGGCTTCCGGCAAGTCGTGACGGTCGACGCCCCCTCCCTTGCTCCGGGCGCCGCGCGGCGGCGCCGCGCCCGGAGCTCAGGTGGAACCTCGCTGACGCGATCCTCAGGCCTCGGCCTGGGGGTCGCGTTGACCTGGTTCAGCCTGCTGGTGCTGATCCCGCTGTCGCTCGTCGTGATCCAGTCGATCGACGGCGGCTGGGAGACGTTCCGCCAGACGCTGACCAACCCGCAGACCGCCGCGGCCCTGCGGCTCACCGTCACGCAGGCGCTGATCGTCACGGCCATCAACGTCGTCATGGGCACCCTCATCGCGTGGGTGCTGGTCCGCGACGACTTCCCCGGCAAGCGCGTGCTGGAGGTCGTCATCGACATCCCGTTCGCCCTGCCGACGATCGTCGCGGGTCTCGTGCTGCTGAGCCTGTACGGACCCGACAGCCCGCTGGGGGTCAACGTCGCCAACACCGAGCGCTCGGTGTTCCTGGCCCTGCTCTTCGTGACGCTGCCGTTCGTCGTCCGCACCGTCCAGCCCGTGCTCATGGAGCTCGACCGGGACGTCGAGGAGGCCGCGGCCTCGCTGGGCGCCGGCCGCTTCACGACCCTGCGCCGCATCATCCTGCCGAGCCTCGCGCCGGCCATCACCGCCGGCGCTGCCCTGTCATTCGCTCGCGGCATCAGCGAGTACGGGTCGCTCGTGCTCCTGTCCGGCAACCTGCCGCTCAAGACCGAGGTGGCTTCGGTGCGCATCCTGACCTACATCGAGAACGGCAACGACGCCGCGGCGGCCTCCGTCGCGACGATCCTGCTGCTCGTGGCGCTGGCGGCCATCGTCCTGCTGCAGGTCATCTCCAGCTGGGTGGCACGTCGTGGCTAGCCGCATGCGCCAGCCCCGCACCGCGGGGACGTACCTGCGCCGGCTGATCGTCGTCGGCTACCTGTTCCTGCTCGTCATCTGGCCCGTCGCGCTGGTGGTGCACAAGACGTTCGAGGGCGGACTCGACAACCTGCAGACCGCCCTCTCCGACCCCGTCGTGACGGACGCCCTGCAGCTCACGGTCGTCGTGGCGCTGTGGGCCGTCGCGATCAACACGGTCTTCGGGGTCGGCATCTCGCTGCTGCTCGTGCGGTACGAGTTCCGCGGCCGAGGCGTCCTGTCGGCCCTCATCGACCTGCCGCTGTCGGTCTCTCCCGTCGTCGTGGGACTCGCACTGCTGCTGGCGTACGGCGGGAACAACGGCACGTTCGGTCCCGCGCTCGAGGACGCGGGCCTGCAGATCGCGTTCGCGACGCCGGGCATCGTGATGGCGACGGCATTCGTCAGCCTGCCACTGGTGATCCGCGAGATCGTGCCCGTGCTCCACGAGATCGGCACCGAGCAGGAGCAGGCCGCCACGAGCCTCGGCGCCGGGCCCTGGCAGACGTTCTGGCGCATCACGCTGCCGTCGATCAAGTGGGCGCTCGTGTACGGCGTCGTGCTGAGCCTCGCCCGCGCGCTCGGCGAGTTCGGCGCGGTCAAGATCGTCTCGGGCAACGTCGCCCAGCAGACCCAGACGGCCACCTTGGTCGTCGAGCAGAAGTACCAGGACTTCGAGCAGGGATCGGCGTACGCGACGTCGTTCCTGCTCGCACTGATCGCGGTCGCGGCCCTCGTCGTCGTGACCATCCTCCGACCAAAAGACGACCTTGATGGGGATTGAGAACTGATGGGGATTGAGATCCGCGGCGTCAACAAGAACTTCGGCGACTTCGTCGCCCTGCAGGACATCGACCTGAGCATCCCGAGCGGACAGCTCACGGCCCTGCTGGGACCCAGCGGCGGCGGCAAGTCGACGCTGCTGCGCATCATCGCGGGCCTCGAGTCGGCCGACAGCGGGACGATCGAGATCGAGGGGCTCGACGCGACGGGCCTGCCCGCGCAGAAGCGCAACGTCGGCTTCGTGTTCCAGCACTACGCCGCGTTCAAGCACATGACGGTCGAGAAGAACGTCGCCTTCGGCCTCGAGATCCGCAAGAAGCCCAAGGACGAGGTCAAGCGGCGGGTCGCCGAGCTGCTGCGGCTCGTCCACCTCGAGCAGTTCTCGCACCGCCTGCCCGCGCAGCTGTCGGGCGGCCAGCGCCAGCGCATGGCCCTGGCCCGCGCGCTCGCGATCGAGCCCAGCGTCCTGCTGCTCGACGAGCCCTTCGGCGCGCTCGACGCCAAGGTCCGCAAGGAGCTGCGCGAGTGGCTGCGCCGCCTGCACGACGAGGTGCACGTGACGACGGTGTTCGTGACGCACGACCAGGAGGAGGCCCTCGAGGTCGCCGACAGCCTCGTCGTCATCAACGAGGGGCGCATCGAGCAGATCGGCACGCCCGACGACCTCTACGACCGTCCGGCCAGCGAGTTCGTGCTCTCGTTCCTCGGGCCCGTCACCCGCCTCGGCGACTCACTGATCCGTCCGCACGACATCGACTTCACCCGCTACGAGCACGCGGCGACGACGTCGGGCCGGATCACCCGCTGGACGCGCGTCGGCTTCGAGATCCGCCTCGAGGTCACCCCGGACGACACGCTGCACCCGGATCCGGTGCAGGTCATCGTGACGCGCACCGAGGCCACGGCGCTCCAGCTGCACGAGGGCGCGCAGGTCTGGCTGCGGCCGCGGGCGGGCGCGGAGGCCGTCGTCAGCTGATCCCGGGCGCCCGGGCTCGCCGGTTTCGTGGTTTCCCAGGATAACCCCGGGTTCTGCGGCACTGCGCACCGGAAACTGGCACGTCACCCCTGTTGCAACGGGGGTGACGTGCCAGTTTTCGGGGCGCAGCGTGCCGGCTTCGCGGTGCGCCTTTCGGGGTTCTCCTGGGAATCAGCGCAACGCGATCACGCTGCGGCGCTGGTGGGCGAGGCCGAGCAGGAAGATGACGAGCCCGACGGAGGCCAGGACGACGCCGACCCAGGCCGTCGCGCGGTAGCCGTAGCCCGCGGTGATGATGACCGAGCCGAAGAAGGCGCCGAGCCCGTTGGCGACGTTGAGCGCGGAGTGGTTGAGGGCGGCGCCGAGCATCTGCGCGTCCCCCGCCGCGTCCATGAGCTTGATCTGCAGCGTGATCGCCACGACCGAGCCCAGCGCACCGACCGCGAGCACCAGCACCAGCGCGGGCACGACGTACGGCGCGGCGAAGTAGAACGCGACGAGCGCGACTACCGTGGCGATGAATCCGGCGACGACGGAGCGCTCCACGTTCCAGTCGGCGAGCAGGCCCGCGCCCCACGACCCCAGCACGGATCCGAGGCCGAAGGCGAGCGTGAACGCCGCGATCCAGGCGTCCGAGCGGTCCATGACCTTCGTGACGATCGGCGCGATGTAGCTGTACATCGCGAACAGGCCGCCGAAGCCGACCATGCCGGCTGACACCGCGAACAGCACCTGCGGACGCTTCAGGGCCGACAGCTCGCCCCGGACGGACGCATCGGTGTTGGCCGGCGAGTGCGGCACGAAGACGGCGATCATGGCGGCCGCGGCGATCGCGATGACCAGCACCGCCCAGTAGGCGCTGCGCCAGCCCAGCGACTGCCCCAGGAGCGTGCTGGCGGGCACGCCGGCCACCGTCGCGACGGACAGGCCCAGCATGACCGAGCTCACCGCGCGTCCCCGCAGCTCGGGGCGCACCAGCGAGGCCGCGAGCAGCGACGCGACGCCGAAGTAGGCGCCGTGCGGGAGCCCCGCAACGAAGCGGGCCACCATGACCGGCACGTAGCCGCTCGCGACGGCCGTGATCGCGTTGCCGACGCCCAGCGCCAGGATGAGCCCGATCGCGAGCTCCTTCTTGGGCAGTCGCGCGCCCAACGACACGATGACGGGGGCACCGACGACGACGCCGAAGGCGTACGCGGTGATGATGTGCCCCGTCTCGGCGTTCGTCCGGTCGATGCCGTCGGCGATCTCCTCCAGCAGACCCATCGTCATGAACTCGGTCGTGCCGATCGCGAACCCGCCGAGGGCAAGGGCGAGCAGCGCCAGGGTCACGTGGCGGGTGCGGGCGCGGGCGCGGGTCCGGGTGGGTGCGTCGACAAGGGTCACGTCCTCATTCAAGCCGCTGGTCCCCGCAACTGTTCCATCCGCGACGTGCGGGCTCCATCACACAGGGCACGACAGGTGTTCTGGACGCGACAGCGCCCCCGACCCCGTCGAGGTGTCGAGGGCGCTGCGGCTCGCCGGCGGGATCCGGATCAGACGACGCGCGACTGCAGGTCGGCCAGCACGGTCGTGAACGTCCCCGACGGACGCATGACGCTGGTGACCAACTCGTGGTCGGGGTGGAAGTAGCCGCCGATGTCGGCCGGGCTGCCCTGGACGGCCAGCAGCTCGTCGACGATCGTCTGCTCGTTGGAAGCGAGCTCGCCGGCGACGTCCGCGAAGGCAGCCGCGAGATCGGCGTCCTCGGTCTGGCGGGCCAGCTCCTGCGCCCAGTACAGCGCGAGGTAGAAGTGGCTGCCCCGGTTGTCGATCGTGCCGAGCTTGCGGCCCGGCGACTTGTTCTCATCGAGGAACGTGCCGGTCGCCCGGTCCAGCGTGTCGGCCAGCACCTGCGCACGGGCGTTGCCGGTCGTCGTGGCCATGTGCTCGAAGCTCGACGCGAGCGCGAGGAACTCGCCCAGGCTGTCCCAGCGCAGGTAGTTCTCCTTGACGAGCTGCTGGACGTGCTTGGGCGCCGAGCCGCCGGCGCCGGTCTCGAACAGGCCGCCACCGTTGATGAGCGGGACGAACTACAGCATCTTGGCGCTCGTGCCCAGCTCCAGGATCGGGAACAGGTCGGTGTTGTAGTCGCGCAGCACGTTGCCGGTGACCGAGATCGTGTCCTCACCCTTGCGGATGCGGTCGATCGAGAACTTCGTCGCGTCGGCCGGCGACATGATCTCGATCGTGAGGCCGGACGTGTCGTGGTCGGGCAGGTAGGTGTTGACCTTCTCGATCAGGTTCGCGTCGTGCGCGCGGCTCGGGTCGAGCCAGAAGACCGCGGGCGTCGATGACGCGCGGGCTCGCGTGACCGCCAGCTTGACCCAGTCACGGATCGGGACGTCCTTGGTCTGGCAGGCACGCCACACGTCGCCCGGCTCGACGGCGTGCTCGATCAGCACGGTGCCGGCGGCGTCGACGATTTGGACGGTGCCGGCGGTCGCGATCTCGAACGTCTTGTCGTGGCTGCCGTACTCCTCGGCCGCCTGCGCCATGAGGCCGACGTTGGGGACGGTGCCCATCGTGGTGGGGTCGAACGCGCCGTTGGCGCGGCAGTCGTCGATGACGACCTGGTAAACGCCGGCGTAGGAGCTGTCGGGGATGACCGCGAGCGTGTCGGCCTCATTGCCGTCGGGGCCCCACATGTGGCCCGACGTGCGGATCATGGCCGGCATCGACGCGTCGACGATGACGTCGCTGGGAACGTGCAGGTTCGTGATGCCCTTGTCGGAGTCGACCATCGCGAGGGCGGGGCCGTCGGCGAGGCCCTGCTCGAACGCGGCCTTGATGTCGGCGCCGTTGGGCAGCTTGTCGAGGCCGGCGAGGATGCCGCCGAGGCCGTTGCTCGGGCTGAGGCCCGCGGCCTCCAGGTCGGCGCCGTACTGCTCGAAGACCGCCGGGAAGAACGCCTTGACGACGTGGCCGAAGATGATCGGGTCGGAGACCTTCATCATGGTGGCCTTGAGGTGCACCGAGAACAGGACGCCCTCGGACTTCGCCCGCTCCACCTGTGCCGCGAGGAACGCGTCGAGCGCAGCCGCGCGCATCACGGTGCCGTCGACGATCTCGCCGGCGAGGACACCGAAGGCGTCCTTCAGCGTCGTCGTGGTGCCGTCGTCGCCGACCAGCTGGATCGAGATCGTCGTGTCGGCGTCGATCACGACGGACTTCTCATTCGAGCGGAAGTCGTCCTCGCCCATCGTGGCGACGTTCGTCTTGGAGTCGGTGCTCCACGCGCCCATCGAGTGCGGGTGCTTGCGCGCGTAGCTCTTGACCGAGGCGGGGGCTCGACGATCGGAGTTGCCCTCGCGCAGGACCGGGTTCACGGCGCTGCCCTTGACCGTGTCGTAGCGGGCGCGGACGTCCACGTCCTCTTCGGACTGCGGGTCGTCGGGGTAGTCCGGGAGCGTGTAGCCCTGCTGCTGCAGCTCGGCGATCGCGGCCTTCAGCTGCGGGACGGACGCGCTGATGTTGGGCAGCTTGATGATGTTGGCCTCGGGCGACTTCGCGAGCTCACCGAGCTCGGAGAGGGCGTCCGGGATCTGCTGCTCGGGTGTCAGACGGTCACCGAACAGGGCGATGATGCGACCCGACAGCGAGATGTCGCGGGTCTCGACCTCGACGCCGGCCGTCGAGGCGTAGGCCTCGATGACGGGGAGGAACGAGTAGGTCGCCAGTGCGGGCGCCTCGTCGGTGTGGGTGTAGATGATCTTGGCCATGGGTGCGGCGACTCCTCCGTTGGGATGCGCTAAAAATCTTTTGACATCAAGATATCTCACGTCGAGCCACGGCCCCAGCGCTCCCCAGCCCCCGATGTGCGCCTTGCTGCGCTAGTTTCGGAAGGTATCTCCCAGATCTCCGCACTGCAAGGAGCACTTCTCGTGAGCACAACACCCGTCAAGGTCGCCGTCACCGGCGCCGCCGGCCAGATCGGCTACAGCCTCCTCTTCCGCCTCGCCAGCGGCGCACTGCTCGGCCCCGACACACCCGTCCAGCTGCGCCTGCTCGAGATCACCCCCGCTCTCAAGTCGCTCGAGGGCGTCGTCATGGAGTTGGACGACTGCGCGTTCCCGACCCTCGACTCCGTCGAGATCGGCGACGATCCCAACCACATCTTCGACGGGATCAACCTCGCGCTGCTCGTCGGCGCGCGTCCCCGCACGAAGGGCATGGAGCGCGGCGACCTGCTGTCGGCGAACGGTGCGATCTTCACGGGCCAGGGCAAGGCGCTCAACGACCACGCCGCGGACGACGTCCGCATCGGCGTGACGGGCAACCCGGCCAACACCAACGCCCTCATCGCGATGAGCAACGCCCCCGACATCCCGCAGGAGCGCTTCTCGGCGCTGACCCGCCTCGACCACAACCGGGCGATCTCCCAGCTCGCGACCAAGACCGGCGCCAAGGTCGCCGACATCAAGAAGCTCACGATCTGGGGCAACCACTCCGCGACGCAGTACCCCGACATCTTCCACGCCGAGGTCGGCGGACGGAACGCGGCCGAGGTCGTGGGCGACCAGGCCTGGATCGAGAACGACTTCATCCCGACCGTCGCGCAGCGCGGTGCGGCGATCATCGAGGCGCGCGGCGCGTCCTCGGCCGCGTCGGCCGCCTCGGCG
>JAOPXY010000139.1 GCA_025964895.1 Aeromicrobium sp.
GGGCGTGCAGCACGCCCAGGACGCCGTAGCAGACGGCGACCGAGTCGACGAGGATGCGCACGCCGACGAGCTCGAAGATGTCGGAGAACTCGCGGCCGCCGACCAGCATCTTCTGGTCGATCGAGTCGTAGTGCTTGGGCCGGCTCGAGACAGTCGCCTTGAGCTTGACGTGCCGCAGATCGGACTCGACCTCGCTCGTGACCCGCTCCAGGAACTGACCGCGAGACGGCGCGCGATCGGCGACGAGCCGCACGATCTCGTCGTAGACCTTGGGGTGCAGCGTCGCGAACGCGAGGTCCTCGAGCTCCCAATTGATCGTGTTCATGCCGAGTCGGTGCGCCAGCGGCGCGAAGATCTCGATCGTCTCGCGGGCGATGCGCTCCTGCTTGTCCTGGCGCAGGTAGCGCAGCGTGCGCATGTTGTGCAGCCGGTCGGCGAGCTTGATGACGAGGACGCGGATGTCGCGGCTCATCGCGACGACCATCTTGCGGATCGTCTCCGACTGCGCTGAGTCGCCGTACTTGACCTTGTCGAGCTTCGTGACGCCGTCGACCAGTTGCCGCACCTCGTCGCCGAAGTCGACCGTCAGCTGCTCCAGCGTGTACGGCGTGTCCTCGACCGTGTCGTGCAGCAGGGCGGCACACAGCGTCGGCGTCGTCATGCCCAGCTCGGCGAGGATCGTCGCGACCGCGAGCGGATGGGTGATGTACGGGTCGCCGCTCTTGCGCTTCTGCCCCTCGTGCATCCGGTCGGCGATGTCGTACGCCTTCTGGATCGCGGTGATGTCGCCCTTGGGATGGGTCGCGCGGTAGACCTTGATCAGCGGGTCGAGCACTGTGTCGGGCGAGCTCGTTCGGCTGCCGCCGATGCGGGCCAGCCGGTTGCGGACGCGCGCGGACGCAGGAGCCGACTCGGCGGTCTTCGGCTCGGTCGGCGGTGCATCGATGCGGTCAGCCACGGGCGCTCCTCACTATCCCATCAGTCTAGTCGCCCCGCGGTGCGCATCCACCCCGCGTCAGAGCAGCTCGCCGAGCAGGGTCGCCGCGGCGCCGAGCACGAGGATGGCGACCAGCACGACGGCGACGATGCGGACCTGGTGGGGATTCATGGCAGTGGCTCCTGGTGGTCGGTCCCGGTGGTCAGTACGTGCGGACGGCGGCGCAGCCCACTGGCGCGAGTCGCTCGCTCCCACCCAGCGCGCCGATCTCGATGAGGACGAGATTACCCACCACGACTCCCCCGGCCTGCTCCACCAGGTCGGCGGCGGCCAGCAGCGTGCCACCGGTCGCCAGCACGTCGTCGACCACGAGCACCCGGTCACCGGACGAGATCGCGTCGACGTGCATCTCCATCGTCGCCGATCCGTACTCGAGGTCGTACGACGTCGAGTACGACGTCGCCGGCAGCTTGCCGGCCTTGCGCACCGGGACGAATCCGACGCCGAGGTGCTGCGCGATCGACGGCCCGAACAGGAAGCCACGCGCCTCGATGCCGAGCACCGCGTCGACGGGTCCGACTTCGCGCGCGAGTGACACGAGTCCGTCGACCGCGACCGAGAAGGCCGCGGGGTCGCCCAGCAGGGGCGTGATGTCGCGGAACGTCACCCCCGGCGTCGGCCAGTCCTCGATCGGCCGGACCAGCCGGTCTATCAGGTCATCGAGATCGCTCATGGGCTACGACGCGCCGAGGTCGACGTCGCAGCTGTCCTTGGCGTGCTTCTCGATCGTGGCCTGCGCCTTGGTGACCTTGTCGCTGGAGATCTCGCTGAACGTGCTGGCCAGCGAGGTCAGCTTGCTGACATCGACGCCCTCGGGGATGTTGCCGGCCTGGATCTCGGGGAGGTCGGACATCTTGATGCCGGCCTCATCGAAGGCCTTCTCGATCTTCAGGAAGGCACCGTCGAGCGTCTCCCACTCGGTCTTGACGTCGTCGGGAGCC
Organism: Aeromicrobium sp.; assembly: GCA_025964895.1. Lineage (GTDB taxonomy): Bacteria > Actinomycetota > Actinomycetes > Propionibacteriales > Nocardioidaceae > Aeromicrobium. The sequence continues at coordinate 1,939 of JAOPXY010000139.1, forward strand.
TCGTCGGCGAGCTTGTGGAACGTCGCGATCGCCGAGTCGAGCGCGTCGAAGTCGTTGCCGGACACCTTCGCGAACGTCGCCTGCGCCGACTTGAGGTCCTTGCAGTAGTCGCCGTCTCCGCCGCCGCTCCCGCTGTCGTCACCACCACCACAGGCTGCGAGGGACGTGCCGAGCAGGACGACACCGGCCAGGGCCAGAGAGATCTTCATGTGTGCTCCTTCGTACGCAACGGTCCGACGCCGTCCACGGATCCAGCATCGCACGGCGGCACGTCAGCCCTGATCACGATCCCCCCTTGCCGCGCTGCGACCGCGGCTTGCGGGCGGGCTGCGCCCGCTTCGAGGCACCGGACGGACGCACCGCGCGAACCGGTCCGGCGGCCACGGGGACGACCGGCTCGTTCGCCTCCTTCTCACGCCGCGCCAGCACGCGCGCCGTCTGCGCCTTGATCGCCGGGTCGCGCTGCTTGAGCTGCACGGCCAGGGGGGTCGCGATGAAGATCGAGGAGTAGGTGCCGGCCGCCATGCCCACGAACAGGGCCAGCGCGAGGTCCTTCAACGGGCCGGTGCCCAGGATCCCGGCGCCGACGAGCAGCAGCGCGGCGACGGGCAGCAGCGCCGTGATGGACGTGTTGATGGACCGCACGAGCGTCTGGTTGACGGCGAGGTTGGCCTGCTCGGAGTACGTGCGGGTCGAGGAGGTCAGGATGCCCTTAGTGTTCTCGCGCACCTTGTCGAAGACGACGACGGTGTCGTACAGCGAGTAGCCGAGGATCGTCAGGAGGCCCGTGACGGTCGCGGGCGTGACCTCGAACCCCGACAGCGCGTAGACGCCGCCGGTGATGACGAGGTCGTGCGCCAGCGCCACGATGGCCGCGACGGACATGCGCCACTCGCGGAAGTACGCCCAGATGAAGATGACCACGATGACGAGGAACACGATGAGCCCGGTCAACGCCTTCGTGGCGACCTGCTTGCCGTACGTGGGGCCGATCAGGTTCTGGCTGACCTCGGTCGCCCCGGCCTTCTCCAGCGACTGGGTCACCTTGGTCGCCTGGTCCTGCGTCAGCGCCCGGGTCTGGATGCGGATCGTGTCGCTGCCGGACGTCTGGACCGTGGGGTCGCCCGCCTGCGGCACGTCGGCGTCCTCGACGCCCTTGACCATCGCGTCGGACGACTCGGCGTTCGCGGCCTTCACCGTCGCGGTGAACTCGACACCGCCCTTGAACTCGACGCCGTAGTTGAAGCCGCGCACCATGAACGCGAGCGCCGCGAGAACGACGATCGCCGCCGAGATCGAGTACCACAGCTTGCGGCGGCCGACGAAGTCGAACGAGACGCGTCCCTCGTAGAGGTGCTGACCGAATGTGCTGATGCGACCCATCAGGTGGCCTTTCCGGGGGTGCTGGCGGCGGAGGTACGGGCGATCTCGGTGACCTTGCGGCCGGAGATGCCCAGATGGGCGGCGTCCAGGCCGGAGAGCTTGTGCCCCTGCCCGAAGAACTTCGTGCGGGCGAGGACGGACACGAGCGGCTTGGTGAACAAGAACACGACGAAGACGTCGATCAGGGTCGTCAGGCCCAGGGCGAACGCGAAGCCGCGCACGACGCCGATCGCGAAGATGAACAGCGTCAGCGCCGCGATGATCGAGACCGCGTCAGCGGCCAGGATCGTGCCCCTGGCCCGCACCCAGCCCGCCTCGACGGCAAGGCGCAGCGACTTGCCGTCGCGCACCTCGTCGCGGATGCGTTCGAAGAACACGATGAACGAGTCGGCGGTGATGCCAATCGCCACGATGAGCCCGGCGATGCCCGGCAGGGTAAGCGTGAAGCCGACGCCCTGGCCCAGCAGCAGCACCATGACGTAGGTGAGCGCCGACGCCACGAGCAGCGAGCCGATGATGACCAGGCCGAGACCGCGGTAGTAGAGCAGGCAGTACAGCACGACGAGCACGAGGCCGATGACGCCGGCGATCAGTCCCGCGTGCAGCTGGGTGCCGGCCAGCGAGGGTCCGATCTCCTCGCTGCCGTTGACGCCGAACGTCAGCGGCAGGGAGCCGTACTTGAGCTGGTTCGCGAGTGCCTTGGAGGTCGTCGCGGTGAAGCCGCCCGTGATGGACGAGACACCGTTCGTGATGGCCGCCTGCGAGGTCGGCGCCGTGATGCTCTCGCCGTCGAGCACGACCGCGAACCGGTTCTGCGCCGGGGTCAGGGCCGTCGTGACGGTCTTGAAGATGCCCTTGCCGTCGCCCTTCAGCTTCAGCTGGACGCTCCACTCCGCGCGCTGCGTGTCGTACATCGGGTTGGCGCTGGAGATGTCCGAGCCCGGGATGACGGTCGGGCTGAGGATCTGCACTTCGCCGTTGGACGGATCGCACGTCACGAGCGGCTTGGCGGCCACGTCGTCGATGTCGTTGCCGTTGGGGTCGCACACGAAGCCCGACGCCTGCGCCTGCAGCGCCGCGATCGCCGGCTGGTACTCCTTCGGCAGCGTCGTGAGGCCCTCGGTCTCGGCCTTGATCATCTGATCGAGGCTGAGCTTGCTCCAGTCGACCGCGTCGACGATCTTCTGCTGCTCGGTCGGGTCGGTCGCGGTCGCGGCGCTCGCCAGGTTGCCGGTCCACAGGAGCCGGAACCGCAGCTGGGCCGTCTTGCCGACCTCGTCGACGATGTTGGCCCTCTTCTCGCCGGGGATCTCGATGATGATCTGGTCGCTGCCCTGCGTCGTCACCTCGGCCTCCGCCACGCCGGTGGCGTTGACGCGCTGGTCGATGATGTTGCGGGCCTGCTCGAGCTTGGTCGAGTCGATGCCGCCGGACTCGGCCTTGGCCTGCAGGCTGATGCGCGTGCCGCCCTCGAGGTCGAGGCCGAGCTTGGGGTGCCAGGGGTTGTCGGCGCCCTTGTCGGCCGTGACGCCGAGGAGGGCCACGAGAGCGTAGAGCGCGATGATCGCCGCGAGGAACAGGGCCAGGGTGCGGCCGGGACGCGCGCGGTTCGCGCTGCGCGGGTGCTTGGTCGCCATCAGCCGTCGGTGCCTGTCTGGAGATCCTGTGCGGGAGGGATGACGCGTGAGACGGCGTGACGGTTGACCGTGATGACGGTCTCGGGGGCGACCCGGAGGCCGACCGTGTCGTCGTCGATCGTGACGAGCTCGCCGAAGATGCCGCTGGCCAGCATGACCCGCTGCCCGACCTCGAGCGTGCCCTGCAGGCTCTCGAACTCGCGGCGGCGCGCCCGTGCGGGACGGACGACCAGCAGGACGAACGCCAGCACGAGCAGGACGATGGGAATGATGGATGCCACGTCGTTCACGGAGATGCTCCCGGAGGGATGGAGTGACCCACGAGATCGGGGGTCACGGCCCAAGGGCCGCCGGATAGTTTAACCCGGCAACCAACGCGCGGACGCGCGACTCGTCCAGTGTTCAGGAAGCGGTGTCGTCGGGCAGCACGAGCTGATCGACTCCGGCCGGAACCGCGAGCCCGAGGTGGCGCCACGCGGCGGCCGTGGCGACCCGGCCGCGGGGGGTGCGGGCCAGGAATCCGAGCCTCACGAGGAAGGGCTCGGCGAGCTCCTCGACGGTCTCGCGCTCCTCGGCCACGGCGACGGCGAGGGTCGAGATGCCAACGGGTCCCCCGCCGAAGTTGCGGCAGAGCGCCGCGAGCACAGCCCGGTCGAGCCGGTCGAGCCCCAGCTCGTCGACCTCGTAGAGGGCCAGGGCCGCGCGGGCCACGTCGTGGTCGACGAGTCCCCCCGCGCGCACCTCAGCGTAGTCGCGCACGCGCCGCAGGAGCCGGTTCGCGATGCGGGGGGTGCCGCGCGAGCGGGACGCGATCTCACGGCCGCCGTCGTCGGTGACCTCGAGGCCGAGCAGGCCCGACGACCGCACGACGATCCGGTGCAGCTCGGCGGGGTCGTAGTAGTCGAGCTGCGCGGTGAAGCCGAACCGGTCGCGCAGCGGGCTGGGGAGCAGACCCGCCCGCGTCGTGGCGCCGACGACCGTGAACGGCGGGATCTCGAGCGGGATCGCCGTGGCGCCCGGCCCCTTGCCGACGATGACGTCGACCCGGAAGTCCTCCATCGCCATGTAGAGCAGCTCTTCGGCGGGCCGCGACATGCGGTGGATCTCGTCAATGAACAGGACGTCGCCCTCATTGACGCCCGACAGGATGGCCGCCAGGTCGCCCGCGTGCTGGATCGCCGGGCCGCTCGTGATGCGCAGCGGCGCCGACAGCTGCTGGGCGATGATCATCGCGATCGTGGTCTTGCCGAGTCCCGGCGGCCCCGAGAGCAGCACGTGGTCGGGCGTGCGTCCACGGGCCACGGCCGCCTCGAGCATGAGGGACAGCTGCTCGCGGACCCGCTCCTGCCCGATCAGCTCGTCGAGGGTGCGCGGACGCAGCGCGGCCTCGAAGGCGCGGTCCTCCGGCGCGGCGTCGGCCACGATCGCCTCGAAGCCGGCGCCGCCGAAGCTGGCGCCGCCGAAGACGTCGTCGTCGCGGGCGTCCATCAGCGGGTCTTCGCGAGGCTGCGGAGGGCGTCACGCAGGATCGTCGACACGTCGGGGCTCGCGCCGGCCGGGATGTCGGCGGCGACCCGCTCGAGGGCGGCCTCGGCGTCGCGCGCCGACCAGCCGAGACCGAGCAGCGCCTCGTGCACCTGGCTGCGCCAGGCCGACGTGCCCGCGGCGACCGTCGTCGTGATGCCGACCTTCTCCTTGAGCTCGAGCACGATGCGCTCGGCGCCCTTGCGGCCGATGCCCGGGACGGACGTGAGCGTCGCGAGGTCACCCTGGCCGATCGCCTGCCGCAGCCGGTCGGGGTCGAGCACCGCGATCATGGCCTGGGCGACCTTGGGGCCGACGCCGCTCGCGGTCTGGACGAGCTCGAACATGTCGCGCTCGTCGGGCGCCGCGAAGCCGAAGATCGTCAGCGAGTCCTCGCGCACGACCATCGACGTCGCCAGCTGCACCTGCTGGCCCAGGCGCAGGGTCGCGATCGTGCCGGGCGTGCACATGACCTGCATGCCGACCCCGCCGACGTCGATGACCGCCGACGACAGCGTCACGGCGGCGACGGTGCCGCGGACGTGGGCGATCATCGGGCCGCCGCCGCGGCCTTGTCGATGGCCTCCTGCAGGCGGTTCTTGGCGCCGCCGCGCCAGATGTGGCAGATCGCGAGCGCGAGGGCGTCGGCGGCGTCGGCCGGCTTGGGCGCCTCGCTGAGGCGCAGCAGGCGGGTGACCATCGTCGTGACCTGGGCCTTGTCGGCGCGTCCGCTGCCCGTGACGGAGGCCTTGACCTCGCTGGGCGTGTGCAGGTGCACGGGGATGCCGTGGCGTGCCGCGACCAGCATCGCGATGCCGCTGGCCTGGGCCGTGCCCATGACGGTGCTGACGTTGTGCTGGCTGAACACGCGCTCGACCGCGACGACGTCGGGCCGGTGCTGCAGGACGCTGGCCTCGACCTGCTGCTCGAGCCGGTGCAGGCGCCGGGCGATGTCGAGATCGGCCGGCGTGCGGAACACGCCGACGTGGACCATCGTCAGGGTGCGACCCACGGCGCCGTCGACGACGCCGACGCCGCAGCGGGTCAGCCCGGGATCGATGCCCAGGACCCTCATGACCGCACCGCCACCGGGATAGAACGCATGTTCGACAGCCTAGACGTCGCTCCGGACGTGGGCGGTACGACGCGCCGACCCTCGCCGATCTGCGTACTTCCGCCCCCAGATCCGGCGTGCGGACGGTGCAGGAGCACGCAGATCTGGGCTGGGGTCACTCGACCTGGGCCATGACCTCGTCGGACGCGTCGAAGTTGGCGAACACGTTCTGGACGTCGTCGCTGTCCTCCAGGGCGTCGATGAGCCTCATGATCTTCGTCGCCGCGTCGACGTCGATCTCGACGGTCATGGTCGGCACGAACGACGCCTCGGCGGAGTCGTAGTCGAGCCCCGCGTCCTGCAGGGCCGTGCGCACGGCCACCAGGTCGGTCGCCTCGCAGACGACCTCGAACGAGCCGTCGAGGTCGTTGACCTCCTCGGCGCCCGCGTCGAGCACCGCGAGCAGGACGTCGTCCTCGTTCGTGGGGCCGCCCTCCTGCTCCTGCGGGACCATGATGACGCCCTTGCGGTGGAACATGTACGACACCGACCCCGGATCGGCCATCGTGCCGCCGTTGCGGGTCATCGCGGTGCGGACCTCCATCGCGGCCCGGTTCTTGTTGTCGGTGAGGCACTCGACCAGCAGGGCGACGCCCGCGGGCGCGTAGCCCTCGTACATGATCGTGGTGTAGTCGACCGCGTCGGCGCCGACACCGCCGCCGCGCTTGACGGCACGGTCGATGTGGTCCTTCGGCACCGACGACTTGCGCGCCTTCTGGATCGCGTCGTACAACGTCGGGTTGCCGTCCGGGTCGGGACCGCCCATGCGGGCCGCGACCTCGATGTTCTTGACCATCTTGGCGAACATCTTGCCGCGCTTGGCGTCGACGATGGCCTTCTTGTGCTTCGTGGTCGCCCACTTGGAATGGCCTGACATGCGTGGTGCCCCTTACTGTGACTGGCTGGTCTACGACTTCACGACGTGGTCGACGAAGTAGCGGTGAACGCGATCGTCGCCCCCCACCTCGGGATGGAACGACGTCGCCATCAGGCTGCCCTGCCGGACGGCGACGATTCTACCGGCTGCCTCGCCCTCGGGGACGGTCGCGAGCACCTCGACGTCCGGCCCGGTGTCCTCGACCCACGGCGCACGGATGAACACCGCGTGCACGGGGGCGTCCAGCGCCTCGAAGGAGATGTCGCCCTCGAAGGAGTCGACCTGGCGGCCGAAGGCGTTGCGGCGCACCGTCACGTCGAGCCCGCCGAGCGTCTCCTGGCCCTCGATCCCGTCCTCGATGCGGTCAGCGAGCATGATCATGCCCGCGCACGTGCCGAACGTGGGCATGCCGTCGGCGATGCGTTCGACGAGCGGCTCGAACAGCTCGAACGTCCGCGCCAGCTTCGCCATCGTGGTCGACTCGCCACCGGGCAGCACGAGGCCGTCGCAGCGGGCGAGCTCCTCGGGACGGCGGACCGTGAACGCATCGACGCCGAGCCGCGTCAGCACGTGCAGGTGCTCGCGCACGTCACCCTGCAGGGCGAAGACTCCGACGGCAGGTCCTTGAGGCACGCCACAGGGTATCGAGTCGATGACGGCGTCGGCGCAGGGCGTCGGGGGGTCGGAGTGGGAAACGGCGGTGGCGTGAGAGGCGCGAACCTCCAGGGGATACGCCACCGCCGCCATTCCCCCTCGGATATCCCTCCCGAGGGGGCGACGGAGCGAGTGGACCGCCGGCGAAGAACGCCCAGTGGTCGTGACTCCCTCTGAACCGACGCGCGATATGAGGCACTCCCATACCTCTCACGCGACGGCAGTGCCAATATACGCCGGGTACGACGGGGTCGCGAAGCGGATCTCCGCAGAACTTGCGCAGATTCCCGCAGGGTTCGGCGCGGACGATCGGCTGCGCCCCGCCTACTACCAACCTCGCTCGGCGAGGCGGTGCGGCTCGGGGATGTCGTCGACGTTGATGCCAACCATCGCCTCGCCCAGACCGCGGGAGACCTTCGCGATGACGTCGGGGTCGTCGTAGAACGTCGTGGCCTTGACGACCGCGGCCGCGCGCTCGGCGGGGTTGCCGGACTTGAAGATGCCCGAGCCGACGAACACGCCCTCGGCACCCAGCTGCATCATCATGGCCGCGTCCGCGGGCGTCGCGATGCCACCGGCGGTGAACAGGACGACCGGGAGCTTGCCGGCCTCGGCGACCTCCTTGACCAGCTCGTACGGGGCCTGCAGCTCCTTGGCCGCGACGTACAGCTCGTCCTCGCTCAGGGACTGGAGGCGCCGGATCTCGCCACCGATCTTGCGCATGTGCATCGTCGCGTTGGAGACGTCACCCGTGCCGGCCTCGCCCTTGGAGCGGATCATCGCCGCGCCCTCGGTGACGCGCCGCAGCGCCTCGCCCAGGTTCGTCGCTCCGCACACGAACGGCACCGTGAACTTCCACTTGTCGATGTGGTTGGTGTAGTCGGCCGGGGTCAGCACCTCGGACTCGTCGATGTAGTCCACACCGAGCGACTGCAGCACCTGCGCCTCGACGAAGTGACCGATACGGGCCTTCGCCATCACGGGGATCGAGACCTGCTCGATGATCCCGTCGATCAGGTCGGGGTCGGACATGCGAGCCACGCCGCCCTGCGAGCGGATGTCTGCAGGAACCCGCTCGAGCGCCATGACCGCGACGGCGCCGGCGTCCTCGGCGATCTTGGCCTGCTCGGCGTTGACGACGTCCATGATGACGCCGCCCTTGAGCATCTCGGCCATGCCCCGCTTCACGCGGGACGTGCCGCTCTCGCGGGGTGTGCTCGTGCTTGCTTCGTTGCTCACTGCTGTGTCCTTCGTTGCGCCCGACATCGTCAGTCGAGTCTACTCCGGGCGCGGACGCCCTCCACGGCCGGACCGAAGGGCGAAACCGTCGCGACGGCGCAGGAGTCCGCGCCTGCGCCGTGGCCGGTCCCCCGGCCCGCGCGCCGCCTCCATCAGGTCCGCGTGCCGGACGAGCTTGCGGCGGGGCCGACCCGTCGACCGGCCCGCGTCGCGCTCGCCCCGGTCGATCGCCCGCCAGCCGGGCACGTCGACGACGGCGCCGGCGCGGGCACGGACGAGCTCGTCGAAGGCCCGGGCAGATCCGGTGGGTGCCGGCAGGAGCCCCGCGTTCAGGTCGCGCACGAGCGCGTCGACCGTCTCCTGCGCACACGTCTTGTTGGTGCCGATGAAGCCGGCGGGTCCGCGCTTGATCCACCCGGCGACGTAGGTCGCCGCCAGGCCGACGACCCGGCCGCCGATGTGCGGGATCGTGCCGGTCGTCTCGTCGAACGGCACCCCGGGCACCGCGACCCCGCGGTACCCGATCGACCGGAGCACCAGCGTGGCCTCCACGAGCTCCACATCGCCGGTCGCGAGCGGGACGACGACGCCGTCGCGGGTCACCAGCTCGTTGCGACCCACCACGACCGACTCGGCACGTCCGTCGCCCCGGATCTCGACCGGCGATGACGCGAAGCGCAGCACGATCCGCCGAGCGCCGCGGCGCCGCGGCCTGGCCGCCACCGCGCGCAGCACGTCGAGCTTCGCGGCGGCCATCGGATCGTCCGGCTGTGCCGTGAGGTCGTCGCCCTGCACCACGAGGTCGATGTCGTCCCGCGCGGCCAGGCCGATGAGCTCCGGGAGCGTGAAGGCCGCCTGGGCGGCGCCACGGCGTCCGAGCAGCACGATCTCGCGCACCGCGCTCGTCCGCAGGGCCTCCAGCGCGTGATCGGCGATGTCCGTCGTCGCCAGCAGGTCGGGGTCGGTCGCGAGGATGCGGGCGACGTCGAGCGCCACGTTGCCGGTGCCGACGATGACGGCTCGCTCCCCCGACAGGTCGACGACGTGGTCGGCATGGTCGGGATGGCCGTTGTACCAGGCCACGAACTCCGTGGCGGTCGAGCTGCCCGGCAGCCGCTCCCCCGGGACGTCCAGGCGGCGGTCGCGGGAGGCGCCGGTCGCGTAGACGACGGCGTGGTGGTGCGCGGCCACCTCGGCCGCGGTCGCGTGGGTGCCGATCTCGACGCCCAGCAGGTACGAGAAGCCTTCCTCGGCCTCGATCCGCCCGAAGAGGTCGTCGATCTGCTTGGTGCGCCGGTGATCGGGCGCGACCCCTGATCGGACGAGTCCGTGCGGCGTCGGCAGGCGGTCGATCACCGTCACCCGCACGCCGGGCCGCTTGAGCAGCTCGTCGGCCGCGTACAGCGCCGCCGGGCCCGAGCCCACGATCGCGACCCGCAGGTCGCGGGCCGGGTCCTTCGCGACGACGGGCGTCACAGGGGCCTGCGGCGGGTACGTGCGGGGCTCCGCGTGGAACAAGGCGTTGAGGTCGACGAACGGCAGCTCGACCTCGTCGAGCGCGTCCTGCGGCGCGATGGCGCCGACGGGGCAGGCCGAGACGCACGCACCGCAGTCGACGCACGACACGGGATCGATGTAGAGCATCTCCGCCAGCCCGAAGTCCGGCTCGTCCGGCGTCGGGTGGATCGCGTTGACAGGGCACGCGAAGACGCACGACGCATCGCCGCAACACGCCTGGGTGACGACGTGGGTCACGGTCAGCCCCGCGTGAACGCGACGGGCGGCTCGCTGCGGTAGCGCGACGGCCGGCCGTCGATGCGGCACAGGCGCCACATCAGCCGGGCCAGCGGGTTCCCGCGCAGTCTGGCCTGGTCGGCCAGCATCCGCACGTCGCCGAACAGGTCCTGCAGTCGTACGCGGGACTCCGGGGATCGCCAGTACACGTCCTTCATGACCGACCGCGGGATGCCGAACTCACGGCGGAACGACGCCGGCGGCTTCATGATGACGTCGCACAACCCACGCATGATGAGCGGAAAGACCGCAGAGATGACGAGCTTCTCGACGCGTCCGAGTCCCGGTGCGTTGCGGCGGATGTAGTGGTGCGCGAACGAGATGTGCCGCGCCTCCTCGGCGACGTGGATCTCCATGACCCGCGACAGGATCGGCGGGAGGTCCGTGCGGCTGCGCAGAATGCCCTTCTGCGTGTGGTCGATCGGCTCCTCCCCCGCCAGCACGCCGATGAAGAAGGCGTACGGCACGGCCGAGCCGGCCCAGGCCAGGACGCCGGCCATGCGCCGCATGAGCCACGGCATGCCCTCGACGGGCGCGCCGATGCGGTTGACGGTCTCCTGGAACATCTGCGTGTGGTGGCACTCCTCGGTCGCCTCGTGCGTGAGGTACCGGAACTCCGGCGAGCCGTTGGGCAGCGTGAAGACGTACTGCATGATGCCGCGGATCAGGATGTTCTCGAACTGCAGCCCGACCTTCAAGATGTTGGCCTGGCGCCACTGCCCGATCGCGATCTGCCGCTCCAGAGACTGGGCCTGGTACCACGGGTGGGCGCCGAGCGGGTCGACGTCGGCGGGCAGCACCCAGCGGGGGTCGTCCGGACGCACCTGGAAGTCGGGGTGGTCCCAGTCGATGTCGACGAAGGCGTCGAAGTGCCGGTCGACCGACGCCTGGGACAGCGCGCGGAGGATCTCGGCGTAGCGCTCGGGCGTGACGTCGGGCGGGATCTCGGGGAGATCGGTGGTGGGGTGGCCCGACGAAAGGGTCTGCGTCATCTCGGCTCCTCGGTACTGGACAGTACGGCCAGCATGGTTCATACCGAGGGTATGTGTCAATGGCGATGTCACATAACGGATGTCAGATCTTGCTCAGCTGTCCGGCCCCGCCGCGACGACGGCCTGGCGGTGCACGATGACCATGCGCTGGAACACCGTGATGAGGCTCGCGAACGCCAGGGCCCATAGCGTGATCTCTCGCAGGAGGGGCAGATCGAACAATCCGGCGAGTCCGGTCATGACCAGGATCGCCACGAGCCGGTCGGACCGCTCGGCGATGCCACCCTTGGCCTGCATGCCGAGGCTCTCGGCCCTCGCGCGGGCGTACGACGTCAGGTTGCCGAGCACGAGGCACGCGAGGCTGAGGTACAGGTAGATCCGCGGGTCGCCGAGGTCGGCCTCGGCGTCGGCGGTCGTGTAGTAGAGCATGATGCCGCCGAACACCGCGGCGTCTCCGACGCGGTCGAGCGTCGAGTCCAGGAAGGCTCCCCACTTCGACGACGTCCCGAGCTTGCGGGCCATGTAGCCGTCGATGAGGTCGCTGAACACGAAGGCCGTGACGACCAGGACGCCGATGAAGAACTCCCCGCGTGGGAAGAAGAACAGCGCACCGGCGCTGACGCCGATCGTGCCGACGATCGTGACCTGGTCGGGCGTGATCCCCACGCGGATGAACAGGTTGGCGAGGGGCGCCCAGACGTTGGTCCAGAACTGGCGAAAGCGTTCGAGCACGGTGTTATCCCTTCGGCCAGGCGTCCGCGAGCATGTCGCGGGTGTCGCCGAGCAGCTGCGGCATGGTCTTGGTGAGCCCGATGACGGGCAGGAAGTTCGAGTCGCCGCCCCACCGCGGCACGATGTGCTGGTGCAGGTGCGCGGCGATGCCGGCGCCGGCGACCTGGCCCTGGTTCAGGCCGAGGTTGAAGCCCTGCGGGCTCGTGACCGAGCGCATGACGCGCATCGCGGTCTGGCTGAGGCTCGCGACCTCCGCGGTCTCCTCCACCGTCAGCTCGGTGTAGTCCGCGACGTGCCGGTACGGGCACACGAGCAGGTGCCCCGCGTTGTACGGGTACAGGTTCAAGACCGCGTACGCGAGCTCGCCGCGGTGCACGATGAGCCCCTCGACGTCGTCCATGTCGGGGATGCGGCAGAACGGGCAGTCGGTCGCGTCGGACGTGGGCGGCTTGCCGTCGCCCTTGATGTAGCGGATGCGGTGCGGCGTCCAGAGCCGCTCGAAGGCATCGGGCTCCCCCACGCCGTCCTGGTCGTCGCCCTCGGTTGCGGAGCTCACACCTGGACCCGCGTCTGGATGGCCTCGACGATGCGGGCGACCGCGTCGTCGAGGGCGATGCCGTTCTCCTGGTCGCCGCTGCGGTAGCGGAACGACACGGCGCCGGCCTCGACGTCGTTGTCGCCCGCGATCAGCATGAACGGGACCTTCTGCAGCTGCGCGTTGCGGATCTTCTTCTGCATGCGCTCGTCGGAGTCGTCAACCTCGACGCGTATGCCGAGCGCCTTGAGGCGGGCCCTGATCTCGTACAGGTAGTCGGCGTGTCGCTCGGCGACGGGGATGCCGACGACCTGCACGGGCGCGAGCCACGGCGGGAACGCGCCAGCGTAGTGCTCGACGAGGACGCCCATGAAGCGCTCGATCGAGCCGAACTTGGCCGAGTGGATCATGACGGGCTTCTGCCGGCTGCCGTCGGCGGCGACGTACTCGAGATCGAACCGCTCGGCCGACGGCATGTTGAAGTCGTACTGGATCGTCGACATCTGCCAGGTGCGGCCGATCGCGTCGCGCGCCTGCACCGAGACCTTGGGTCCGTAGTACGCGGCCCCGCCCGGATCGGGCACGAGCTCGAGACCGCTCTCGAGGCAGACGTCCTCGAGCACCTTGGTCGCGACGGCCCACTCCTCGTCCGAGCCGATGAACTTGTCGGGCTTGGAGTCGTCACGGGTCGACAGCTCCAGGTAGAAGTCGTCGAGCCCGAAGTCGCGCAGCAGGCTGAGCACGAAGTTCAGCAGGTGGCGGATCTCGTCCGGCGCCTGCTCGGGCGTCACGTACGAGTGCGAGTCGTCCTGCGCGAAGCCGCGCACGCGGGTCAGGCCGTGGATGACGCCCGACTTCTCGTTGCGGTACACGTGGCCGAACTCGAACAGGCGCAGCGGCAGCTCGCGGTAGGAGCGCTGGCGCGAGCGGAAGATCAGGTTGTGCATGGGGCAGTTCATGGCCTTGAGCCGGTAGTCGCCGCCGTCGAGCTCGAGGGCGGGGAACATGCCCTCGCCGTAGTACGGCAGGTGGCCGGACGTGTAGAACAGCCCCTCCTTCGCGATGTGGGGGGTGCCGACGTACTCGAAGCCCTCCTCAATGTGGCGCCGGCGGACGTAGTCCTCCATCTCGCGCTTGATGACGCCGCCCTTGGGGTGGAAGACCGGCAGGCCGGCGCCGATCTCGTCCGGGAAGCTGAACAGGTCGAGCTCGGTGCCGAGGCGGCGGTGGTCGCGGCGCTGCGCCTCCTCGATGCGGTGCAGGTGCCCCTCGAGCGCCTCCTTGGTCTCCCAAGCAGTGCCGTAGATGCGCTGCAGCTGCTTGTTCTTCTCGTCGCCGCGCCAGTAGGCGGCGGCGCTGCGCATCAGGGTGAAGGCGGGGATGCGCTTGGTGGTGGGCAGGTGCGGGCCGCGGCACAGGTCGCTCCAGACGACGGAGCCGTCGCGCTTGAGGTTGTCGTAGATCGTCAGGCCGCCTTCGCCGACCTCGACGCTCGCACCCTCGGCGGCGTCGCCCGCGGTGCTCTTCAGGCCGATCAGCTCGAGCTTGTACGGCTCGTCGGCCAGCTCGGTGCGCGCGTCGTCGTCGCTGATCTCGCGGCGATCGAACTTCTGCCCCTCCTTGATGATCTTCTTCATCCGGGACTCGATCTTGACGAGGTCCTCGGGCACGAACGGCTCGGCGACGTCGAAGTCGTAGTAGAAGCCGTCGGTGATGGGCGGGCCGATGCCCAGCTTGGCCTGTGGGAAGAGCTCCTGCACGGCCTGCGCCATGACGTGTGCCGTCGAGTGGCGCAGGATGTCGCGTCCGTCCGGGGTGTCGATCGCGACGCCCTCGACGGTGTCGCCGTCGGCCAGCTCGTAGGCGAGATCCTTCAGCTCACCGCCGACGCGGGCGGCGATGATCTCCGGGGCGTCGGCGAACAGCTGCCAGGCCTTCGTGCCCTTCTCGACAGCTCGTTCGTCGGATGCGAGGACGATCTGGATGTCGGACACGGTGCTACCTCGGTTCGTTGTCGACGCGCCCTACGGATGGCGCGTGCTGCTTGGCAACACCCTATAGCCCGCGCGGCGGGCCGGCTCCGCCCTATGCTGCTGCGATGCCCGTGTCCCTGTCCCTGTCCCGCACTCCGCGACGCACCGCCGAGATCCTGATGACCTGCGCGCTGCTGCTGACCGGCGTCGCGCTCACCGGCTCCCCCGCCGCGGCGCGTTCGAGCCTGGGTCCGTCGTACCGGGTCGCCCGCGTTGCCGACGGCGACACGATCACGGTCACGATCCGGGGCACGAAGGAGCGCGTGCGCCTCATCGGGATCGACACCCCCGAGCTGGCGCGCGACGGCGAGCCGGACGAATGCCACGCGCGGGCGGCCAGGTCGGCCATGAAGAAGCTCGTCGCGGGCACCCGGGTGCACCTGAAGCGCGACTCGTCCCAGGCCAACCGAGACCGGTACGGGCGCCTGCTCCGATACGTCTACACCGCGAAGAAGAAGCGCGACGTGGGCAGGACGCTGATCCGGCAGGGGCGGGGCCGCGAGTACACCTACCGCAAGGGCTACAAGCACCGGTCCGCCCACCGGAAAGCGCAGCGACAGGCTCGTGCGGAGAACCGGGGACTGTGGCGGGCGTGCGCGAGCACCGAGGCCCCGGCGCCGACGGCAGACCCCGGCACGTGCGCCATCAAGGGAAACATCTCGAGCTCGGGCGAGAGGATCTATCACGTGCCCGGCCAGCAGCACTACGACGAGACCGTCATCACGCCGTCGAAGGGTGAGCGCTGGTTCTGCACCGAGGACGAGGCGATAGCCGCTGGCTGGCGACGCGCCGAGGTCTGACCCCGCCCGCCCGCCGTCCGCCGTCCGCGAGTGGTGCGCCCCTGTCCGCGAGTGCTGCGCCCTGGACAGACACGCCGTCCCGGAACGTCCACTCCGCACCGCTCGGCATCCCTTCGGCACCACTCGGCGCCGGGTCAGGGACGGGCGGGGACTGCGGGGATCGGGAGGAGCAGCGCTGCTGGCGCCCCTGCCGGGACGGCCGGTGTGCGAGGCGCGACGACCGGCACGCGGACGTACGGCTCCCCCACCGGCGGCCGGGCATCCACCTCGCCCTTGTTCGGCCACAGGGCCATGGCCCGCTCGGCCTGCGCCGTGATGGTCAACGAGGGGTTGACGCCCAGGTTCGCGCTGATCGCCGACCCGTCGGCGATGTGCAGGCCGTCGTGACCGAAGACGCGCTGGTACGGGTCGATGACGCCGGTCTCGGCGCTGTCGCCGATGACGCAGCCGCCGATGAAGTGTGCCGTCATGGGGATGCCCGCGAGATCGGCTGTCGAGCTGCCGGCGTTGCCGCCGATCTCGGTCGACAGGTCGCGCGCGACCCGGTTGGCCATCGGGATCCAGCTGGGGTTGGGATCGCCGACGCCCTGCCTGCTCGTCATGCGGCGCCCGAGCGGGCCCCGCTTGAGATAGGTCGTGATGGAGTTGTCGAGCGTCTGCATCACGAGCACGACGATCGACTGCTCGGCCCAGCGGCGCGGGTCGTGGATCGCAAAGGCACGGCGCAGGCCGAGGGTCCGATAGGCCCGCCAGACGGCCGCGAGCTGGGAGCCTCCGTGCCCGCCGTCGACGAGAGGAGCGTTGATGAGGCCGAGCGCGCTCGACCCGTGCCCGTAGCGGCACACCTCGACGTGCGTGTGCTCGTCGGGGTGGAAGGACGACGTGATCGCGATGCCGGGCGTGTAGTCGGCGTCTTTGCGCATCGACCGCGCCGTGAGAACGGCCTCGGAGTTGGTGCGGCTGAGCTCGCCGATGCGGGCGGACAGCCTCGGCAGCGTGGTGGCCCTGAGCTCGTGCAGCAGGCGCTGCGTGCTCAGCGCGTTGCCGGCGAAGACGACGTGCCGGGCCGTGAACGTCCGCCGCCGCAGCGGGTTGCCGGTACGGCGGGTCGTCACCTCGTAGCCGCCGCCCTTGCGTGGGCGGACACCCTTCACGGTGGTCAGCGGGTGCACCTGCGCCCCGGCACCCTCCGCGAGGTGCAGATAGTTCTTGACCAGCGTGTTCTTGGCATTGTGGCGGCATCCGGTCATGCAGGCCCCGCAGTCGGTGCAGGCGTTGCGCGCCGGCCCGGCACCGCCGAAGAACGGATCGGCGACCTCGTCGCCCGGTCCCACCCCGTGGCGCTGCCCGAACAGCACGCCGACCTCCGTCGGATGGACGGTGTCCTCGACCCCGTAGTCGCGCGCGAGGGCACGCAGGTGGTCGTCCGCGGGGCTGTGGCCCGGGTACGTCGTGACCCCCAGCATCTTCTTGGCCTGTGCGTAGTGCGGTGCGAGCTCGTCCTTCCAGTCGGCCAGGTGAGCCCACTGGCGGTCGCGGTAGAACGCATCGAGCGGTTCGTACAGCGTGTTGGCGTACACGAGCGATCCGCCGCCCACCCCGGTGCCGCTGGCGATCAGGACGTCGCGCAGCAGGGTGATGCGCATGATGCCGAAGCAGCGCGCCCACGGCGCCCAGAGGTACCGCGTCGCGTGCCACGACGTCGTGGGCAGCTCGTCGTCGGTGAACCGTCGTCCCGCCTCCATGACACCGACCCGGTACCCCTTCTCGGTCAGGCGCAGCGCAGCCACGCTGCCTCCGAACCCGGATCCCACCACCACGACGTCGTAGTCCACGTCCGCACGACGCTCGCTCGTTCTCATGGCGCTCACCCTACGATGCTTGTTGACACTGTGCCAATAGCCGGGTGAGACTGGGGTCATGGCTGCCCCCCGACTGCGTCTCGCCCCCGCCGAGCGACGCCAGCAGATCATCGACGCGGCCCGGCAGCTGTACGCAGACCGTCCGTACGACGACGTGTCGACCGCCGAGCTGGCCGAGGCGGCGGGGGTCGCCCGGGGCCTGATCAACCACTACTTCGGCGACAAGCGCGAGCTGTTCCTGGCCGTCATGCGCGAGTCGATCCTGATGCCCGAGCGAGCCCTGCCCGACTACGAGGGCCGGACGCTGGAGGAACGGGCACGGCTCACGATGGACTGGATCCTCGACGCCGCCACGACGTACGGCCAGGCCTGGATCGCGGCGAGCGGTGCCGCCAACCTGCACGGCAGCTCGGACATCCAGGCGATCGTCGACGAGGCCGACGACCGGGCCGCTCGGCTCGTCCTCGACGCGGTCGGCCTGCCCGACTCGCCCCACCTGAGGGCTCGACTGCGGCCGGTCGCGGCGCTGACCAAGGCCGTGTGCCGCGAGTGGCTGCAGCGCGGCTCGCTGACCCGCGCCGAGGCCCTCGACCTGCTGACCGACAGCCTCCTGCTCTTCGTCCGGAAGGAACCGACATGACGTCCATCGGCATCATCGGCTCGGGCTTCGGCGCGCTGTCCGTCGCGATCGAGCTCCGGCGGGCCGGCCACACGGATCTGCGCCTGTGGGAGCGCGCCGACGGCATCGGCGGCGTCTGGCGCGACAACACCTACCCCGGCGCCGCGTGCGACGTCCCCTCGCCGCTGTACTCGTTCTCGTACGAGCCGTGCGCCGACTGGTCGTCCCGGTACGCCGGCCAGCCCGAGATCCTGGCCTACCTGCGCAGGACGGCCGACAAGTACGGCATCGCGCCGCTCGTGCAGACCGGCCGCGACGTCGTCGCCGCCCGGTACGACGAGGACACCGCGGCGTGGGCGGTCCGCTTCGGCGACGGCACCGAGCAGACCGTCGACCTGCTGGTCAGCGCGGTGGGCCAGCTGTCGCAGCCGGTGCTGCCGGCCATCCCGGGCGTCGAGACGTTCGAGGGCGCCGCGTTCCACTCCGCGCGCTGGCAGCACGGCATCGACCTGACCGGCCAGCGGGTCGCGGTCGTCGGCACCGGGGCCAGCGCGATCCAGTTCGTGCCGCACGTCGCGGCGCAGGCCGCCGCCGTCACCGTCTTCCAGCGGACGCCGTCGTACATCCTGCCCAAGCCCGACCAGGTCTTCGGTCCCATGTACCGGCGGATGCTGAACCACGTGCCGGGCGTCCTTCGCGCCGAGCGCGCCGGGTCATGGGGTCTTGCCGAGCAGTTCTCGCGCGGCCTCGACGACGACTCCGCCGTCGGCCGGGCGATCAGCGCCGTCGCGCGGCAGCACCTCAAGGCGAAGGTCAAGGACCCCGCGCTGCGTGCCAAGCTGACCCCGGACTACCCGGTCGGCTGCAAGCGCATCCTGTTCGCCAACACGTACTACCCGGCGATCGCCGAGCCCCACGTCGAGCTCGTCACCGAGGCGGTCGCCCGCGTCACGCCGACTGGGCTCGTCACGACCGGGGGGACCGTCCACGAGGTCGACGTCATCATCTACGCGACCGGCTTCGACGCCCAGGAGTTCCTGGAGTCGATCGACATCACGGGCGCGGGCGGCCGCAAGCTCGCCGAGCAGTGGAGCGACGGCGCGCGGGCTTACCTCGGCATCTACGTGCCGCGCTTCCCCAATCTGTTCCTGTCGTACGGGCCCAACACGAATCTCGGCGGCGGGTCGATCGTCTACATGCTGGAGGCGCAGGCGCGGCACATGCGCCGGGCCGTCGACCGCATGGTGGCCGGGTCGTTCCGCACCGTCGAGGTCACCGATTCCGCCGAGGAGGAGTACGACCGGGAGGTCCAGGGCCGGCTCGGCCACTCCGTGTGGGCGCACTGCGACAGCTGGTACCGGCACGCCTCGGGTCGCATCACGTCCAACTGGCCAGGCTCGACCCACCCTTACTCGCGCCGCACCAGGACTCTGGAGCCCGACGCCTTCGAGTGGGCATGAGCGACGGGCCGACGTACCCCGCGGAGCCGTGGGACCTGCACGGCCACGCCTACGTCGGCTCGTGGCTCGTCGCCCGCGCCGATCTGCCGGCTCCCCACTCGCCCGCCACGAAGCCGGTCACGATCCTCGGCCGCGGCATCGTCGGCGCGGCCTTCTTCGTCTACGAGGACCCGAGCCCGCTGACGTACGACGAGATCATGGCGACGGTGCTGGTCCGCGAGGGCTGGCGGCTGCGGGTGTCGATTACGCACATCTGGGTCAACCGCCCCGCCTCCCGCGACGGCGGACGCGAGCTCTGGGCGATCCCCAAGGATCTCGCCGACTTCGACGTCGTGCGGCACACGTCGTACACCGCTTCCGGCATCGGTGCTCTGCGGCCGGGCCGGGTGCGCCGGCTCCCGTTCCAGGTGCCGCTCGGCTTACGCATCGCGCAGGACCAGGCCGGATCGCTCCTCGTCTCCCCCGTGACCGGTCGGGCGCGGCTCGGCGTCGTGGCGCGGGCCGCCTGGACGTTCGATGCCGACGGTCCCCTGGGCTTCCTGCACGGCCGCCGGCCGGTGGCGACGCTCGCGATCCGTCCCTTCCGGCTGCTGTTCGGCCGGCGCCGGATCGGCCCACCTGCCTAAGGTGTTCGCATGCGCCGACTCCTGCTCGTGACCGCGACCGCTACCGTCCTGCTGCTGGCCGGCTGCACGGGTGGCGACGGCTCCGAGCCCGGCGCCCAGCCCGGCTCCACGGACGGCAGCGATGCCGCCACCTCGGCGGCGCCGACGCCCGACGCCCCCGCGGGTCCCGACTGCGACGCCATCTGGCAGGCGGGCAGCACGTTGCCGGCCGACTACACGTCGTGCGTCGCGGACGGTGAGGACGCGACCCAGGACGTCGTCGCGTGCCTCGACGGCAGCTCGCTGGTCGTGTACCTGGACAGCTTCTACGCCGTGACGGGCCAGGAGATCGTCAAGCCGGACGTCGCTCCCCTGCAGGACACCGACGAGTTCGGCGCGGCGTACTCCGCCTGCACCGGCGAGTAGCCCCGGCCCCGCCGACGTCACGGAGGCGTGCTCCCCCACCGCTTCTTGCCCCCTGGATGCAAGAAGAGCGCACACCGCCGATGACCGTCCGGTCTTCGTGCTGTCACGGTCTCACGGCGATGCCGCGTCCCGCACGGGAATGTCGAAACACTCCCGTCACCATTCTGCACGGATCACCTGACGGCGCCAGCGTGCCGATCGGCCCTGTGGACGATCGGCGGCCACCGCCTGGGACCAGAGGGGATGGTCTGCGCCCCAACTGGGTAAGGGCCCCGGCGACACGCCGTCCAGACCGTCCAGGAGGACATGTGAGCACTCATCAGTCGACGACGCCCGGCCGGGTCGACCCCCACGACGGGACCCCGCTGGAGCCCGTGGAGCCCGAGCGGATCGCCGCGGTCTCGACGGCAGTGCTACGCGCGCGGGCAGCCCAGGCCGGCTGGTGCCGGGTCCACCCCGCCGCCCGCGGGACGGTCCTCCGGGAGGCGGCGGACGCCGTGGCGGCTCGCGCCGACGAGCTGGCGGAGCTCAACCACCGGGAGACCGGCAAGACGCGAGCCGATGCGCGCGGTGGCGTGGACGCCGGGGTCGGGACGCTGCGGCAGTACGCCGAGCTCGGCCCCCTGCACCGTGGCCGGGCGCTGCAGGGCTCGTTCGGCGCGATCGACTACTCGATCGCCCGTCCCCGCGGCGTCACGGTCGTCATCACGCCCTGGAACGACCCGGTCGCGATCGCGTGCGGTCTCATCGGTGCCGCCCTGGCGGTGGGCAACACCGTGATCTACAAGCCCAGCGAGCGGTGTGGCCTGGTGGGCCGGCTGCTCGGCGAGATCCTCGCCCCCCACCTCCCGTCCGACGTCGTGCAGACGGTGTCCGGCGACGGCGAGACGGGCCGGCTGCTGTGCGAGCAGCCCGACGTCGATCTCGTCGCGCACGTCGGGTCGACGGAGACCGGGCTGATGATCGATCGTGCCGCCCTGGCGACCGGCGCCGTGGTGATCCGGGAGAACGGCGGAAACGACGCCATGATCGTCGACGCCGGCGTCGACCCCGGGTGGGCCGCCGAGCAGGCAGCCCTGGGAGCCTTTGCGAACACCGGCCAGATCTGCACCTCGGTCGAACGGATCTACGTCCACCGCGAGATCGCCGACGCCTTCGTGCGCGAGCTGGTGCGGGTGGCCCGCCGGCTCAACGACTCCGGCGACCTCGGCCCGCTGGTCGACGAGACGATGCGCAGCATCGTCCACGCGCACGTCGTCGACGCCGAGTCCGGCGGCGCGACCGTCGTGACCGGCGGCCGGGTGCCCGCCGGCAGCGGCGCCTTCTACCCGGCCACCGTGCTGACGGACGTCCGCGACGGCATGCGGGTCATGACGCAGGAGACGTTCGGACCGGTGGCACCGGTCCGAGTCGTCGACGACTTCGAGGAGGCGCTCGTGTGCGCCGGCCGTGACGCGTACGGGCTGGCGGCGACCGTGCTGACCCGCGACATGGCGCATGCCCAGCTCGCCGCAGCGTCACTGCCCGTGGGCACCGTCAAGGTCAACAGCGTCTTCGGCGGCGCGCCCGGGGGCTCCGCCGAGCCGCGCGGTGCCAGTGGCCGCGGCTTCGGCTACGGTCCCGAGCTGCTCGATGAGATGACGACCACGACGGTCGTGCACCTCGCGCCGCCGACAGCCTGACCGCGGCCGGTCGGGGCCCTCAGGCGGCGACCG
>JAOPXY010000190.1 GCA_025964895.1 Aeromicrobium sp.
TAACTTGATGTAACAAAGCGCTTATTTGACCCGACCCCGGCAGAAGTAGCATGAGCAGCGTGAATGCTCCCGGGTCCTTGAAGAACCTGCGACGCCGCAACCGTGATCTGGTGCTGCGCGCGGTGCAGGCCGGCGGTGCCGCCAGCCGGGTCGACATCATCCGCGAGACCGGCCTGTCGCGAACGACGGTCAGCAGTCTCGTCGGCCAGCTACTCGCCGAGGGCCTCCTCGCCGAGAGCACCGACCGCCGGGCGACCCAGACGGCCACCCAGACCGGGCGGCCGCCGACACGGCTGACCCTGGAGCCCAGCGCCGGCGCCGTCGTCGGCATCCACCTGCGCCACGACGGGATCCGGCTGGCCGTGGCGGACATGGCGGGGACGGTGCTGTCGGAGGTCGTCGTCGACCTCGACGTCGACCACCGCGCCGATGCGGCCCTGACCTTCGTCGAGGAGGCGACGAGCGACCTCCTCGACGACACCGGGCTCGATCGCGGCCGGCTCCTGGGAGCGGGCGTCGCAGTCTCCTCCCCCGTGCGGACGCTCTCGCGTCGGGGCCCCGCCCTGCTCGCGACGTGGCAGGACATCAACATCGGCGTCGCACTCGACGAACGCCTGGGCGTACCTGTGCGCGTCGGCAACGACGCGAACCTCGGTGCCACGGCCGAGCGAGTCTTCGGAGCCGCACGCCATGCCCGCAACCTCGTCTACGTCATGCTGAACGAGGGCGTCGGCGCCGGGCTCTACCTGGACGGCCGGCCGTACCTCGGAGCCAAGGGCGTGGCCGGCGAGTTCGGCCACGTGGTCGTCGCCCCGGGCGGACAGGTCTGCCGCTGCGGCAACCGGGGCTGCCTCGAGACCGTCGCGGGCGCGGCGGCCCTCACCACCGCACTGCCGTCAAGTGCCGGCGCGGGAGCCCCTGACCTCGACGAGGTGTTGGCGGCCTGCGCGGCCGGCGATCCGGGGGCGCTGCGCATCGTCGCCGACGCGGGACGAGCCGTCGGCACGGCCCTTGCGGGCATGTGCACGATGCTCGACCCCGACCTTGTCGTGATCGGCGGCCGCACCGCCGACGCCGGAAAGCCGCTGATCGACGGGATCACCGAGACATTGCACCGCGGCATCCCGCCCACCGGCGAGCCGATCGTCCCGGTGGTGACCGGACAGCTCGGAGCACGCGCCGAGGTGCTCGGAGCCATCGCCCTCGCGGTCGCGACGGCACCGCTCACCGTCCTGAACGACGGACTGGCGGACGCCGCTACCAGCTGAGCCTGCCGGCGGGTGCCTGCCGGCGGGCGATCAGTTGCGGGACAGGATCACGTACGCGACGGCGTAATCACCGTCGTGGCTCACCGACACCTCGAGCGAGTGACCCTCGAGGCGGTCCGCGACCTCGCCGTGGAGGCGGACGCGCGGACGTCCCCAGGCGTCGGCGACGAGCTCGATCAGGTGGTGCACGTGCTCCGGCATGACCGGCGCCGTGCCGTGCAGCGAGGCCGACCAGGCCTTGATGACGGCCTCCTTGGCGGCCCATCGGGCGGCGAGGTGACGCGCGGGGTCGGTCGTCCGACCCCGCGCGTCACGCAGCTCCCCCGGCAGGAAGACGCCCTCGAACCGCGATCCCGGCAGCGCCAGCTGCTCCGCGAACGCCGGGACGTGGACCAGGTCGACCCCGATCCCGACGACCGTCACTCGCAGGCAGCGCCGAAGTACGCGCCGTCCTCACCCAGCCGCGCCGCCGGGTCCAGCAGCATCCCGGCCTCGCGGCGACGCACGCCGTCGGTGCCCAGGCGCCGATCCGACGGACGCTCGTACAGCGGCGCGCCGCCGTACATGGCCCGGACGATCCGCATGCGGCCCTCGATGACGCGCTCCTCCGCACGTGCCAGGTAGGCGTCGCGCTCGTCGTCCGACAACGTCGCGACGAAGCCCTGCGGGTGGACGATCGCGAGCAGGCCGGCGACGTGTCCGAAGCCGAGGCTCGTGACGAGACCCGCCTTCAGCTGTCCCGTCACGAGCGGCTGCCGCAGCCACACCAGGTGCTCGTGCTCGGCGAGGTCGTCCATGACGCAGTCGAGGCTGCGGTTCGGCGGGACGACGCCACCGGTCAGCACCTGGCAGAGACCGATGATCTGGAACGCCGCCGCACCGCCCTTCGCGTGACCCGTCAGCGACTTCTGCGAGATGACGAACAGCGGGTTGCCGTCGCTGCGACCGATCGCCGCGGCGAGCCGCTCGTGCAGCTCGGACTCGTTGCGCTCGTTGACGCCCGTCGACGTGTCGTGCTTCGACAGCACCGCCACGTCGTCCGCCGTCAGCCCCACGGACTCCAGGCCACGGGCGAGCGCCGACCGGCGTCCACCCAGACCGGCCGCCAGCGCGCCGATGCCGGGCGCCGGGATCGAGGTGTGGACGCCGTCCGCGAACGATCCGGCGTACGCGACGACACCCAGCACGGGCAGGCCCATGCGCGCCGCGACGTCGCCGCGCGCCAGCAGGATCGTGCCGCCGCCCTGCGACTCGACGAAGCCGCCGTAGCGACGGTCGTTGCCGCGGCTGAAGTAGCGGTCCTCGAGGCCCTTGGCGCGCATCGCGGCCGAGTCGGCCGTGGCCGACATGTCCGCGAAGCCCACGATGCCCTCGACGCTCAGGTCGTCGAAGCCACCCGACACGACGAACTCGGCCTTGCCGAGACGAATCTTGTCGACGCCCTCCTCGACGGAGACCGCCGTCGTGGCACAGGCCGCGACGGGGTGGACCATCGCGCCGTACGAGCCGACGTACGACTGCACGACGTGCGCCGCGATGACGTTCGGCAGTGCCTCCTGCAGGATGTCGTTGGCCTTGTTCTCGCCCAGCAGGGTGTCGAGGTACAGCGACTGCATCGACTGCATGCCGCCCATGCCGGTGCCCTGCGTGTTCGCGACGAGCGCGGGGTGCACCCAGCGCATCAGCTCCGACGGCGTGAAGCCGCTGGACATGAACGCGTCGACCGTGCAGATCAGGTTCCACAGCGCGACCCGGTCGATCGACTCGACCATCTCGGCGGGGACGCCCCACACCGTCGGGTCGAAGCCCGTCGGGATCTGACCGCCGACGGTACGGGTCAGCTGCATGCGGCGCGGCACGCGGATCTCCGTGCCGGCCTTGCGGGTCACGGACCAGTCGCCGTCCGCCGTGGCGGCGATGACGGTGCGCGTGGGATCGGCGTCGCGCAGCGCGCGGGCCTCGGCCTCGTTGCCGACCGTGAACGTGAGGTCCTTGTCGAGGAACACCGACGTCAGCAGCGGTGCCGCGTTGTCGACCATGTTGCCCTCGTCGACGTAGCGGCGGATGCCGACCGCCTCGCGGACGGTCTCCTCGTACCGCTCGACCA
Source organism: Aeromicrobium sp. (assembly GCA_025964895.1). Lineage (GTDB taxonomy): Bacteria > Actinomycetota > Actinomycetes > Propionibacteriales > Nocardioidaceae > Aeromicrobium. The sequence goes on from JAOPXY010000190.1 coordinate 3,376, forward strand.
GGTCGGCCTCGTCGACCTTCTCCTGCGTCGCGGTGTCGAACCAGCCGCCACCTTGGGTGTCCCAGCTGACGAGTCCGGTCGACCACGCGAGCTCGAGCACGCCGGCCGCCGACAGCTCGTCGTGGACCTCCGCCTCGAAGCGCGTGCGCGCCGAGCCGTACGGCCCGAGCTCACCGGCGCCCACGATGACGACGAGGTCCTCCGGACGGGTGTCGACCGGAGCCCAGTCGAGGGTCTCGACGCGGTCCAGCTGTGCCGGCGACGGGGCGAGCGCCGTGATGGTGCCCGTCTCGTCCTCCACCGTCGCGGCCGGACGCTCGAGGCCCTCGGCCAGCGCCTTCATGTCGATCTTCGTGCCACCCAGGCCACCGGTCAGGTCGACCGTCAGCGGCTCGGTGCGCGCGGCCGCGCGGGCGGCCGGCTCACACGTCTCGAGCAGCGCCGCGGCCATGTCCTGCGGCGTCCACGTGCGGACGCCCGCGGCCTCGACGGCCTCGATCAGCGGATCGTTGGCGCCCATCAGCCCGGTGCCGCGCACCCAGCCGATGATCGCGTGGGCCAGCGTCACGCGCTCACCCCACGTGCGCTCGGCCGACCAGCGGCTCACGAGCGCGTCGAGCGCCGCCTTCGCCTCGCCGTAGCCGCCGTCGCCACCGAACATGCCGCGGTTCGGCGAGCCCGGCAGGACGACGTGCAGCGTCGCGTCGATGTCGTGATCCTGGCCGTGGGCCGAGACCGCGCCGATCAGGCGCTCGACGGACCACAGCAGGATGCGCATGTCGACCTCGGTGCGGCTGCCCGCGTCCGTCAGGTCGCCCGCGACGCGGCCGGCCGCGAACGGGAACAGCAGCGTCGGCGTCATGGCCGGCTTGAGCACCGTCGTGACACCGGCGCGGGTCTGGGTCTGCTCGGAGCTGATCCAGTCCGCGAGCGCGTCGACGTCGGCGAACGACGCCATGTTGGCGGGGACGACCCAGAGTGCGGCGCCGTGCACGGCGTGCGTGC
>JAOPXY010000214.1 GCA_025964895.1 Aeromicrobium sp.
TAAGGAGAACTGAGATGGCACGCGTCAAGCGCTCAGTCAATGCACAGAAGAAGCGCCGTCAGACACTCGAGCGCGCTGCGGGCTACCGCGGTCAGCGCTCGCGGCTGTACCGCAAGGCCAAGGAGCAGGTCACCCACTCCCTGGTCTACAGCTACCGCGACCGGAAGGCCAAGAAGGGCGACTTCCGTCGGCTCTGGATCCAGCGCATCAACGCCGCGGTCCGCGCCGAGGGCATGACGTACAACCGCTTCATCCAGGGCCTCAAGGCCGCGGGTGTCGAGGTCGACCGCAAGATCCTGGCCGAGCTGGCCGTCAACGAGCCCGCGGCATTCTCAGTGCTCGTGCAGACCGCGAAGGACAACCTGCCGGCCGACGTCAACGCTCCGAAGGACGGCGCCGCGGCCTGACCGCGGATCCGTACCCCAGCACCACCGACGTGGCGAGTCCCCGCAGCGAGCTCACCGTCCGATCAGGACGCGTGAAGCACGCCCGGAGGCTCGCCACTCGTGCGTTCCGCCTCGACCAGCGCGAGTTCCTGGCCGAGGGTCCGCAGGCGGTGCGCGAAGCACTGGCCACCCCGGGCGCCACACTCGAGGTCTTCGCGACCGAAGCGGCCACCGACCAGCACCGAGATCTCGTCGACGCCGCAGCGCGGACGCAGATCGCGTGGCACGTCGTGACGGACGACGTCGTGGAGGCCGTGTCCGACACGGTGCAGCCTCAGGGCGTCGTGGCGCGGTGCGCGATGCTAGACCGTCCGCTCGAGGCGCTGCTCGACCGCGAGCCGGGCTTCGTCGTCGTGTGCGCCGACATCCGTGATCCGGGCAATGCCGGCGCCGTGATCCGTTGCGCCGACGCTGCCGGTGCCCAGGTCGTGGTGTTCGTCGGCGACAGCGTCGACCCGTACAACCCCAAGTCGGTCCGTGCGACGGTCGGCAGCATCTTCCACGTCCCGCTCGCGATCGAGCGCGACACCGCCGCCGCCCTCGCCGCGCTGCAGGCCGCGGGCCTGGCGGTCCTGGCCGCGGACGGCCACGGTGACGTCGGCCTGTTCGACGACGACCTCGACCTGTCGGCGCCCACGGCATGGCTCATGGGCAACGAGGCGTGGGGGCTCCCGGACGACGTGCGTGAGCTCTCCGACCGGGTCGTCGCGGTGCCGATCTTCGGCCGTGCCGAGAGCCTCAACCTGGCCACGGCGGCCGCCGTGTGCCTCTACGCGACGGCGCGCGCGAGGCACGCTGTGTAACTCGGTGTCCGGCCGGGTCGTCGTCCCTAGTCCTTTGGTACTAGATTCTCTGGTCATGCAGGGTGTCCACCACAGCGTCTTCGACGACTACCCGGACGGCGTCATCATCGCCGGTGCCGATGGGGTGGTCGAGTACGTCAATCCGCGCATCATGGTCATGGCTCGCGCCGAGGGCGACGAGATGATCGGGATGCACCTGTCGGAGGCCGTGCCGTTCGACGATCTCAACGGCAACTCCTGGTACGACAGCACGCGGCCGTACGCCGGGCTCAACATCCGCAACCGCCTCTCGGAGTCGTCGTGGTGGTCCCCCAAGGGCAGCGAGTACCTGATCACCGCGACGCTGGTGCGAGACCGGCGAGGCGGACCGGTGCGTCGTGTCGTCGTCAGCGTTCGCAACGCCCGCATCCGCAACCAGGCCGACCGGGAGCGCTCCGACCTCGTCGCGACCGTCGCCCACGAGCTGCGGTCCCCGTTGACCGGCATCAAGGGATTCACCTCGACCCTGCTGACGAAGTGGGACAAGTTCTCCGAGGAGCAGCGCCAGCTCATGCTGGAGACCGTCGACGCCGACGCCGACCGGCTCAGCCGCCTGATCACCGAGCTGCTCGACGCGGCGCGCATCGACGCCGGACGTCTGACGCTCAAGCGCGGCCCGGTCAAGCTCGACGAGGTCGTCCGGCACGTCCTCACGAGCGTCTCGGGCGGCTCGAGCGAGCCGTTCGAGATCAGCATCAAGGACGACCTGCACCTGATCTGGGGCGACAGCGACCGCGTCCACCAGGTCATCACGAACCTCGTGGAGAACGCGATGCGCCACGGCTTCGGGCTCCGCGAGATCGTCGTGCGCAACCAGCAGCACCCCGACCTGCGCGACGGTGTCTCACTGCAGGTGCACGACAACGGGCCGGGCATCCCGGTCGAGATGCGGCAACGGGTGTTCAGCCGCTTCTGGCGGTCGGGCCCGGGCGCGGGCAGCGGCCTGGGCATGTACATCGTGCGCGGCATCGTGGAGGAGCACGGGGGAGCCATCGACATCCAGGACGCGGAGGGCGGCGGCGCCCAGATCCGGGTGTGGTTCCCGATCAACGAGCCCGACTCGATGACCGACTGAAGTCGATGTCGGGTCGCGTGGGCGCGTCACTAGACTGACCGGTGTTCCGTGCCCCGAAAAGAACAGGTCTGCCGTGTCCGCGCCCAACTCCTCGTACGATCCGGTCGAGGTCACGCCCCTGCGCTCCGACGAGGTCGAGCGCATGCGCGACGAGGCCCTCGCGGCCATCGCCGCGGCCGTGACGCCCGACGACCTGCAGAAGGTCCGCGTCGAGCACGTCGGCGACCGGTCGCCCATCGCCCTCGCCAACCGCGAGATCGGCGCCCTGCAGCCGCAGGCCCGCAAGGAAGCCGGCCAGCGGGTCGGCCAGGCGCGCGGCGCGATCAACCAGGCCCTCGCCGCCCGCACGGCCGAGGTCGAGGCCGCCGAGGAGGAGCGGGCGCTCGTCACCGAGGCCGTCGACGTCACGCTGCCGTGGGACGTCTCTCCCGTCGGCGCCCGGCACCCCGTCACGACGCTCTCTGAGCACATCGCCGACATCTTCGTTGCGATGGGATGGGAGATCGCCGAGGGGCCCGAGGTCGAGGCCGAGTGGCTCAACTTCGACGCGCTCAACCTGGGCCCCGATCACCCTGCGCGCACGATGCAGGACACCTTCTGGGTCACCCCGGAGCGCGCCGCCATGGTGCTGCGCACCCACACGTCACCCGTCCAGGCCCGCACGATGCTGACCCGTCAGCCGCCCATCTACGTCGCGTGCCCCGGGCGCGTGTTCCGCACCGACGAGCTCGACGCGACCCACTCGCCGGTGTTCCACCAGGTCGAGGGCCTCGCGATCGACGAGGGCCTGTCGATGGCGCATCTGAAGGGGACGCTCGACCACTTCGCGCAGGCGATCTACGGCGACGGCATGACGACGCGCTTTCGGCCGTCGTACTTCCCGTTCACCGAGCCGAGCGCCGAGATGGACCTGCTCTGCTACGTGTGCCACGACGAGCCCGACGCCGTCGCCGACTGCCGCACCTGCAAGGGCGAGGGCTGGGTCGAGTGGGGCGGCTGCGGAGTCGTCAACCCACGCGTGCTGATCGCGTGCGGCGTCGATCCCGAGCGCTACTCGGGCTTCGCCTTCGGCATCGGCATCGACCGCACCATCACGTCCCGCTACGACATCGCCGACCTGCGCGACCTGTTCGACGGCGACATCCGTTTCACCGAGCCGTTCGGAGTCGAGCTGTGAAGGTTCCCGTCAGCTGGCTGCGCCAGTACGTCGACCTGCCCGAGGATCTCTCGACCGTCGAGCTCGCCGCGCGTCTCACCGCCTTCGACCTCAAGCTCGAGGAGATCGAGTCGTCGGGCATCAGCGGGCCGCTCGTCGTGGGCCGCGTGCTGAATCTGGTCAAGGAGGAGCAGAAGAACGGCAAGACGATCAACTGGTGCCGCGTCGACGTCGGCGCGCACAACGACGCCTCCGTGCCCGATGCGCCGGGTGACGACGTCCCGTCGCGCGGCATCATCTGCGGCGCGCACAACTTCGTCGAGGGCGATCTCGTCGTCGTCTCGCTGCCGGGTACCGTCCTGCCCGCTCTGGGGTTCGAGATAGGCGCGCGCAAGACCTACGGGCACGTGTCGGACGGCATGATCTGCTCCGGCGCCGAGCTCGGTGTGCCGGGTGACGCGGACGGCATCATCGTGCTCAACCCCGGCTCGGCGCAGCCCGGCGACGACGCGATCGCGCTGTTGGGCCTGGGGGAGGAGGTCCTCGACCTCGAGGTCAACCCCGACCGGGCCTACGCCCTGTCGCTGCGCGGGGTCGCGCGCGACGCGGCCATCGCGTTCGGCGTGCCGTTCCACGACCCGGCCGCGCTCGAGGCCGTCACGGTCGCGACCGACGGCCCGGGAGCGTACCCCGTCGTCGTCGAGGACCCGACCGCGTGTCCCGTCTTCGCCGCCCTCACGGTCACGGGCATCGACCCGTCCGTCCCGACACCCGCGTGGCTCGCGCAGCGCATCCAGCTGGCCGGCATGCGGTCGATCTCCCTGGCCGTCGACGTGACCAACTACGTCATGCTCGAGCTGGGCTTCCCGATCCACGGCTACGACCGGTCGCGGCTGAGGGGCCCGCTCGTCGTGCGCCGGGCCGCCGACGGCGAGAAGCTCACGACGCTCGACGGCGTCACGCGGGTCCTGACGTCCGACGACGCCCTCGTGACGGACGACCGCGGGCCCGTGGGACTCGGCGGCGTCATGGGCGGCCAGGAGGTCGAGATGACGCCGGCCACGACCGACGTCGTGATCGAGGCCGCGGTCTGGACCGCCCCGATGATCGCTCGCACGGCGCGCACGCAGCGCCTGTCGTCCGAGGCGGCCAAGCGCAACGAGCGCGGGGTCGACCCGACGCTTCCGGCCCGAGCAGTCCGCCGGGTCGCCGATCTGCTCGTCGAGTACGGCGGCGGCACCCTGGCCGAGGGCCTCACGCTGATCGGCGAGGCACCCGTCCGGGCCGACATCGTCCTGCGCGCGGATCTGCCCGCGCGCGTGACCGGGGTCGAGATCGACACCGTCGCGGCGGTCGAGGCCCTCGAGGCCAATGGCTGCGCTGTCGAGGTCGACCACGAGTGGCTCACCGTCACGCCGCCTCCGTGGCGGTCCGACCTGACCGATCCGTACGACGTCGTCGAAGAGGTCCTGCGCGTCGTCGGGTACGACCGGGTGCCGTCGATCCTGCCCGTCGCCCCCGCCGGTCGCGGGCTGACGAAAGCCCAGAGGCTGCGGCGCCGCGTCGGCACCGTGCTGGCCGGCGAGGGACTCGTCGAGGTCAAGACGTTCCCGTTCGCGGGCACGGCCGACTGGGACCGGATGGGCCTGGCTCCGGACGATGTCCGCCGCCGCCAGGTGATGCTGGAGAACCCGCTGTCGGCCGAGGAGCCGGGCATGTCGACGACGCTGCTGGCCGGCCTGCTGCGCAGCCTCGTGCTGAACATCGGCCGCGGTCACCCCGATGTGCACATCACGGAGACCGGACGCGTCTTCCTGCCCCGCGGCGGTGACGCGGAGGCGCCCATCTACGGCGTCGACCGCCGGCCGACTCCTGACGAGCTCGCGACGCTCGACGCGGCCCTGCCGCACCAGCCGTACCACGTGGGGATCGTCATGAGCGGTGAGCGCGTCCGCTCGGGCTGGGCCGGCGCGGGGCGCCCGGCGCAGTGGGCCGACGCCGTCGCGGTCGTCCAGCACCTGGCATCGACGTTGCACGTCGACGTCGAGGTGCGTCAGGCCCAGCAGGCGCCGTGGCACCCCGGCCGGTGCGCCGCGATCGTGCTGGCCGATGAGGTCATCGGGCACGCCGGCGAGCTTCACCCGCGCGTGCTGAAGGCGTACGGGCTGCCGGCGCGCGTCGTCGCGGCCGAGGTCGATCTCGACGCCCTGATCGCGGCGTCGCCCGAGATCGGTACCCGGCCGGACTTCTCGTCGTTCCCTGTGGCCAAGGAGGACCTCGCCCTCGTCGTCGACGTCTCCGTGCCCGCCGGTGACGTGCAGGCGGCCCTGGCCGCGGCGAGCCCGCTGATCGAGTCGGCGCGGCTGTTCGACGTCTACACCGGCGAGCAGGTGCCCGAGGGCAAGAAGTCGCTGGCGTTCGCCCTGCGCCTGCGTGCCCCCGATCGCACCCTCACCGACGAGGACATCAGGACCGCCCGGGAGGCCGCGCTGGCAACCGCGGGCGCAGCGACCGGAGCCACCCTCCGCGCCTAGCCACCCCCAACGCCGAGGGGGTACTTGTCGCCCTGCGAGGGGGTACTTCTCGCCCCGTCGCCGGGGCCGCAAGTACCCCCTCGAGGGGCAACAAGTACCCCGTCAGCGTTGTTGGAGGGGCCAAGCCTGGCGACGAACTAGAACGAGACGCTGGGGGCGGTCTCCTGGCCCTCGGGTGCGTTGTAGAACTCGCGCGCCTTGACGCCGGCGAGGCCCGTGAACAGCAGCCACGGGATCGTCTGCACGATCTTGTTCAGCGAGGCCACGGCGTCGTTGTAGTACTGGCGGGCGAAGGAGATCTTGTCCTCGGTGTCGGACAGCTCCTCCTGCAGCTGCAGGAAATTGGTCGACGCCTTGAGGTCCGGGTAGGCCTCCGCGACGGCGAGCACGTCGACGATAGCGCGGTCGAGCTGCGCCTGCGCCGCCGCCTTCTCAGGCACCGTGCCGTCCGCGGCGGCGTTCTTGACGCTCGTGCGCGCCCGGGTGACCTCCTCGAAGACGCCCTTCTCGTGCTGCGCGTAGCCCTTGACGGTGTTGACGAGGTTGGGGATCAGGTCGGCCCGGCGGGTCAGCTGCACGTCGATGCCGCCCAGCGCCTCCTGGGCGCCGATGTCGAGGCGGCGCAGCTTGTTGAAGGCGTAGGCGGCGAACAGCGCCAGCACCACGATGATGCCGATGATGATGAGAAGGACGGCCATGGGGATCTCCTGGATGGGGGGTGGGTCGTGTGGGTGCGGATCAGGGGGCGGCGGAACTACCAGGAGCCGCCGCCACCGCCTCCGCCGCCACCCCCGCCGCCTCCACCGGAGGAGGAGGATGACGACGACTGGGTGGCCGCGTAGGCGCTGATGGAGGTCGACAGCGAGGACTCGAAGGTGGAGAAGTCCGGCGAGCCGAAGGAACCCGTGGCACCGCCGACGCCGCCGGCGTACCAGAGCGGGATCGGGGCAGGCGTGCCCGTCTCGGTCTCGTACTTCTTCGCCCAGCTGTCCGCACAGTCGAAGGCGACCGCGTACGGGACGAAGCTGGTGTAGAGCTCCTTGCGGCTGCTGAAGTCGAAACGTTCCTTGGCCGATGGTGTCGAGAGCATCCGGCGGAAGCCGCCGGCCTCCGACCAGAGCTGACGGCCCAGGACGGTGCGCCGTGAACCGACGCCCTTGAGCGTCAGCCCGATGCCACCGATCGCGAAGGCCGCGAACGGCAGGCCGTAGATGGTTGCCGGCAGCCCGAGTCCGGCGAGGACCGCCAGCACCAGTGCGACGTACACACCGATGCGCGAGAGCATCTCGGTGCGGGACGTCTGCCGCGCGCCGACCCCGTCGGCCCAGGCGCTGCTGGCGGACCCGATCGCGGACTGGGTGGACTGCAGGGTCTCGCCGGCACCGGCGGAGCCGTCCGCGCTGAAGGAGCCGCCGGGCACCGTGACGCCCAGGTCCTGGCCGACGCGACGCGTCACGTCGTCCGTCGCGGCCCAGTCAGCCTCCGATCCGGTGCCCACGATCGTCCAGTCGTCACCGCTGTGCTCGAGCTGGGTGAGGCCCTGCTCGGCCTGGTGGAGCAGCGTGGCGACGAGCGCCTTCGAGGGGACGTCCTCATCGACGACGTACGCGGTCTGGACCGGCCCGAGGCCCAGGGGCGGGCCGTACATGACCGGAAGGCCCGGCTCGTCCTCGCGAGAGCGCCGGTCGAGCCGGTAGCCCAGCCCGAGCGCGGCGACGCTGAGCAGCAACACCGCGGCGACCGCCAGCACGCTGCGCCCGAGAACGCCGTCCCACGTGATCGTCCAGGGGACCGTGACCCGGTCCGGGGGGTCGATGGGCAGCCCGACCCGCACCGTGACGGGCGTGCGGGGCGCGAGCGGGCCGGTGCCGACGAGCACCGTGTCGGTGCCCGCGCCGGAGATGTCGCACGGCGCGGTTCCGTCACGGCTGGCGGTGCACTGGACGCGCGCCGAGGCCGCCGGCAGCCGGATCGTCGCCGACGTCGAGGCCATCGACATCTCCCACCCGGGCGCCACGACGTTCCACCCGAACACGGACGGGGACGACGCCGGCGAGCCCGTCGACGAGGCGAACCGCCGGTCGTTGGCCGAGCCGGGGGAGAGCGCGCCGTCGATCCGGTACGTGATCGTGTAGACGTGCGGGCCCGCGGCGAGGGTCGTGTCCGGGTCGCCGATCTTCGCGACGCGGAACCGCCGCCCATTCTTCCAGGACAGCTCGAACGGGACGTCGCGGCCGTCGAGCGTCACCGCGATGTCGCGCGGATCGAGGCGGACGTGCGAGTCGGACGGGTCCGTCACGTCCCAGTACCGGTAGATGCCGTGCCGTCCTGACGGGAATTGCGCGGCGACGGTCTCCTTGCCGACCAGCCCGCCGTCTGCGACGACCAGGAAGTCGGCGGCGTGACTGGTCACCGTCACCGGATCGTCGGCCGCCGACACGGCGTCATCGCCGGTCAGGGCCGCCGCGGCCGGCGCGACGAGCAGTCCTGCCGTCACGAGTGCCACGAGGACGCGCAGGACGGTCCGGTTCATGGCTGCATCCTAGGGGGACGACGACCAGCTCCGTGACACTTCGGCCCCGACCCCTCCGTGCAAGTTCTTGCAGAGTTGTGCAAGAATGTGAGGCATGTCCAAGGTCCTCACCAGTCTTCCCGCCGGCGAACGCGTCGGCATCGCCTTCTCCGGAGGGCTCGACACCTCCGTGGCCGTCGCGTGGATGCGCGACAAGGGCGCCATCCCGTGCACCTACACGGCCGACATCGGGCAGTACGACGAGCCCGACATCGCCGGCGTGCCCGGACGCGCGATGGAGTACGGCGCCGAGCTGGCGCGGATGATCGACTGCAAGCGTCCCCTCGTCGACGAGGGTCTCGCGGCACTGGCGTGCGGTGCCTTCCACATCCGCTCGGCCGGCAAGACGTACTTCAACACGACGCCGCTCGGCCGCGCCGTGACCGGCACCCTGCTGGTGCGTGCGATGCACGAGGACGGCGTCAACATCTGGGGCGACGGGTCGACGTTCAAGGGCAACGACATCGAGCGGTTCTACCGCTACGGCCTGCTCGCGAACCCTGAGCTGCGCATCTACAAGCCGTGGCTCGACGCGGCGTTCGTCGCCGAGCTGGGCGGCCGCTCCGAGATGAGCCAGTGGCTCGTGGAGCACGGGCTGCCGTACCGGGACAGCCAGGAGAAGGCGTACTCGACCGATGCCAACATCTGGGGCGCGACGCACGAGGCCAAGACGCTGGAGCACCTCGACGTCTCGCTCGAGACCGTCGAGCCCATCATGGGCGTCAAGTTCTGGGACCCGTCGGTCGACATCGCGGCCGAGGACGTGACGATCTCGTTCGAGGAGGGTCGTCCGGTCAGGATCAACGGCGCGTCCTTCGACGGCGATCCGGTCGCGCTGGTCCACGAGGCCAACGTCATCGGCGGCCGGCACGGCCTGGGCATGTCCGACCAGATCGAGAACCGCATCATCGAGGCCAAGAGCCGCGGCATCTACGAGGCGCCCGGCATGGCGCTGCTGCACATCGCGTACGAGCGGCTGCTCAACGCGATCCACAACGAGGACACCATCGCGAGCTACCACCAGCACGGACGTCGTCTGGGCCGGCTGATGTACGAGGGCCGCTGGCTCGATCCGCAGGCGATGATGCTGCGGGAGTCGATCGAGCGCTGGATCGCGTCGCTGGCGACCGGTGACGTGACGATCCGGCTGCGGCGCGGCGAGGACTACTCGATCCTCGACACGCAGGGCCCGGCGTTCTCGTACCACCCCGACAAGCTGTCGATGGAGCGCACCGACAATGCCGTGTTCGGCCCGACCGACCGGATCGGGCAGCTGACGATGCGCAACCTCGACATCGCCGACTCCCGCGCCAAGCTGGAGCAGTACGCGGCGCAGCCGCTCGACCAGGGCCAGGTGCTGGTCGAGAACGGCACGCTGTTCGGCGAGCTGCCGGCCGGAGGCGCGACGCGCATCGAGGCGAACCCCTCCGTCGCGACGGACGACGAGCACGCGCTCGACGCCGCCGCGATGGAGTTCGGCACCGACTAGCGTCGCCGGGATGCACCCGAACGAACCCCTGTCTGCAAAGGTGGAGACATGACCACGATGACCGTCGCCGTCGCCGGCGCGAGCGGCTACGCGGGCGGCGAGGTGCTGCGCCTGCTGCTGTCGCACCCCGATGTCGAGATCGGGGCGCTCACGGCGGCCTCGAGCACGGGCACGCCCCTGGGCGCGCACCACCCGCACCTCGTGCCGCTCGCCGACCGCATCCTGGCGCCGACCACGCCCGACGTACTGGGCGGGCACGACATCGTCTTCCTGGGCCTGCCGCACGGACAGTCCGGAGCGGTGGCCGCGCAGCTCGGCGACGACAGCCTCGTCATCGACCTCGGGGCCGACTTCCGGCTCAGCTCGGCCGACGACTGGACCGAGTTCTACGGCGGCGAGCACGCCGGCACGTGGCCGTACGGCCTGCCCGAGCTCATCGTGGGCGACGGACGCCAGCGCGACGCGCTGGCGGGCGTCCGCCGCATCGCGGTGCCCGGCTGCAACGTCACGGCCATCACCCTGGGCATCCAGCCCGCCGTGGCCGCCGGGCTCGTCGACGCCACCGATCTCGTCGCGGTGCTCGCGAACGGCTACTCGGGTGCCGGCAAGGCCCCGAAGGCACATCTCATGGCGTCCGAGGGGCTCGGCTCCGCGTCGGCGTACGGCGTCGGGGGAGTGCACCGCCACGTCCCGGAGATCATGCAGAACCTGCGTCTCGCGGGCGCCGACGACGTCACGATCTCGTTCACGCCGACGCTCGTGCCGATGGCACGGGGCATCCTCGCCACGACGACGGCGCGGCTGAGGGACGGTGTCGACCTCGCCGCCGTCCGCGCCGCCTACGCAGCCGCGTACGACGCCGAGCCGTTCGTGCACGTGCTGCCCGAGGGGCAGTGGCCGACGACGGCGGCGACCCTCGGCGCCAACACCGCACAGCTGCAGCTCGCGATCGACGAGCGGGCCCGGCGGCTCGTCGTCGTCTCGGCGATCGACAACCTGGTCAAGGGCACCGCCGGCGGTGCCATCCAGTCCATGAACCTCGCCCTGGGTCTCCCCGAGACCACGGGCCTCTCGACGATCGGAACGGCTCCCTGATGAGTGTCACCGCAGCCCAGGGCTTCACCGCGGCAGGCGTCCCGGCGGGCCTGAAGTCGACCGGCGCGCCCGATGTGGCCGTCGTCGTCAACCGGGGTCCGTCGAAGGCGGCCGCCGCCGTGTTCACGAGCAACCGGTGCAAGGCCAATCCGGTGCTGTGGAGCCAGGAGGCCATCAAGTCCGGCTCCGCCGTCGCGGTGGCCATCAACTCAGGTGGCGCCAACTGCTACACCGGCGCCGAGGGATTCGCACTGACCCACCGGACGGCCGAGACCGTCGCGGAGCTGCTCGGCGCCGGCGCGATCGACGTTCAGGTGTGCTCGACGGGCCTGATCGGGCTGCTGAACGACGGCGACGCGCTGCTGTCGGGCGTGCGGGCCGCGGTCGACGGCCAGACCGCCGACGGCGGGCACGCCGCCGCGACCGCGATCATGACGACCGACACGGTCGCGAAGGAGGCCGTCGCTCACGGCGACGGCTTCACCGTCGGCGGCATGGCCAAGGGCGCCGGCATGCTGGCCCCCGCGCTGGCCACGATGCTCGTCGTCATCACGACCGACGCCGACGTCGACGCCGCGACGGCCGATGCCGCACTGCGGGCCGCGACGGCGCAGACCTTCGACCGGCTCGACTCCGACGGCTGCCAGTCGACGAATGACACCGTGCTGCTCATGGCATCGGGGGCGGCCGGCACGACTCCGGACGCCGACGCGTTCACCGAGGCCGTCACCGCGGTGTGCCGCGATCTGGCCCTGCAGCTGCTGGCCGACGCGGAGGGCGCCGACCACGAGATCACGATCCAGGTCGTGGGAGCCGCGACGGTCGACGACGCGCTCGAGGTCGGACGTTCCGTGGCCCGCAGCAACCTGTTCAAGTGCGCGATCTTCGGCAGGGACCCCAACTGGGGACGCATCCTGGCCTCGGTCGGTACGACGCAGGCGGCCTTCGACCCCGCTGACCTCGACGTCGCCCTGAACGGCGTCTGGGTGTGCCGCAACAGCGGTCCGGGGGAGTCTCCCGACTCGATCGACCTCGACGAACGCGCCGTCTCGGTGACGATCGACCTCAAGTCCGGCGACCGGTCGGGCAGCATCTGGACCAACGACCTCACGCAGGCCTACGTCCACGAGAACTCGGCGTACAGCTCATGAGCACCTGGGATCCGGCGGACTGGAAGAAGGCGACCGACAAGGCCGCGACCCTCGCGAAGGCCCTGCCCTGGCTGAAGAAGTACCACGGCAAGGTCATCGTCGTGAAGTACGGCGGCAACGCCATGACCGACGAGTCGCTCAAGCGCGCATTCGCCGAGGATATCGTGTTCCTGCGGCTCGCGGGCTTCAAGCCCGTCGTCGTGCACGGCGGCGGTCCGCAGATCAGCGCGATGCTCGACAAGCTCGGCATCGAGTCTGAGTTCCGCGGCGGCCTGCGCGTCACGACGCCCGAGACGATGGACGTCGTCCGCATGGTGCTGACCGGCCAGGTGGGCCGTGAGCTCGTCGGTCTTCTCAACCAGCACGGAGACCTCGCCGTCGGACTGTCCGGCGAGGACGGCGGGCTCTTCACGGCTCGCAAGACGTTGCCGGTCATCGACGGCGTCGAGACCGACATCGGGCTCGTCGGCGAGGTCGTCGGCGTCCGCCCCGAGGCCGTGCAGGACCTCATCGAGGCCGGCCGCATCCCCGTCGTGTCGACCGTCGCTCCGGATGCGAGCGGCCAGGTGTACAACGTCAACGCCGACACCGCCGCCGCAGCCCTCGCGGTCGCACTCGGCGCCGAGAAGCTGCTGGTGCTGACCGATGTCGAGGGCCTCTACGCCGACTGGCCGAACAGCTCCGACGTCATCGGCGAGATCGGCCCGGAGGCCCTTGCGAAGCTGATCCCCGAGCTGTCGAGCGGCATGATCCCGAAGATGACCGCGTGCCTCCAGGCCGTCGAGGAAGGCGTCAAGCGCGCCACCGTGATCGACGGCCGCGAGCCGCACGCCGTGCTGCTGGAGATCTTCACCGACGAGGGGGTCGGCACCCAGGTCGTGCCGGGTGCGCAGACCCGCATCCGCACCGCGCTGTACGCGACGAGCGTCGAGAAGGGGGCCACGGCATGAGCACCGCAGAGTGGACGAGCCGCTACCAGGGCGCCGTCATGAACACCTTCGGCCCGCCGCAGACCGTGCTGGTCCGCGGTGAGGGCTCGCACGTGTGGGACGCCGACGGCCGCAAGTACCTCGACCTGCTCGCGGGCATCGCGGTCAACGCGTTGGGCCACGGGCACCCCGCGATCATCGAGGCCGTCACGCGGCAGCTCGCGATCCTGGGCCACACCTCGAACTTCTTCGCGACCGAGCCGCAGATCACGCTGGCCGAGAAGCTGCTGCAGCTCGTGGGCCACGACGGGCGGGTGTTCTTCACGAACTCCGGCACGGAGGCCAACGAGGCCGCCTTCAAGATCACCCGCCGCACCGGCCGCACCCGGATCGTCGTCGCGGAGGGCTCGTTCCACGGCCGCACGATGGGCGCGCTCGCGCTGACGTCGAAGGAGGCCTACCGGGCTCCCTTCGAGCCGCTGCCGGGCGACGTCACCTGGGTGCCGTACGGCGACGCCGCGGCGCTCGAGGCGGCCGTCGACGACACCGTCGCGGCGGTGCTGATCGAGCCGATCCAGGGCGAGGCCGGAGTCGTCGTCCCCCCCGACGGCTACCTGAGGCACGCCCGGGAGGTCACGACGCGCCACGGCGCCCTGCTGTGGCTCGACGAGGTGCAGACCGGCATGGGCCGCACGGGCGCGTGGTTCGCGTACGCCGAGTCGGGCATCGTCCCGGACGTCGTGACACTGGCCAAGGGCCTGGGCGGCGGCATCCCGATCGGCGCCTGCATCGCTATCGGTGACGCGGGGACGCTGCTGCAGCCGGGCAACCACGGCACGACGTTCGGCGGCAACGCCGTCGCGACCGCCGCGGCACTCGCGGTCATCGCCACGATCGAGAGGGACGCGCTGCTCGAGCACGTCGTCACGATCGGCGACCAGCTGCGCCGTGGGCTCGACGACCACCCACTCGTGGCCGAGACGACGGGACGCGGCCTGCTGGTCGGCGTCGTCCTGCACGAGCCCCTCGCGGCCCAGGTGCAGAAGGCCGCGATGGCGGCGGGACTCATCTTGAACAACGCGACGCCCGACCGCCTGCGCCTGGCACCGCCCCTCGTCCTCACCGAGGACGAGGCGGCCGAGGCGGTCGCGGTGCTGCGCGGCGTCCTCGACGAGGTGTCGGCATGACGCCCCGCCACTTCCTGCGCGACGACGACCTGAGCCCCGCCGAGCAGGCCGAGGTGCTCGCGCTGGCCGCGGCGATCAAGGCCGATCCGTACGGGCGCAAGCCGCTGGCCGGACCGCAGACCGTCGCGGTGATCTTCGACAAGGCGTCGACCCGCACGCGCGTGTCGTTCGGTGTCGGCATCGCCGATCTCGGCGGCAACCCGCTGATCCTGGAGACCACCGGCACGCAGGGTGGTCGCGGCGAGTCCGCCGCCGACACCGCGCGGGTGCTGGGCCGCATGACCAGCGCGATCGTGTGGCGCACCTACTCCCAGGCCGGGCTGGAGGAGATGGCCGCGCACGCGGGCGTCCCGGTCGTCAACGCGCTCAGCGACGACTTCCACCCGTGCCAGATCCTGGCCGACTGGCAGACCGTCATCGAGCGCAAGGGCCGGCTCGCGGGGCTCACGGTGGCCTATCTCGGCGACGGTGCCAACAACATGGGGCACTCGTACCTGCTGGGCGGGGCGACGGCGGGGCTGCACGTCCGCATCGGCGCGCCGGCCGGCTACCAGCCCGAGGCCGGCATCGTCGCCGACGCGGAGCGCATCGCGGCCGGCACGGGCGGTTCGGTCGTCGTGACCGACGACCCGGCCGCCGCGATGGCCGGCGCCGACGTCGTCATCACCGACACGTGGGTCTCGATGGGCCAGGAGGCCGAGAAGCCGGCGCGGCTGACGCTGTTCGGCGACTACGCGGTGACCGCCGAGACGCTGCGCCGCGCCGCACCCGACGCGATCGTGCTGCACTGCCTGCCGGCATACCGCGGTCTCGAGATCTCCTCGGAGGTGCTTGACGGACCGCAGAGCGTCGTGTGGGACGAGGCGGAGAACCGCCTGCACGCGCAGAAGGCGCTGCTCGTGTGGCTGCTGGAGAAGAGCGCGGACGAGGCATGAGCGCCGCCGACACCAAGACCGCCCGTCAGCAGCTCATCGTCGAGCTGCTCGGTCGCCACGCGGTGCGCTCGCAGGGCGATCTAGTCGAGCTGCTCGAGGAGCACGGCGTCAACGCGACCCCCTCGACCGTGTCGCGCGATCTCGTCGAGCTCGACGCCGTGCGGGTGCGCCACGACGGCAGCGGGCTCGTCTACGCCGTGCCGGCCGAGGGCGGCGACCGCACGCCGCGCCCGGCCACGGGCGGATCGGCGGCGAGGTCCCGCCTCGCCCGCATCACGCGTGAGCTGCTCGTGACGGCCGACTCGTCGGCCAATCTCGTCGTGCTGCGCACCCCGCCGGGCGCCGCCCAGTACCTCGCGTCGGCGATCGACCACTCCGACGCCGACGACGTCATCGGCACGATCGCCGGCGACGACACGGTGCTCATGATCAGCCGCGACCCGCTCGGCGGCGAGGCCCTCGCCCGTCGCTTCACGGACCTTGCCGGTCCGACCCCCAAGGAGACCCCGTGACCGAGTCCACAGCGTCCAACGAGTCCAGCGTGCCCGCTGAGTCCACCGCGCTGTGGGGCGGCCGCTTCGCGTCCGGCCCGTCACCGGAGCTCGTCGAGCTGTCGCGGTCGACGCACTTCGACTGGCGGCTCGCCCCGTACGATCTCGCGGGCTCCCGCGCGCACGCCATGGTGCTGCAAGCCGCGGGCTTGCTGAGCCGCGATGACCTCACCGCGCTGATCGCCGGCATCGACGGCCTCGCCGCCGACGTCGAGGCCGGACGCTTCGTGGCGGAGCCCGGCGACGAGGACGTCCACACGGCGCTCGAGCGCGGACTGCTGGAGCGGCTCGGCGCCGACCTGGGCGGGCGCCTGCGGGCGGGACGCTCGCGCAACGACCAGATCGCCACCCTGTTCAAGATGTACCTGCGCGACCACGGCCGGCGGATCGCGGCTCTCGTGACGTCGCTGGCGGAGTCGCTCGCCGCGCAGGCCGAGACCCATCTGGGCGTCGCGATGCCGGGCCGGACGCACCTGCAGCACGCCCAGCCCGTGCTGCTGTCGCACCACCTGCTCGCGCACGCCTGGCCGCTGGTGCGCGACCTCGAGCGACTGGCCGAATGGGACGCGCGCGTCGCGGCCGACTCGCCGTACGGCTCGGGAGCCCTGGCCGGCTCGTCGCTGGGCCTCGACCCGCAGAAGGTCGCCGCCGACCTGGGCTTCACCGGATCGACCGCCAACTCGATCGACGGCACCGCGGCGCGCGACTTCGTCGCCGAGTTCGCCTTCGTCACGGCGCAGATCGGGGTCGACGTGTCCCGGCTCGCCGAGGAGATCATCATCTGGAACACCAAGGAGTTCGACTTCGTCACGCTGCACGACGGGTACTCGACCGGGTCGAGCATCATGCCGCAGAAGAAGAATCCCGACATCGCCGAGCTCGCCCGTGGCAAGTCCGGCCGCCTGATCGGCAACCTGACCGGACTGCTCGCGACCCTCAAGGGGCTGCCGCTGGCGTACAACCGCGACCTGCAGGAGGACAAGGAGCCGGTCTTCGACTCGATCGACACCCTCGAGGTGCTGCTGCCGGCGTTCACCGGCATGATCGCGACGCTGACGTTCAACACCGAGCGCATGCAGTCGCTCGCGCCGCAGGGCTTCGCGCTCGCGACCGACATCGCAGAGTGGCTGGTCCGCGAGGGCGTGCCGTTCCGCGACGCGCACGAGATCTCCGGCGCCTGCGTTCAAGCCTGCGAGGTGCGCGGCATCGAGCTGTGGGACCTCAGCGACGACGACTTCGCGGCGATCTCGCCGGCTCTGACGCCCGGCGTCCGTGACGTGCTGAGCGTCGAGGGCTCGATCGGCTCGCGCGACGCCCGCGGCGGCACGGCCCAGGTTCGCGTCGCCGAGCAGCTCGCCGAGCTTCGCGCCCGCCTAGCCTGACCCCGCCCCGGCAAGTACCGCGAGTGGTGCAGACTGGACGTACCGAGACGGCGTGTCTGTCCGCGCCGCACCGCTCGCGGCCTGGTTCGCACCACTCGGCGGACGGGCGGGGATGCTCGCTAGGCTCGGCGCATGCGCTCCCGCCTTCTCGCCCTCGTGGCGTCCACGGTCCTGCTGTCCACCCTCGCGGCCTGCGGCGGGTCCGACGACGAGCCGGCGGGCGAGCCGTCCGCTTCGGCATCCGCGACGACAGCGCCAGCCGCGTCGGCCGGCGACCCGGCCGCGAGCGGCGAGTGCGTGTACACCACGGCGGGTGAGGCGTCGAAGGACGCCGAGCTGCCGCCGACCGAGCCGACGAGCGTCGACTCGCTGACGATCGCCACGAACCGTGGCGACATCAAGGCCACCCTGACGCCGGACGCGGCCCCGTGCACCGTCAGCTCGTTCGCGTCGCTGGCCGAGCAGGGCTACTTCGACGGCACGTCGTGCCACCGCCTCGTCGTCGGGTTCGTGCTGCAGTGCGGCGACCCGTCGGGCAGCGGCAGCGGCGGACCCGGCTACTCGTTCGCCGACGAGCTGAACGGCACCGAGACCTACCCGGCGGGCACGCTGGCCATGGCCAACTCCGGACCCGACACGAACGGCTCGCAGTTCTTCATCGTCCTCGCCGACGCCGACCTCCCGCCCGACTACACCGTGTTCGGATCGGTCGACGCGGCCGGCCTGAAGGTCGCTCAGGACATCGCCGCCGACGGCAATGCCGCCGACGGGGTCGCGCCCGCGAAGGACGTCGTGATCGAGTCGGTCAGCTGATCGGCGTGGACCAGGCGACGTCCGACGACGTGACCGTGCGCGCCCGCAGCCTCCTGGGCCGCGTGCTGCACGGGCACGGCGCCGCCGCGCGGATCACCGAGGTGGAGGCGTACGGCGGCGTCGACGACCCGGCGTCGCACGCGTTCACCCGCACCACGCGCAGTGAGATCATGTACGGACCTGCGTGGCGGCTGTACGTGTACCGGTCGTACGGCATGCACTTCTGCGCCAACGTCGTGACCGGACCGACGGAACGGGCTGCGGCGGTGCTGGTACGCGCCGGCGAGATCGTCGACGGCATCGAGACCGCGCGCAGTCGGCGCATCGGCGTCAAGGACGTCGCGCTGGCGCGGGGACCCGGCAACCTCGCGCGCGCCCTCGGGCTCGACCTCGACGATCTCGGGACCGATCTGCTCTCGGCGGACGGCGTGCGGCTGGGCGATGCACCCATTGACCCGCCACCGGTCATGGCCGGCCCGAGGGTCGGTGTCTCGAAGGCCGCCGACGTCCCGTGGCGGTTCTGGATCACGGGTGACCCGACGGTCTCGGCGTACCGGCGCAGCCCACGGGCCCCGCGCTGACGACCGGCACGACTTGCGATCGGCCTCCGGCGTGGCACCCTGGGTTGTCCGGTTGAGCAGCAGCCGGACCATGTCGAGTCGATGGGACGTCCTGGTGAGCGCTGCCGTGGTTCGCGCCGAGGACGTCCGCATCCACACGCGGACCCCGTGGTCGCTGCCCGGCGGTGGCGGCACCCGGGCCCGGTGGACCGCGCTGACCGCGCTCGGAGAGGCCGACCTGCCGCTGGCCAAGCTCGTCGAGCCGCACCATGACGCCGTCGCGATCCTGACCGACCTCGGTGCGTCGGCGGGCGACGCGGACGCCGTCTGGGCCGTGTGGGCCGCCGAGCCGCCCTTCGCCGTGCTGACGGCCCGGCGGACCACCGGCGCGTGGAGGCTGTCGGGCAGCAAGGCCTTCTGCTCCGGCGCGACCGTCGCGTCCCGGGCGCTCGTGTCCGCCCGCACCGAGGACGGGTCCAGGCTGCTGTCGGTCGACCTCGCGAGCACCGGCATCGCGCCCGACCCTGACGCCCAGGCGTGGGCCGGACCGGGCATGGCGCGAGCCGGCACCGTCACGCTGACGTTCCACGACGTCGCGGGCGAGCCGGTGGGCGGGCCCGGCGACTACACGGGGCGACCCGGCTTCTGGTGGGGCGCGATCGGCATCGCCGCGATCTGGCTCGGTGGCGCACGCGGCGTCGCCGCGCCCCTCGAGGCGGCGGCCGACCGGCTCGACGCGCACGGTCGCGCGCACCTGGGCATCGTCCGTGCGGAGCTCGACGGCCTCGAGCTGTTGCTCGACGCCGTGGCGCGTCGGGCCGACCGCGACGGTCTCGGCACGTCCGACGTCGAGCGCCTGGCGCTCGTCGTGCGCGAGCGGGCCGCCGCCGTCGTCGAGACGGTCGTCGCGCGGGTCGGCCGCGCCCTGGGGCCGGCTCCGCTGGCCTTCGACGCGGGTCACGCCGATCGCGTCGCGGACCTGCAGGTGTTCGTGCGCCAGCACCACGCCGAGCGCGATGCCGAGCGACTCGGATCACTCGCCCTCGCGCAGGTTCCGCGGAGGGTGCATGCCTAGCTCGTGGCGGCACCGGCTGGAGAGCCTGCCCTGGACCCCGCCGGCCGATCCCGGCGGGCGCGTCCTGGTGTTGTCGGCGCATCCCGACGACGAGGTGCTGGCCGTCGGCGGGTGGCTCGCGGGCCAGACCCGCCGCGACCTCGTCTTCGTCACGGCCACGGACGGCGAGGCGTCCCACCCCGACAGCCCGACCGTGACCCCGGACGACCTGCGCGGGCGCCGACCCGGCGAGCTCGTCGCGGCGCTCGAGCTGCTGGGAATCAGGAGCCCGGACGTCCGCCGCCTCGGCCTGCCCGACGGAGGGCTCGCGACGTCCGCCGACGTCCTCGACGAGGCGTTGTCCGCGCTGGTCGAGCGGGCCGACCTGGTGCTGGCGCCGTTCGAGGCGGACGGCCACCCGGACCACGACGCGGTGGGCGCCGCCGCGGTGCGGCTGTGCGGCGACGACACCGTGCTGTGGCGGTTCCCCCTCTGGACGTGGGCGTGGACCGAGCCCGAGGACCAGCCGTGGATCCCGCGGCTGCGGCGGCTCGACTGCACGTCGGCCGCGCGCGTCCGCAAGCGGCGAGCCGTCGCGGCCTTCGAGACGCAGGTGGAGCCGCTCAGCGGCGACCCGGCCGACGCCCCCGTCGTCGGCGGCGTCCTGCTGAGGCACGCGCTGTACGCCCCCGAGGTGGTGCTCGCGTGAGGACGACCGACCGGGTCGTCGTGGTCATCCCTGCCCGCGACGAGGGGGAGCTCGTCGCGACCGCGATCCGCGCGGTGCGGGTGGCTGCCCTGGCGGTGCAGCCGCGGGTGCGCACGACGATCGTCGTCGTCGCGAACGCGTGCACCGACGACACCGCCCAGATCGCCCGGGACTGCGGGGCGACGGTGCTCGAGGTCGACATCGCCGACGTCGGTGCCGCGCGCGCCGCAGGCTTCGCGTGGGCCCTGACGCAGGGACTCGGCCCGATGCCCGGCCTGTGGTTCGCAACAACGGACGCCGACAGCCGCGTCCCCGCCGGATGGCTCGCGGCGCAGCTGGCGGCCTGGCGCGGGGGCGGTGACGTGTACCTGGGCACGGTCGCCCTGGCAGCGGGGGAGCGCGCCTCGTTCGCCGCCTGGGCCGACGGCTACGACGCCGCAGCGGCGCAAGGCGATGCGGGACACGGCCACGTGCACGGCGCGTCGCTGGGCGTGCGTGCCCAGACCTACCTGCGAGTGGGTGGCTTCCGGTCGATGGAGGCCGACGAGGACGTCGATCTCGTGATCCGGCTGACCGCCATCGGCGCCCGTGTCGTCTGGGACGAGTCGAGTCCCGTCACCACGTCCTCGCGGCTCGTCGCCCGGGCACCGCGCGGGGTGGCCGTCGATCTCGCGCTGTCGCTCGACGCCGACGACCTACCCGCCTGACCGGCCGGGTGCGCCCGGGCGG
This sequence comes from Aeromicrobium sp., assembly GCA_025964895.1. Lineage (GTDB taxonomy): Bacteria > Actinomycetota > Actinomycetes > Propionibacteriales > Nocardioidaceae > Aeromicrobium. Next base: position 21,210 of record JAOPXY010000214.1, read on the forward strand.
TGACTCACACACCTATCAGGTCGGCATGCGGGGCGCGGCGGTGGACCAGACACCTATGGGGGTGCCTGATAGGTGCCTGGCGCACCGCCCGCCCCGAGAGTTCAGGCCGCGCGGGGCGCGTACATGATGACCGCGACGCCCACGAGGCAGACGAGCGCGCCGCCGACGTCGTAGCGGTCGGGGCGAAAGCCGTCAGCGACCATGCCCCACAGCAGGGAGCCGGCGACGAAGACCCCGCCGTAGGCGGCAAGGATGCGGCCGAAGTTGGCATCGGGCTGCAGCGTCGCGACGAAGCCGTACAGGCCGAGGGCGATGACGCCGCCACCGATCCAGGCCAGGCCGCGGTGCTCGCGCACGCCCTGCCAGACCAGCCACGCCCCACCGATCTCCAGGACGGCTGCTGCGACGAAGAGCGCGACGGAGCGCAGGGTGTCCATGCACCCCATGGTGTCAGCCGACGAAGCGGTAGCGGCGTTCCGGACGTCCCGCGGTGCCGTAGTTGAGCCGGACCGTCGCGACGCCCTGGTCGACGAAGTGCTCCAGGTAGCGCCGGGCGCTGACGCGGGAGAGGCCCACCTGCACGCCGCAGTCGGTGGCGGACAGCTCGCCGTGCTCGGCCAGCGCCGCCGCGACGAGCCGCGCCGACTCCTGGCTGAGGCCCTTCGGCAGCGGCGCCGGACCCGACGGGGGACCACCGAACGCCCGGTCGATCGTGGCCTGGTCGGCCGAGCCCTCCGCGAGGGTCGTGAGCGCCTCGCGGACGCGCTGCATACGGGCCGCGAAGTCCGCGTACTCGAACGGCTTGACGAGGTACTGCATCGCGCCGCCGTGCAGTGCCGTCCGCACCGCCTCGGCATCACGCTCGGCCGTCACCATCACGACACCGACCGCGCTGCCCGACGCGCGCAGGCGCTGCAGCACGTCGAGGCCGCTCATGTCGGGCAGGTGGACGTCGAGCAGCACGAGCCCCGGGGCGAGCTGGGCGCACCGGCTCAGCGCCTCCGCGCCGGTGCGGGCCGTGCCGACGACCACGAACCCCTCGGTGCGCTCGACGAACTTCGCGTGAATGCCGGCCACCATGAAGTCGTCGTCGACGACCAGCACGCCGATGTCGCGGTCCGCCATCAGACATTCTCCTTCGGCAGCCGCACCGTGAAGACCGCGCCGTCGTCGCGGCCCACCGTCACGCTGCCGTCGCGCTGCCTCGAGATCAGCCGCACCAGCGGCAGGCCGATGCCGCGACCGCCGGGGACGTCGGGCTTCGTCGACACCCCGCGGGTGAAGATCGCGTGCGCGAGCTCGTCGGGCACGCCCGGGCCGTTGTCGCGGACGCGCAGGACGATCTCGGTCGCGGTCTCCTCGAGCTCGACGACCACGGCGGGGGCGTCGCCGCCCTTGCAGGCGTCGACCGCGTTGTCGACGAGGTTGCCGATGATCGTCGTGAGGTCGGCGGACGTCGCCGGCGGCACGGGACCCAGCGCCGACGCGGGCGACAGCGACAGCGTCACGCCGGCCTCGGCCGCGACGCTGGACTTGGCGATCAGGAGCGCGGCGACCGCCGGATCGGCGACCCGCTGCGTCACGAAGTCGCTGATCGCGGCGCGGCGCCGCGCGAGGACGCCGACCAGCGACGTCACCTCGTCGTACTCGCCGAGCTGGACGAGCCCGGAGATCGTGTGCAGCTGGTTGGCGAACTCGTGCGTCTGCGCGCGCAGCGTGTCGGTGATCGACAGGTTCGAGCTGAGCTGGCTCTGCATCGAGACGAGATCGGTGCGGTCGCGCATGGTCGTGACCGTACCGATGCCCTGCCCGCGACTCGACGCCGACCGCTGGTTGAACACGACGACGCGGTCGCCGACCAACAGCACGGAGTCCTGGTCGTGCGTGCCGTTGTCCGTGCCGAGCACCTCGACGACCGCAGGGTCGAGGCCCAGGCCCCCGAGCGGACGCTCGACGACGTCCTCGCCCAGCCCGAGCAGCTCGCGGGCGCCGTCGTTGATCATCGTGACCCGTCCGTCGGTGCCCACCGCGATGACGCCCTCGCGGATGCTGTGCAGGAGCGCCTCGCGGTGATCGGCCAGCGTCGCGAACTCGTGCGGCTCGAGGCCGCGGGTGCGTCGCTTGACCAGGCGCGCGACGAGCAGCGAGCCCGCGACACCCAGCGCCGCGCCGACGCCCAGATACAGGATCAGCTCGTCGGCGGCATTCGTCAGGCGCGTCCACAGCGCGGGATAACGCTCCTCCGCGAGCGCGAGACCGACGAGCTCGCCGTCGTCGTCGAGGATCGGCGCGTGGCCGGCGACGTAGAGGTGGCCGCGTGCCTCGATATCGCCGACCCACCCCCGTCCGTCCTGCACGCGCGAGTCGCCCAGCGCGGCGCGCTCACCGACGAGCCGGGGGTCGGACGACGACAGCACGACACCGTCCGGGTCGGCGATCGTCACGTCGGTCGCCCCCGACAGGCCCACGGCCCGGTCGATCGGGCCGGCGAGGCTCGTGGCGGGGACGGGCCCGCGGATCTGGGCCCGCACGACCGACTGGTTCGCGAGGTACTCCGCGACGGACCGCATCTGTGCGCCCCGCTCGGTTGCGAACGCCGCACTCGACTGCTGCACCGAGATCGCGCCGACGATCGCGAGCACGGCCGCGACCACGACGAGCTGGAGGACCAGGAACTGACCGGCGAGCGTCAGGCGCCTGCGCTGTGACCACAACGTCCACAACCTCCTTTGATTCCGCAATGGTGACCCAGGCCACACGATGGGTCATGCTCGGGGTCGATCACAGGAGGTCCCATGACGCCGACCAGGCGCACACGCCGGTTGTCCGCGACGGCTCTTCTCGTCGTCGCGTCCCTGCTCCTCTCCGCGTGCGGTGTCACGCGCGGGGGAGACGGCGAGGCGAACCGGCGACTGAGCATGTACATCCCGAACAGCCCAGGAGGAGGCTACGACCTCACCGGCCGCGCCGCCGCACGGGTGCTCGAGGACGAGGACCTGTCGGGCCGCTTCGAGGTCACCAACGTCATCGGTGCCGGCGGCACCGTCGCGATGCAGCGGCTCCTCAACGAGGAGGGGGTCGATGACCTCGTCATGTCGATGGGCCTCGGCGTCGTGGGAGCGACGTACACCAACGAGTCGAAGGCGCGCGTGTCGCAGGCGACGCCGATCGCCCGGCTGATCGAGGACCAGGAGGCGCTCATCGTGCCCAAGGACTCGCCGTTCCAGACCGTCGAGGACCTCGTGGCCGCCTGGAAGGACGATCCGAAGAGCGTCACGATCGGCGGCGGCTCGTCGCCCGGTGGCCCCGACCACCTGTTCCCGATGCAGCTGGCCAAGACCGTGGGCATCGACCCCCAGCAGGTCAAGTACATCGTCTACGACGGCGGCGGACCGCTCACGAGCGCGTTGCTGGGCAAGAAGATCGACGTCGGCACCTCCGGCCCCAGCGAGTTCGAGGGCCAGCTGAAGGACGGCTCGCTGCGCGTCCTCGCGGTGTCGGGCGAGGAGCGGCTCGAGACGGTTGACGCGCCGACGCTCAAGGAGTCCGGCATCGACATGACGTTCGTCAACTGGCGCGGCGTGCTGGCGCCCCCTGGCATCTCGGACGAGTCGCGCGAGCGGCTGATCGAGATGTTCACCCAGATGCACGCGACGAAGGGCTGGCAGGACGCGGTCGAGCGCAACGGCTGGATCGACTCCTTCGCGACGGGCGATGAGTTCAAGACCTTCCTGGTCGAGCAGGACGAGCGGGTCGAGTCGACCCTGAAGGAGCTGGGGCTGGCATGAGCGCGATCCATGAATCCACGACCGACGAGGGGACGCCCCGCGCGGGCACCCGTCTCGTCGACCGGGCGCAGTACGGCCTCGCCGCCTTCCTGGGCATCGTCGGCGCGTACGTCGTGTACGACGCGACGACCCTCTCGGACGGCTTCGCCGACCAGCCGGTCCAGCCGTACGCGTTCCCGTACGCGATCGGCGGCATCCTGCTGGTCCTCGCGGTCATGCTGGCGAACGCGACGGCCCGCGGTGACGTGCCGCAGGCCGAGGAGGGCGAGGACATCGACCTGACGCAGCCCAGCGACTGGGCGACCGTCGCGAAGCTCGCCGTGGTTTTCCTCGCGAACATCCTGCTGATCGACTGGCTGGGCTGGGCGATCACCGGCGCGATCCTGTTCGCCGGCACCGCGTACGTCCTCGGCAGCCGCACCGTGATCCGCGACGTCGCGGTGGGCGTGGCACTGTCGGTCGGCACCTGGTACGGCTTCTACTCCGGCCTGGGTCTCGCGATCCCGGCCGGCATCCTGGACGGGGTGCTGTGATGGACTCCCTCGACCTGTTGATGGGCGGCTTCCAGCAGGCGCTGACCCTCGAGAACCTCTTCTACGCGCTGCTCGGCGTCTTCCTGGGCACCGCCGTGGGCGTCCTGCCCGGCATCGGCCCGGCCATGACGCTCGCACTGCTGCTGCCCGTCACGTTCGCCGTCGGACCCGACTGCGCGCTGATCATGTTCGCCGGCATCTACTACGGCGGCATGTACGGCGGCTCGACGACCTCGATCCTGCTCAACACGCCGGGGGAGTCGTCCTCGGTCGTGACGGCGATCGAGGGCAACAAGATGGCCAAGAAGGGCCGGGCGGCCCAGGCCCTCGCGACCGCCGCGATCGGCTCGTTCGTGGCGGGCACGATCGGCACGCTGCTGCTGGTGCTGTTCGCGCCGACCGTGGCCGGTCAGGTCGTCAAGCTCGGCAACCCCTCGAACTTCGCGCTCATCGTGCTCGCCATGTTCGCCGTCACGGCGGTGCTGGGCACCTCCCGGCTGCGTGGCTTCATCGCCCTGTTCCTCGGCCTGACGATCGGCCTCGTCGGCGGTCAGACGGGGCAGGCGCGCCTGACGTTTGGCAACCCGCTGCTCGCCGACGGCATCGACATCGTCGTGGTGGCGGTCGGCATCTTCGCGATCGGCGAGGCCCTGTGGGTCGCGGCCCACCTGCGCCGTCGTCCGCTCGACATCATTCCCGTCGGCCAGCCGTGGATGAGCCGCGAGGACTGGGGACGCTCGTGGAAGCCGTGGCTGCGCGGCACCGCGCTCGGCTTCCCGTTCGGCGCTCTGCCCGCCGGTGGCGCCGAGATCCCCACGTTCCTGTCGTACGCGACCGAGCGCAAGCTCTCCAAGCACCGCGAGGAGTTCGGCAAGGGTGCCATCGAGGGCGTCGCCGGACCGGAGGCGGCCAACAACGCGTCCGCCGCGGGCACGCTCGTGCCGCTGCTGGCGATCGGCCTGCCGACGACGGCGACCGCGGCGATCATGCTGCTGGCGATCCAGAGCTACGGCATCGAGACCGGTCCGCAGCTGTTCGACACCGAGCCCGACCTGGTGTGGGCGCTGCTCGCGAGCCTCTTCATCGGCAACACGCTGCTGCTCCTGCTGAACCTGCCGCTGGCGCCCCTGTGGGCCAAGCTGCTGCAGATCCCGCGGCCGTACCTGTACGCGGGCATCCTGTTCTTCGCGTCGCTGGGTGCGTACAGCGTGAGCTTCCAGCCCTTCGACCTGGCGATCCTGCTGGTCATCGGCCTGCTCGGTCTCGCGATGCGCCGCTTCGGCCTGCCTGTGCTGCCGCTCATCATCGGGGTGATCCTGGGACCGAAGCTCGAGGAGCAGCTGACGACGTCGCTGCAGATCTCCTCCGGTGACTTCAGCACGCTGTGGAGCGAGCCCGTCGCGGCCATCGTGTACGCGTTCATCGCGTTGGCGCTGGTGGCGATCGTCGCGTCGGGCCTGCGCAGGCCCAAGCCCGCAGCACCCGTCGAGGAGAAGGAAGAGGTGTCGGCATGAGTGTCGTGGTGATGTTCAGCCCGGACGAGTTCGGGCGGGTCGCGTTGTCGTACGGCGCGACGGAGGCCGCGCGGCGCGCGGAGCGGCTCGTCGTCGTCAACCCGACCAAGGGCGATGCGTACGTCGACAACAAGTTCGCCCGCGAGGGTGACCTGACGACGCTGCAGGCCGCCCTCAACCGGCTCGAGGTCGAGTCCGAGATCCGGCACGACGTCGTGCCGGACATCGCCGACGCGGTGCTCGCGGCGGCGAAGGACACCGGTGCGTCCCTCATCGTGGTCGGCATCCGTCCGCGCAGCCCGGTCGGCAAGCTGCTGCTCGGCAGCGTCGCCCAGCGGCTGATCCTCGACGCCGAGTGCCCCGTGCTCGCGGTCAAGCCGGACGGGTCGGAGGACCTGCTCGCCTGACCGTAGAGTGACGGGGTGAGCGACGGGGCGAGTGACGGCCGGCGGATCGAGATCGTCCCCGACCGCGACCGAGCCTCGGCGTCCACCCTGCGGATCGACGGCACCGACCAGTCGTACGTCGATCTCGACGATCCGACGCGGCTGGAGTTCGACTACGTCCAGCGCATGGCCGATGCGATCGACGGCCACGGGACGCCGGTCGAGCCGTTGCGGTGCGTGCACATCGGCGGCGCCGGCATGACGATCCCGCGGTACGTGGCCGCGACCCGGCCCCGGTCGTCGCAGGTCGTGCTGGAGCCGGACGCGGAGCTCACGGCGCTGGTCAGGGAGCGGCTGCCCCTGCCGCGCAACGGCGGCATCAAGGTCCGGGCGGTCGACGGGCGCACCGGGGTGGCGGCGCTGCGCGACGACTTCGCGGACGTCGTGGTGCTCGACGCCTTCGACGGCGACCGGATCCCGGCGGAGCTCTCGACGGCGGAGTTCTTCGCCGATCTGGCCCGCGTCACGGTGGCCGACGGCCTCGTCCTGCTGAACCTCGCCGACCACGCGCCGTTCCCGTACCTGCGGCGGGCCGTGCGCGGGGTGTGCGACGCATTTGGCGAGGTCATGATCAGCGCCGAGCCGGCGACGCTCAAGGGCCGCCGGTTCGGCAACGTGCTGGTCATGGCGTCCCAGGCGCCGCTGCCGTGGCAGGCGCTGGCGCGCCGGGCCGCGAGCTCGCCGTTCCCATACCGCGTCGTGCCGTACCGCGAGGTCGTCACGACGTTCGCCGCGAAGCGCCCCTTCACCGACGCCGACGCCGAGCGCTCACCCGCCCGTCCGGGCACCGCCTTCCTCAGCTGAGTTGTGGTTTACCCGGTTAACCGGGTAAACCACCACCTCCACGGGCAAATTCACCCGGTGGAGTCGGGCTTTACCCGGTTAACCGGGGCGGTCTCGATCCGTTAGCACAACAGGAGCCCGATCATGAGCTCTTGGGTTTGGCGTAGCCAAGGCGGCCAGGTGTTGCGCACACGCCGCGACCCTGCCCGGGTAATTGGCCACTTCACCGGGCACATTCGCCCGTGGAGGTCGTGGTCTACCCGGTTAACCGGGTAAACCACGGCACGCCCGGGTCAGGCGTGGAGGGCCTCGGCGAGGGCCGTGACGGCCTGGTCGATCTCGTCCTTGGTGATGACGAGCGGGGGAGCGATGCGCAGCGTGCGCTCGTGGGTCTCCTTGCACAGGACGCCGCGATCGCGCAGTGCCATCGACACCTCGCGACCGGTCTTGGCCAGCGGGTCGATGTCGACGCCGGCCCAGAGGCCGCGGCCCCGCACCGACGCGATGCCCCTGCCGACGAGCTCGTCGAGCCGGCCGTGCAGGTACCGTCCCAGCTCCTGCGACCGCGACTGGAACTCGCCCGTCGCCAACAGCCCCACGACCGCGCGCCCTACGGCGCACGCGACGGGGTAGCCGCCGAACGTCGAGCCGTGCTGGCCGGGCTTGAGGACGCCCAGCACGTCCGCCCGCCCGACGACGGCCGACACGGGGATGATCCCGCCGCCGAGCGCCTTGCCGAGCGTGTAGAGATCGGCGCGGACGTCGTCGTGGTCGAGCGCGAACAGCCGGCCGGTGCGGCCGAGACCGGACTGGATCTCGTCGGCCACCAGCAGCACGTTGTGCTCGTCGCACAGGCCGCGGACGCCGGAGAAGTACCCGGACGGCGGCACGATGACGCCCGCCTCGCCCTGGATGGGCTCCAGCAGGATCGCGGCGGTGTTCGGCGTGATCGCGGCACGGATCGCGTCGAGGTCGCCGTACGGCACCATCACGAAGCCGGGCGTGAACGGCCCGTAGTTGTCGTGCGCCGCCGGATCGTCCGAGAACGACACGATCGTCGTGGTGCGGCCGTGGAAGTTGCCGGCCGCGACGATGATCTCGGCGCGGTTGAAGCCGACGCCCTTGACCTCGTACGCCCACTTGCGGGCGACCTTGATCGCCGACTCGACCGCCTCGGCGCCGGTGTTCATCGTCAGGACCATCTCGGTCTGCGTCAGCTCGGCCAGCTCGCGGCAGAACGCACCGAACTGGTCGTTGTGGAACGCCCGCGACGTCAGCGTCAGGCGGTCGAGCTGCTCGCGGGCCGCGTCGAGGAGGACGGGGTGGCGGTGGCCGAAGTTGAGGGCCGAGTAGCCCGACAGGAAGTCGAGGTAGCGGTTGCCCTCGACATCGGTGACCCAGGCGCCCTCGGCCTCGGCGATGACGACGGGCAGAGGGTGATAGTTGTGCGCCCCCCACTCCTCGTCGAGGGTGATGAACGATGCGGTGTCGAGAGTCATGCCACCACGGTAACGGCTGCCGTCCCGGCGCCCGGCGGACGCCGATATCGTGTGCCTGTGACCTCCCTCGACCGTGCCGGCGCGCTGCGCCCGCTCGGTCGACCCGTGCGGATCGCCCGCTGTGTCGCGGCGGCCCTGGTGTGCGTCCTCGCGGCCGCCGTGGGCCACGTGGCGGCCGGGGGACCGCTGCCCGCGCTCGGGGCCGCCGCGGTCTTCGCCGGCGCCACGCCCGTGGCGTGGCTCCTGTCGTCGCGACGGGTGACGCCCGGCCAGCTGACCGGCCTGCTGATCCTCTGCCAGGTCTGCGTGCACCTCGCCGCGCCCCACGGCGACATGTCGATGGGCCCCGGCATGGTGCTCGGGCACGCGCTCGCGACGGTCGTCAGCGCGGCCGTCCTGGCCCGCGGCGAGCGGTTCGTCTGGACGCTCGCCGAGCGGCTCGGCCTGGGCCTCGCACCGCTGCTGCGCACCGTCGTCGCGATCCTGTCCGTGCGGCCGCCGCTCGCGGTGGTCGCACCCCGCTCGCTGCGGGACGTCCGTCTGGCGCACTCGCGCTCGCTGAGAGGGCCGCCGGTCAGCCTCGTCTGATCGCACACACCCCACCTCTCCAGCAGAAAAGACATCCCATGACACGCACTTCCGCGCGGCACCGTGCTGCGAAAATCCGTGCTGCAAAGACCCTGGGCGCCGCGTTCGTGACGGCCGCCCTCGTGGCCGTCGCCACGCCCGCGTCGGCGCACGTCGGCGTCTCGTCGACGGACGCCTCGAAGGGCGGCTTCGGCAAGGCCGTCTTCCGGGTCCCCAACGAGTCCGACACCGCCGCCACGACGAAGCTCGTCGTGACGCTGCCGGCCGACACGCCGTTCGCGTTCGTCACCGCCGGCTCCAAGCCCGGCTGGACGGTCGACATCGCGAAGAAGACCCTCGACGAGCCCGTCACCACGGGCGACTACGAGGTCACCGAGGTCGTCAGCACCGTCACGTGGACGGCGACCGACGGCGGCATCCCGGTCGGCCAGTTCGACGAGTTCGCGATCTCCGGGGGCCCGTTCCCGGACGCGGACTCGATCTCCTTCGCGGCGCAGCAGTCGTACGACGACGGCGACGTCGTCGACTGGGACCAGAAGCAGACCGGCGACGAGGAGCCGGAGCACCCGGCGCCCAGCATGACGCTGCTCGAGCCGGCGGCCGACCACCACGGGGCCGCCGCCACGGCGGAGTCCGAGGAGGCGGCAGCCGACACCGCGACCGACGACGACGGCACGGAGCTCGGCACGTGGCTCGGCGGAGCCGCGCTCATCGTGGCCGGGGCGGCCCTGCTTGTCGCCCTGAGACAGAATCGACGTCGTGCGTAACGTCGTCGTTCTTCGTGGGGCCCTGCTGGGCCTAGCACTGCTCGTCTCGGTGTCGGGACCGGCCAGCGCCCACGCGGCGCTGGTCGGTTCCGACCCCGCGGACGGGTCGTCCCTCGCGGCGGCGCCCACGACCATCTCCTTCGCGTTCAACGAGAACGTCGCGAAGCCGGCCTACGTCGCGGTCGCCGCCCCCGACGGGTCACAGGTCGCCGTCACCGACATCCGCGCGATCGACAAGAGCGTCACCGCCACGGTCGACGACGTCGACCAGCGCGGCACATACAGCGCGTCGTACCGTGTCGTGTCGGCCGACGGCCATCCCGTGACGGGCACCGTGACGTACGACGTGACGACGGGCCGCACCGTGACGCAGGTCGAGGGACCGAAGGACGATGGCTTCCTGCACCGTCACAGCTCCCACCTGTTCTGGGGCATCCTCGCGGCAATCGTCGCGATCGCCCTGCTGCTGGCCCCGTTGAGGAGGCGCCATGACGCAGACGCTGCGTGACACGTTCGTCGGCTTCGTCGTCGCCGGACTCGCCCTGACCGCCTTCCTCGTGCTCGGCGGGGGCTCGTACGAGCAGGCGCCCATCGGCATCGCCGACCCCGGCACCTTCGTCGGCTGGACGCTCCCGTTCAGCAAGCTCCTGAGCGACATCTGCGCCGTCCTCGTCATCGGCTTCCTCGTCGCGGCGGCGTTCCTCCTGCCGTCGGACGAGGCCGAGGTCAAGGGGCTGTCGGTCGAGGCCGTCCGCCTGGCGTCGCGCTGGGCCACCGCGTGGGCCGTCGTGAGCGTCGTCTACTTCTTCCTCAAGACGTCCGGCGACATCTGGGGCGTCCCGCTCAACGAGCTCACCTGGGCGTCCGTCTCCGGCTTCGCCGGCACGTCCGAGGGACGGGCCATCCTCATCCAGGCCGTCGCCGCCGCGGCCATCGCGATCGCGACCCGCCTGACGCTGAGCGTCCGCTCCGTCGCGGCGGTCCTCGGCGGAGCGCTCGCGACGCTCGGCCCGATCGCGCTGACGGGCCACTCCGCCGGCTCGGGGTCGCACGACCTGGCCACCACGAGCCTGCTGCTGCACCTCGTCGGCGTCACCCTGTGGGTCGGCGGCCTCGCCGCGCTCGGCTGGGTCGCGATGCGCGGCAGCAAGCGCCTCGATGCCGCCGTGTCGCGGTACTCGACCCTCGCGGTGTGGGCTTTCGTCATCGTCGGCGCGTCCGGCGCGGTCAACGCGGCGGTGCGCCTGCGCTCGTTCGCGGACGTGTTCGGCACCGCGTACGGCCTGCTCGTGATCGGCAAGATCGTGGCGCTCGTGGTCCTGGGCGTGTTCGGGTACCGCCAGCGCCGGCGGATCATCGCCTCCGGCGGCGGATTCCTGCGCCTCGCCGTCACCGAGGTCTTCGTCATGGCGGCCGCGATGGGCCTGGCCGTCGCGCTGTCGCGCACACCGACCCCCGTCGGCGACGACGTGCTGCAGACTCCCGTCGAGGAGCTGCTGGGCGGCCCGCTGCCCGCCGCACCGACCGTCCTGAGGCTGCTGTGGGGCTGGTCCGGCAACGGCGTCGGCCTCGCGGTCGTGGCGCTCGGCACCGCGTTCTACCTGCGCGGCGTCTGGGCGATGCACCGGCGCGGCGACTCCTGGCCCGTGGGCCGGACGCTCTCGTGGCTCGCCGCGATGGTCGTCATCGCGTGGGCCACGTTCGGCGGGCTGGGGGAGTACTCGCACGTGCTGTTCAGCGCCCACATGGCCTCGCACATGCTGCTGTCGATGGTCGCGCCGATCTTCCTGGCGCTCGGCGCCCCCATGACCCTGGCCCTGCGCACCCTGCCGGGGCCCCGCCAGCGCGGCGAGGTGTCACCGCGCGCGATGCTGCTGGGATTCTTGAACTCGCGCTTCGCGCGGGTCGTGACGCACCCCGTCGTGGGACCCGTCATGTTCGTCGGCAGCCTCTACGGGCTCTACTTCACCGGCATCTTCGAGACCCTCATGGGCAGCCACTGGGGCCACGCGGTCATGGAGCTGCACTTCCTCGCCGTGGGCACGTTGTTCTACTACGTGCTGATCGGCATCGACCCGTCACCGCGCAACTTGCAGCCGATCGCCCGCTTCGGGATGCTGCTGGTCACGGTGCCGTTCCACGCGTTCTTCGCGATCGCCGTCATGTCGTCCAACACGGTGTTCGCGCTGGATTACTGGAAGTCCCTCGACCGTCCGTACCGCACGGACCTGCTGGCCGACCAGTACCTGGGCGGCGGCATGGCGTGGGCGATGGGTGAGATCCCGCTCGTCCTGGTGATGATCGCGATCCTGTTCCAGTGGTTCCGCTCCGACAGCCGCGAGGCCAAGCGGTTCGACCGGGCCGAGGACCGCAGCGAGGACGCCGCGCTGGAGGCGTACAACGCGCGCCTGCGCGATCTGGCCGCGCATGGAAAACGGCGGGACCCCAACCAGTAGATGGGGTCCCGCCGCCGGGCGTCCGGATCAGAAGATGATCTGGCCGCCGGAGGTCGCTGCGGTGAAGCGCTCCTGGGCGTCGGCCCAGTTGACGATGTTCCACCACGCCTTGACGTAGTCGCCCTTGACGTTGAGGTAGTCGAGGTAGAACGCGTGCTCCCACATGTCGAGCTGGGTGATGGGGATCAGCGTCGCCGGGATGTTGTTCTGCTGGTCGAACAGCTGCACCACGACGAGCTTCTGGCCCAGGGTGTCCCAGGTCAGGATGGCCCAGCCGGAGCCCTGCAGGCCCAGCGCGGTCGCCTCGAACTGCGCGCGGAACGCGTCGAACGAGCCGAAGTCCTGGTCGATCGCCGCGGCGAGCTCGCCCGTGGGCTTGTCGCCGCCCTCGGGGGAGAGGTTTTTCCAGAAGATCGAGTGATTGATGTGACCGCCGAGGTGGAACGCGAGGTTCTTCTCCAGCAGGTTGATGTTGCCGAAGGAGTTCTTGTCGCGCGCCTCCTCGAGCTGCTCGAGAGCCTGGTTGATGCCGGCGACGTAGGTCGCATGGTGCTTCGAGTGGTGGAGCTCCATGATCTTGCCGGAGATGTGCGGATCCAGTGCGCCGTAGTCGTACGGCAGATCCGGAAGTGTGTAGACAGCCACGATCCTCCTCGGGAAGTGGGCACGTCGTGCCCTGAATGTTCTGTTGTCGTGCGTTCATCACCCAGTCTGTCAGTCCTCTCCCCGCACGCAACGGCGGTGCCCACCTGGTGGTCGCCCGGTGCCGTGTCCGGCACCGGCGGTGTGGGGGTCATGTCCTAGTCTGTCTGTGGCAACCGCAGGGACGCGGCACGACGAAACAGGTGGAGGAGGTGCGCGTGGACGAACGCATCATCACCGTCCCCAACGCGTTGAGCTTCGTACGCCTGCTGCTGGTCCCCGTGTTCCTCTGGCTCGTCCTCGGTCCCGAGGCCGACGGGCTGGCGCTGCTGGTGCTGATGGTCTCCGGCATCACCGACTACCTCGACGGCAAGCTGGCTCGCAAGCTCAACCAGGCGTCAAAGATCGGGGCGATCCTCGACCCCGTCGCCGACCGGTTCTACATCCTCGCGGTCGTCATCGGGCTGGGCTTCCGCGACATCATCCCGTGGTGGCTCGCGATCATCCTGCCGCTGCGCGACGTGTTCTTGTTCAGCCTGGTGCCGTTCCTGCGCACGCGCGGCTACAGCTCCCTGCCGGTGCACTTCCTGGGCAAGGCCGCCACGGCGAGCCTGCTGTACGCCTTCCCGCTGCTCCTGCTGGGCGACTCGACGGGTACCGTCGCCGACCTGGCCAACGTCTTCGGCTGGGCGTTCGCGATCTGGGGCGTCGCGCTCTACTGGTGGGGCGGCGTCCTCTACGGCTTCCAGGTGCGGCGCCTGCTCACGACGACGCCTCGAGTCGCCCGGAGCTGATGATGGCGCAGCCGCAGACGCCGGACCAGGCGGAGGGCCTGCTGGAGCAGATCGCCGAGACCGCCCTCGACGACGACTACTACGTGGTCCGTGCCGGCCCGCACCCGCAGTCCCGCGAGTTCAACACGGTGCTGACCGGTGTCGTCCTGGCGCTCTTCGCGCTCCTCGTCGCGATCGCCGCCCTCCAGACCCGCAGCGACCGCCCCACGACTGAGCGCGAGCGCGAGACGCTGATCACCGACGTCGACGCCCGCAAGGACCGGCTCTCCCGCCAGGAGGACACCGCCCAGCGGCTCCGGGCAGAGGTCGCCGAGCTCAGGTCGTCCGTCGTCGGCTTCGACCGTGACTACGAGCGGCTGCGTGTCGTGGCGGCCGACCGCGCGGTCGCGGGGCCGGGCATCCGGGTCACCGTCACATCCGAGGGTCCCGTGGGCGTCGAGGTCACCGACGGCGACCTGCAGGTGCTCGTCAACGCGCTCTGGTACTCCGGCGCCGAGGCGGTCGCCGTCAACGGCAAGCGGATCGGCTCGCTCAGCTCGATCCGGTTCGCCGGGGGGGTCATCAAGGTCAACTTCCAGCCGATCGGCCCGCCCTACGAGATCGAGGCGATCGGGGACGCGAAGATGCTCGACGACCGCTTCGCGCGGACGACCGCCGGACGATCCTGGGAAGAACGGGCCAAGGGCGACGCAGTGGGCTTCGACGTGACACGATCGGACGACCTGACCGTCACGGCAGCCCCGAAGAGCCGGCTCGCCATCCGGCACGCCACGGCCCTCGAGGAGGACGCATGATCCCGCTGATCGGCCTGGTCGTGGGCGTCGTCGTGGGCCTGTGGTTCGAGCCGACCGTCCCGGCCGAGCTGCAGCCGTACCTGCCCATCGCGATCGTCGCGGCGCTCGACGCGGTGATCGGCGCGCTGCGGGCGCTGGGCGAGCGACGCTTCAACGACCGGGTTTTCGTCGTGTCGTTCATCTCCAACGTGATGATCGCCGCCTTCATGGTCTACCTGGGCGACCAGCTGGGCGTCGGGTCGCAGCTGTCGACGGGCGTCGTCGTGGTGCTGGGCATCCGGATCTTCGCCAACGCCGCCGCCATCCGCCGCCGGATCTTCCATGCCTGAGCAGGTGCCCGGGCCGACGGACCAGCCGCAGGGCTGGCGGGCGCTGATGCGCCCGACGCTGTCGCAGGGCATCGTCGCGCTGCTGATCGGGGCGCTGGGCTTTGCGATCACGGTGCAGGTCCGTGACGACGGCACCGAGGACTACTCCGGTGTCCGCGGCGAGGAGCTCGTCGAGCTGCTCAAGTCGCTCGACAGCGCGAACGAGCGACTGGGGACCCAGATCCAGGACCTCACCGCGACGCGCAACGGCCTGCTCGACAGCACGCAGCGGTCCGAGGAGGCCGAGAAGCAGGCGAAGCTGCGTGCCGAGGAGCTCGCGATCCTGGCCGGCACCGCCGGCGCGACGGGTCCGGGCATCGAGCTGGTCATCAATGACCCCGACAAGCGGATCGACGCACCCGCACTGCTGGACGCGATCGAGGAGCTGCGCGACGCGGGGGCGGAGGCCATCGTCATCAACGGCGTCGCCCGGGTCGTCGCGCAGACGTACTTCCTCGACGACGAGAACCAGATCCGCGTCGGCGGCCGGGAGATCAAGCGGCCCTACCGCATCGAGGCGATCGGCGACTCCGGCGATCTGGCCGAGGCGGTACGCTTTCGCGGCGGGCTGATCGACCGTGTCGCGAACCGCGACGGATCGGCGTTCGTGTACGAGAAGGACAAGGTGACGATCACGGCACTGGCCGACGTCACGACCCCCGAGTACGCTCGACCATCATCTTGAACCCTGCGAGGAGACCGCGGTGATCCCTGAGGACCTGTACTACAGCGAAGAGCACGAGTGGGTGCGCCTCGACGACGACATCGCGACCATCGGCATCACCGACTTCGCCCAGGACCAGCTCGGCGACATCGTCTACGTCGAGCTGCCCGCCGTCGGCGACACCGTCGACGCGGGTGCCGTGATCGGCGAGCTGGAGTCGACGAAGTCCGTCAGCGACATCTTCTCGCCGCTCAGCGGCGAGATCGTGGCCCGCAACGACGCGCTCGACGGGGGGCCGGAGGTCATCAATTCCGATCCCTACGGCGAGGGCTGGCTCATCAAGGTGCGTCCGGTCGAGGAGGACCCGACCGCGTCCCTGCTCCAGGCCGAGGCGTACGCGGCGCTCACCGCCGGCTGAGAGCTCGCCCAACTCGTGACGCTGGCCCGTGCGCGGGTGCTAGGTTGGAGGTGAAGTCTCAACCCCTCGTCAAGGTCGACCGCACACAGGAGTGAAACCGATGTCCACGCCGGACCACGAGCCCGACGACACCGCAAAGCCGGGGCCTGACCAGACGTCGGCCCGCGAGCCTGTTTCGGACCACACGACGCACATCCCGATCCTCGACGCCGACACCGAGGAGATGACGGCGTCGGACGTCTCGGCGGTCGAGAACCTGCCGGCCGGCAGCGCGATGCTGCTGGTTCAGCGCGGTCCCGACTCGGGCGCACGCTTCCTGCTCGACAGCGAGGTCGTCTCGGTGGGCCGTCACCCCGACAGCGACATCTTCCTCGACGACATCAGCGTCTCGCGCCGTCACGGCACGTTCACCCGCGGCCGCGACGGCGGCGGCTACACCGTGACCGACCTGGGCAGCCTCAACGGCACCTACGTCAACCGCGACCGCATCGACGGCGAGGTCACGCTGTCCGGTGGCGACGAGGTGCAGATCGGCAAGTACCGGCTGATCTACTTCGCCGGAGCCCTGAAGGGCAACGGATGACCCAGCCGCTCCCGGAGCTGTCACGGCTCGGAATCGGCAAGGTGCTCGACGAGCTGCTGCCGGAGTTCCCGGACCTCACGATCACCAAGATCCGCTACCTCGAGTCCGAGGGCCTGCTGGAACCGGAGCGCACGCCGTCGGGCTACCGCAAGTTCTCGTTCAACGACGTCGAGCGACTGCGGTTCATCCTGCGCCAGCAGCGCGACAAGTTCTGGCCGCTGGGCCACATCCGACAGATCCTCGACGAGATGGACCGCGGGGTCGTCCCCGACACCGCGCAGGGGGCGACGGTCCGCGTCCCGCACCTGAGCCTCGCCGAGGACGGCCTGCCCACCGAGACGACATTTCTCGAGCCGTCCGGCAGCGTCCGCCTGTCGCGCGAGGAGCTGCTGGAGTCGGCGAACATCGACGCGGCCACACTGGAGTCGATCGAGGAGTTCGGCCTGATCTCCCGCCGCCCGACACAGACGTACTACGACGGCACGGCGCTGCAGATCGCCTCGATCGTCGGCGAGTTCGCCGAGCTGGGCCTCGAACCCCGTCACCTGCGCATCTTCGGCGCCGCCGCCGATCGCGAGGTCGCGCTGTTCGACCAGGTCGTGTCGCCGCGGTCGCGTCAGCTCGACAAAGAGGCGGCCGAGCGCACCGTCGCCGGCCTCGCCGCCCTGTCGGTGCGGTTGCAGTCCGTCCTGGTCAGAAGCCGATTGCGCGGGTAGGGATCATGAGGGAGGTCGAGGTCGTGGGCGTCCGGGTCGAGATGCCGACCAACCAGCCGCTCGTGCTGCTGCACGAGGTCGCCGGCAGCCGCTACCTCCCTATCTGGATCGGCGCGGTCGAGGCATCGGCCATCGCCTACGCGCAGCAGGGCGCCGCGACGGCCCGCCCGCTGACGCACGAGCTGATCGAGCACCTCATCGAGGCGATGGGCGACGAGCTCGACGAGGTGCGCATCACCGACGTCCGGGACGGCGTCTTCTACGCGACCCTCGTGTTCGCCTCGGGAGCCGAGGTCGAGGCCCGTCCGTCGGACTCCATCGCCATCGCGCTGAGGGTGGGCGCGCAGATCCTGTGCGCCGAAGACGTCCTCGACGAGGCCGGCATTCCGGCGGCGCCCGACGAGGACGCCGAGATCGAGAAGTTCCGTGAGTTCCTCGACGAGGTCCAGCCCGAGGACTTCAGCGAGTGACCAACTCTCAACCCTGAAGTGAGACTCGAGAACGACACGCGCGCCACGTGACCGATGTCGTTGACCCGACAAACCCTCACCTCTACCTTGAGAGTGCTGCCGAAGGTACACGGATGTAGTTCCGTGGCGGTAGTCTTCCCCTATACCAGCTTTGGAAGGCAATCCGGATGATCGAGTCGCACGACAACGACGCCACCGCCACGCAACGAGCGGCAGCCGAGGCCAGCGACCAGGGCCTGCTGTTCAACGATGACGTCTCGCCGCTGCCCGAGGACGCCGGATTCCGCGGTCCCACGGCCTGCAACGCCGCAGGCATCACGTACCGCCAGCTCGACTACTGGGCCCGCACGGGGCTCGTCGAGCCGACCGTCCGCTCCGCGACCGGCTCCGGCACCCAGCGGCTGTACTCCTTCAAGGACATCCTGCTGCTGAAGATCATCAAGCGCCTGCTCGACGCGGGCGTCTCGCTGCAGCAGATCCGCATCGCGATCGACCATCTGCGCGTCCGCGGCACCGACGACCTCACCCAGGTCACGTTGATGAGCGACGGTGCCAGCGTCTACGAGTGCCGCTCGGCCGATGAGGTCATCGACCTGCTGCAGGGTGGCCAGGGCGTCTTCGGCATCGCGATCGGCGGTGTGTGGAAAGAGATCGAGGGCTCGCTGCACACGCTGCCCAGCGAGCGCGCGGTCGAGATCTCGGTCGCCGACGACGAGCTCGCGGCCCGCCGCCGCGCCCGCCTCAGCTCCTAGACCGGCCGGCCGCCGTTCGCGCTGGTAGGCTGGCACTGCTTTCGACCGCGCGTGGGAGAGATCGTCCAGGCGACGCCGAAGGGGCAATTCCTCCCCGGAACCTCTCAGGCACCAAGGACCACGCGACCGAGGCAATTCTGGAGCCGTCGGTGGTGACAGAAGGGGAGGCGTAGATCGACGCCTCTACCTCTGAAGGATCCCTTCGTGACCCACGCCTTCGCACGTCGCCACATCGGTCCCACCGCCTCCGACCAGGACGCGATGGTGCGCCGCGTCGGGTACGAGTCTCTCGACGCCCTCATGCAGGCAGCGGTGCCCGAGGGCATCCGCAGCACGTCGGCGCTGAACCTGCCGCCGGCCCGCAGCGAGACCGAGGCTCTGTCGGTGCTGCGGGGCCTCGCCGACCGCAACAACCCCGGCACCGCGATGATCGGGCTCGGCTATCACCCGACCGTGACGCCGGCGGTGATCCGCCGCAACGTGCTGGAGGACCCGTCCTGGTACACGGCCTACACGCCGTACCAGCCGGAGATCTCGCAGGGACGCCTCGAGGCGCTGCTCAACTTCCAGACCATGATCTCGGACCTGGCCGGCCTGCCGACCGCGAACTCGTCGCTGCTCGACGAGGGCACCGCGGTCGCGGAGGCCATGACGCTGATCCGCCGCGCCACGAAGGGCAAGGACGCGCTGCCGATCGTCATCGACGCCGGACTGCTGCCGCAGACCCTCGCGGTGACGCACACCCGCGCCGAGGCGCTCGGCATCGAGCTGCTCGAGGCCGATCTCGCCGGCGGCGTACCCGACGTCGAGGCGGCGGGCGTCATCGTCGCCTACCCGCGCGCGGACGGCGGGATCATCGACCCGCGACCCGCTATCGAGGCGGCCCACGCATCCGGTGGCCTGGCCGTCGTCGTCGCCGACCCGCTCGCGCTCGTCCTGCTGGCCTCGCCCGGCTCGCTCGGTGCCGACGTCGTCGTGGGCTCGAGCCAGCGATTCGGCGTCCCGATGTTCTACGGCGGCCCCCACGCGGGCTTCATGGCCGTGCGGGCGGGACTCGAGCGGCACCTGCCCGGCCGGCTCGTCGGCGTCTCGGTCGACAGCGCCGGGCGCCCCGCGTACCGGCTCGCCCTGCAGACGCGCGAGCAGCACATCCGTCGCGAGAAGGCGACGTCGAACATCTGCACCGCGCAGGTGCTGCTGGCCGTCGCCGCGTCGATGTACGCGGTCTACCACGGTCCCGACGGACTCCGCGAGATCGCAACGGACGTCAACGACAGCGCACGCCGGCTCGCCTCTGCCCTGACCGCCGGGGGAGTGGAGCTGGTGTCGCAGTCGTTCTTCGACACCGTCGTCGCGCGCGTCCCGGGCCGGGCCGACGACATCGTCGCCGCCGCGCGCGACCGCGGCGTGCACCTGCGGCGGGTCGACGCCGACCACGTCGGCGTGTCGACCAACGAGTCGACGACCGAGGGTCACCTGCGGCTGGTGTGGGCCGCGTTCGGCGTCGAGGGCGGCGACTGGTCGACGGCCGGTGCCTCGCTGCCGGACGATCTCCTGCGCGGAGCGGACGACGAGATCCTGACGCACCCGGTGTTCCACGAGCACCACAGCGAGACGCAGATGCTGCGCTACCTCAAGAAGCTCAGCGACCGCGACTATGCGCTCGACCGGGGCATGATCCCGCTCGGCTCGTGCACCATGAAGCTCAACGCGACCGCCGAGATGGAGCCCATCAGCTGGCCGGGCTTCGCCGAGCTGCACCCGTTCGTCCCCGCCGAGGACGCCGCGGGCATGATCGAGCTCGTCGAGACGCTCGAGGCCTGGCTCGCCGAGGTCACCGGGTACGCGGGTGTCTCGATCCAGCCGAACGCCGGCTCGCAGGGCGAGTTCGCCGGTCTGCTGGCCATCCGCGCCTACCACCGCAGCCGGGGCGACGAGCACCGCACGGTCTGCCTGATCCCGAGCTCCGCGCACGGCACGAACGCCGCGTCCGCCGTCATGGCCGGCATGCGGGTCGTGCTGGTCAAGTCCACCGGCGAAGGGGAGGTCGACCTCGACGACCTGAGGGCGCAGTGCGAGGCGCACGCCGACGACCTCGCGGCGGTCATGGTGACGTACCCGTCGACGCACGGCGTCTACGAGCACGGCATCACCGAGCTGTGCGACATCGTGCACGCCCACGGTGGTCAGGTGTACGTCGACGGCGCCAACCTCAACGCCCTGCTCGGTCACGCGCAGCCCGGCGTGTTCGGCGGCGACGTCTCGCACCTCAACCTGCACAAGACGTTCTGCATCCCGCACGGCGGCGGCGGCCCCGGAGTGGGTCCCGTCGCGGTCGCGGAGCACCTCCTGCCGTTCCTGCCCACGCACCCGCTGCACCCCGTGGAGAGCAAGCGCGAGGGCGTCGGGGCCATCAGCGCGGCGCCGTACGGCTCGGCCGGCATCCTGCCGATCCCGTACGCGTACGTCGCCATGATGGGCGCCGAGGGCCTCACGGACGCGACGTCCGTGGCCGTCCTGTCGGCCAACTACATCGCCCGGCGCCTCGAGGGCGCCTTCCCGGTGCTGTACACGGGCGACAACGACCTCGTGGCCCACGAGTGCATCCTCGACCTGCGACCGCTCACGAAGGCGGCCGGCCTGAGCATCGACGACGTCGCGAAGCGCCTGATCGACTACGGCTTCCACGCGCCGACGATGAGCTTCCCGGTGCCGGGCACGCTGATGGTCGAGCCGACCGAGTCCGAGGACCTCGCCGAGCTCGACCGCTTCTGCGACGCGATGCTGGCCATCCGGTCCGAGATCGACCAGGTCGTCGCGGGGCAGTGGCCCGAGGGCGACAACCCGCTCGTCCACGCCCCGCACACCATGCGGACGCTGCTGGACTGGCAGCACGCGTACGACATCGGCACCGGAG
Source organism: Aeromicrobium sp. (assembly GCA_025964895.1). Taxonomy (GTDB): domain Bacteria; phylum Actinomycetota; class Actinomycetes; order Propionibacteriales; family Nocardioidaceae; genus Aeromicrobium. Next base: position 42,702 of record JAOPXY010000214.1, read on the forward strand.
CCTTCCCGGCCGGCTCGGTCGACGACAAGTACTGGCCGCCGGTCGGCCGCATCAACCAGGCCTACGGCGACCGCAACCTCACCTGCTCCTGCCCCCCGATCGAGGCCTTCGCCGAGTAACGCTGACGGGGTACTTGTCGCCCCTCGAGGGGGTACTTGTGCCCCCAATGGCCGGGCGATAACTCTCCCCTCGAGGGGCGACAAGTACCCCGTCAGCGTTGGGGGTGGAGCGCGTCCCACCAGGTGAGGATGCGGTCGACGACGACCGAGGGGGTCTTGACCCACTGGACGTGGTGGGTCGTGCCGCCCTCGGGGACGGCGTCGCGCGTGTAGACCCAGCGCGTCACGGCCTCGGGCTCGACCATCATCGCGGTGAAGACCTTGTTCGAGCCCGACACCGCGTAGGTGTCGCCCTGCAGCTGCACCACGAGCGTGGGGGTCGTGATGCGGTGCGGCACGTCGAACGGCGGCGTGCCGGTGCGGACGAACCGGGCCCACTCGCGCATCAGCGTCCGGGCGCCGGGGCTGCCGAAGAACGGTTTCGGCAGGTAGCCGAGCAGCCTGGTCACGACCGGCACGCTGACGCCCATGGCCAGGACGGGCAGGCCACCGTACGGGTACGACCGGAAGTGCGGCACGGACGCCCCGACGGTCACGAAGCCCTCCGCCGGCGGGTGGTGGATCTGGTGGCCGGCAGCGAGCTGGGCGCCGAGGCTGTGACCCAGCAGGACGACCGGACGGTCGGGGTCGTCGGCACGTGCCTTGGCGACGGCGTCGGCGATCGCCAGGATCTCGTCGCCGTAGCTCCAGTCCGCCGACCGTGAGGCGACCGGCTCGCCGCGCTCGAAGCCGCGGGTCGGGAGGGCACGTGCCTCCCACCCGCGGCTCTCGAGCTCGGCGACGAGCGGACGGTAGAACCCGGACGGGACGGCCATCGCGGCGACGATCAGGACGAGGGGCGAACGCATGGCGCCATCATGACACCGCCGCTGTCAGCGTCGGCCGCCGACGTCGGTGTCAGACCGTGATCGTCGCGATCGGGGGTGACGTGGGCTGGTCCGATCCGCCCTTCGGCTCGACCGTGACGGCGACGCGATCGGCTCCCGCGACGCCCTCCATGATCATCTGCCCGTCGGTCTCGAAGGTGCCCTGCGACGTCGGGCCGGAGCCGTCGATCATCCACACCTGGTAGACCTTCCCGTCCTCAGGGCGGGGGAGGTCCTTGGCGAAGATGACCGCGGAGTCCTCGGCGGCCGACATGTACATCTTGACGCTGCCGCCGACGTCGAACGTCTGCGCGACGGACTGCACGTCGTCGGCACCGATGACCGCCGAGATCGCCAGGTTCTCCCGGCGCTCGTCCTGCGCGTGATCGCGCTCGACGAGGAATCCGCCGACGCCGACCGCGGCCACGAGGACCGCGGCGGCGACCGCGAGGCGGGGGAGGGCATGCCGCAGACCGCGGCGCTCGGACAGGGAGGTCACGATCGGACGTTGCTGCGGGGTCACGCTGACCTCGGCCAGCAGCCGGTCGCGGAGCCCGGACGGGGGCGTGTGGCTGGCGGCGTCGCCGAGACGGATCGCGGTGGCCATGAAGCCGCCGAGCTCGAGCTGGCAGTCGACGCACTGGTCGAGGTGTGCCTCGAACCGCTCGCGCTCGTCGGGCTCCAGGGCGTCCAGCGCGTAGGGCGCCATCAGGGAGTGCAGGTCGATCGTCATGCCGAGACTCCCATGCAGTCGCGGAGGCGGACGATCCCGTCGCGCATCCTCGTCTTGATCGTGGCGGTGTTCGCATCGAGGGCGGTGGCGACCTCGGCGTAGGTGTAGCCCTGGTAGTACGCCAGGGTGACCGCCTCGCGCTGCAGGTTGGTGAGCCCGTCGAGACAGCGCTTGACCTGCTCGTGCTCGAGCGTGATCGTCACGGTCTCCTCCACCTCGTCGAAATCGGGTCCGCTCGACCAGTCGTACCTGTTCTCGCGGTTCGTGGCGGCCTGGTCGTGACGGACGGCGTCGACGGCTCGGCGGTGGGCGAGCGTGAGCAGCCAGCTCTTGGCGTTGCCGCGCGCGGGGTCGAACCGGGCGGCCGACTGCCAGACCTGGATGTAGACCTCCTGCGCGACCTCTTCGGCCCGCGAGGGATCGCGGATGACTCGGCGGGCCAGGCCGAAGACCGCCGAGCCCGTCGCGTCGTAGAGATCGGCGAAGGCGTCCTCGTCACCACGCCCGACCCGCGTCAACAGATCGTTGAGGTCTGGAGCGGGGTCGTGCGAGGGATCGGCTGCGAGCCGGAGCCGAGCGGCGGATGCCTCCATGCGACTGTCCCTTCCAAGAAGTTTTCTACGAGTCATTCGACGCCGCCTCCGGGAGGGATGGGTGCTGTCCGCCAGAATCTCCGGCGTTTCCCTCGATCAGTCTAGGCGCTCGTCGCCGCCCGTGCCGTAGCGGCGGATGCGTCCATGGAAGACTCTGCGCAGGACCACACGGCAACGTCACCTCGCACGAGGGGCGTCGAACAAAGGCACTGCGTGACCGATCTCGTCGCCTACGGCATCGCGATCCTCTCCCTCGTCGTCGCGGCGTACGCCGCCTGGCACACGTACCGCCGGCGCGATCTCGGCAATCCGCTGTTCTACGCCGTCGGTGTCGTCGAGATCGTCCTCGTCGGCCTACTGATCGGCGGGTCGATCGCGCTCGCTTCGACGTCACGGGACGTCGACGGCGTCCTGTTCATCTCGTACCTGCTGACGATGGTCGTGATCCCACCGGCCGCGGTGCTGTGGGCGATCGCGGAGAAGTCGCGGTGGGGCACCGGCGTCGTCGTCGTGTCGATGCTGACGATCGCGGCGCTGTCGGTGCGCCTGCTGGGAATCTGGAAGGGCACGTATGTCTGAACGCTCCGACACCTCGCACGGCTTCGGCCGGGTCCTGGTCGCGGTCTACGCGGTGTTCGCGCTCGCGGCGTCCGCCCGCTCGATCTACCAGCTGATCGCGGAGGTCGAGTCCGACACCGTCGTCCCGTACGTGCTGTCGGCGTTCGCGGGCGTCGTCTACGTCGTGGCGACGTACGCCCTGGCCCGCAATCACCGGCGCCTGGCGCTCGTCACGATCGGCATCGAGCTCGTGGGCGTCCTGGCGGTCGGCGTGCTGTCGCTCGTCGACGGCGAGCTGTTCCCCGACCAGACGGTGTGGTCGGACTTCGGGCAGGGGTACGTCTTCATCCCGCTCGTGCTGCCGTTCGTCGGGCTGTGGTGGCTGCGCCGTTCGGCGTCCGTCGGCCTCTGACGAACGCGGCAGCCACTCGCGCGGGACCCGCATCTCGTGTAACGTCCTGCGACGCACCGACCACCCACCGCGACGAGGAAGGCCCGACGATGACGTATCTCGCATCGACCCGAGCCCATGTCGTCGTGCTCGAGCTCTCGCTGCAGCGCAGCGAGAAGCGTCCTGCAGTCGATGCGCCCCACCCGGAATCCAGTCCTGGCTGAACCAGCCAGCTGCTCTGGACACCGAGCCTCGACCGCACCCGCGGTCGGGGCTCATTTTTTGTATCGGCCCTTGTGGGGCCCTTGTGTGGGCGCATCCCGCGCCCACCATTCACAGAGAGACAGAATCATGGAGAAGCTCTCCCAGCGGCTGTTCAGCTGGGCATCCATCCTGGACGAGAACGCTCGCGCCCAGGCCCACACGGCAAGCACGATGCCGTTCATCCACCCGCACCTCGCGCTGATGCCCGATGCCCACCTCGGCAAGGGAGCGACCGTGGGATCGGTCATCCCGACGCACGGGGCGATCATCCCGGCCGCGGTCGGGGTCGACATCGGCTGCGGCATGATCGCGGTCAAGACGGAGTTCGCGGCGTCTGACCTGCCGGCGGACCGGCGCGCCCTGCGCGTCGCGATCGAGAAGGCGATCCCGCTGTCCGCGGGCGTCGCCAACCGGGCGATCACCCGCCGGCACACGCAGCAGCGGGTCGACGAGCTCAGCTCGGACGCGGTCGAGGCCGGATTCGATCCGGCCGATCGGGCGTCCCGCTGGGAGCTGCAGCTGGGCACACTCGGCTCGGGCAATCACTTCATCGAGGTGAGCCTCGACGAGGACGACCAGGTGTGGCTGTTCCTGCACTCGGGATCTCGCGGCGTGGGCAACAAGATCGCGCAGCGGCACATCGCGATCGCGCAGAGGCTGTGCCGTCAGTGGTGGATCGACCTGCCCGATCCGGATCTTGCCTACCTCGTCGAGGGCACCGAGGAGTTCGACGCGTACATCCGCGAGCTGCGCTGGGCGCAGAAGTACGCGCTGCTCAACCGGGCCGAGATGATGGACCGGGTCGTGACGTGCTTCGGCGACTGGCTGGGGGTGGCGGACGTGCGGCGGCTGGAGGAGATCAACTGCCACCACAACTACACCGCGCGCGAGAAGCACTTCGGCAAGGAGGTGTGGCTGTCCCGCAAGGGAGCCATCGACGCCTCCGAGGGCACCCTGGGCCTGATCCCGGGATCGATGGGCACGCGCTCGTACGTCGTGGTGGGCAAGGGCAATCCGCTCGCGCTCAACTCCTCCCCGCACGGGGCCGGACGTGAGTACAGCCGGTCCAAGGCCCGCAAGGCCTTCACCCAGGACGACCTCCGGGCCGCGATGGGTGACATCGAGTACCGCGACACGGCGGCCTTCATCGATGAGATCCCGGCGGCGTACAAGGACATCGACGTCGTGATGGAGGATGCGGCGGACCTCGTCGAGGTGCGTCACACGCTGCGTCAGATCGTCAACGTCAAGGGCGACTGATCCGTGAGGAGGTCGGCGAGCCGCCGGCCTCCTCACGGCAGCCCGCAACGCGTCCGGAAGTAGGCGAAGAACGCCGATCGCTGGGTCTTCGTCAGCGGCAGGAAGAACGAGGTGTCGGCCTCGAGACCGGGCGCGTCGACGCCGACCCCGAACAACGCCCCGACCTTGTCCTCGGCCAGAGCGTGCGGATCGCACCGGGCGGGGACGACCGACATGACCAGCTCCGCCGGCGGGGCGTCCGGACCGAGGGGCACGTCGACGCCGACGGGGGAGTCGTCGTGCTGGCGGAACAGTGGGGTCGAGCCGAAGCCCGTGAAGCTGACGTCGCGGGCCGCGCCCGTCGGCGTCAGGGTGACCGGCAGCCGCAGCACCGAGTCGCGTCCTTTCCCGGTGACCTCAGGCGTGCCGACGGACAGGTCGGCGGCGCGCCTCAACGTGGTCTCGGCGCAGTCGCGATCGGCGAGCAGCGCCGCGCTGCCGTAGGCGTCGTCGGCGCTGCCCGTCGATCTCCGGGGCTTCTCGTCACCGATCCGGTAGGTCAGGGTGACCTCCGCGCCGACGTCGCTGCCGCAGCGTCCGCGAGGGAGGTCGAACTCCAGGTCGGTCTCGTACGACGCGCCGATCGCCTCGCTGCCGGTCCAGCGGACGCCGTCGAAACGCGGCGACGTCAGCGTGAACGCCTCGACGGTGATCGTCCGGCGCGTGGTGTTCTCGACCCGCAGGAACACCTCGCGGCCCTTGCGCTCGGCGCGCGACTGGTCCAGGTGCATCACGACCCCCGCGGGCAGCGGGGTCGTCTCGATCTGGTCGTCTGCGCACGCGGTGAGGGACGCCGCGACGAGAGCGAGCAGCAGCGCCAGGTAGAGCCGTCGAGATGGCGCCATGGGGACGAGTATGGCGGAGGCAGACCGCGGTGTCCTTGACGGCGTGCAACGCGGATCTCGTCGAGCTCTACGCGACACCGAATCCGGGTCGTCGACCACAGCATGACGCGGCGCCTGTTCAACCAGCACCAACGACTCATCCTCGCCATCTGCGACCAAGGCACCACATCAACTTCTGGTCCGAGAACGGACCCACGGACCTCGACAACGCTGCCCTGCTGTGCCACTTCCACCACTTCCTCGTCCACGAAGGCGAATGGCGAAGTGATCATGGCCGACGACCGCACCCCCGACGCCGCGCTGGCTTCACCCGACAACAACCCCGCGCCGCCTGAGCCGGATCGGGAACGCGCACACGGTTCGACCCAGGTGACCAGCGAGGCGAGGCCCGACGATTCGGGTCCGGGGTTGCTCCAGCGACCATTTCCCCTCGTCCTCCGTCAGCACGCCGATGGATGATGAGGGGTTGAGGTAGCGCCAGCAACCCTTACCGCTCATCCTCGCGACTCACCGGTTGGTACCTGGCCGTGGGATGCCCGCGACGACTACCTGTCAGGTCCAGGCCGGCGAGAGGGTGACGACGTCGCCGATGATCGTGATGGCGGGGGACTCGGCGCCCGCCGCGGCGGCCGCGGCGGGGAGGGTCGACAGCGTGCCGACCGTGACGCGCTGGGTGGGGGAGTAGCCGCGCTCGATGATCGCGGCGGGGGTGTCGGCGTCGTGGCCCGCGGCGATCAGCTCCGCGAAGGTCTCCGCGAGGCGCTTGACGCCCATGAGCATGACGATCGTGTGGGACCGTGAGGCAGGCAGCTGCTGCAGCTCCTCGTGGCCGGTGACGACGGTGAACCCGCGCGAGACGCCGCGATGGGTGACGGGGATGCCGGCGGCTGCGGCCACCGAGATCGCGCTCGTGACGCCGGGCACGACCTCGACGGCGATGCCGGCGTCGCGGCACGCGATGAGCTCCTCGCCGCCGCGGCCGAACACGTAGGGGTCGCCGCCCTTGAGGCGGACGACGATCTTGCCCTGCTTCGCGCGGTCGATGAGGATCGCGTTGATCTCGTGCTGGGGGATGGGGTGGTGGTCGGGCATCTTGCCCACGTCGACGACCTCGACGTCGGCGGCCAGCTCGGCGATGACGCCGTGCGGGGCGAGCCGGTCGACGACCACGACATCGGCCTCGGCGAGCAGTCGGCGGCCGCGGGTCGTCAGCAGCCCGGCGTCGCCGGGACCGCCGCCGACGAGCGCGACGAAGCCGTCCGGGTGGTGGGTGCGGTGCCGCATCGGCAGCTCGCCGGACTGGAGGGCGGCGGCCACGCCGTCGCGCAGGGCGGCCGCGCGGCCGGCGTCACCGCCTCCGCTGACGGCGACCATGACGTCGTCGACGCGCGCCACGGCCGGGGCCCACGCGGTCGCGTGCTCAGGGTCACCGCCCTTCAAGCACCAGATCTGCGCGGCCTCGGCGTCCGCCGCGACGAGATCGTCGACGTGCGAATCGGTCGCGGTCTGAACGAGCCACGCGCCGGCGAGATCACCGGACGCGTAGGTGCGGCGGATCCAGTCGACGTCGCCGCGGCCGATCGACGACGCCAGCGAGTCGGTCACGGCGGGGGAGATGACGACGACGTCGGCGCCGGCCTCCAGGAGCGACAGCGTGCGACGGGTCGCCACGTGGCCTCCGCCGACGACCACGACCCGGCGCCCGGCGATCCGCAGCGTGAGGGGCAGGCTGCCGCCGGCGGTCATGCAGGAACGGTGACGCCGTCGGCGGCGTCGACCTCCGCCTTGGTGTCCAGCAGGGCGTCGCCGACCATGCCAGCGGCCAGTGTCCCGCCCTCCTGGGCGTCGATCAGCAGGAACGCGCCGGTGCCGCGGGCGTGCAGGTACTCCTCGGCCGGGATGGGCGAGGCGAGCCGCAGCGTGACGTGGCCGATGTCGTTCAGACCGAGCGAGTCCGCCGGCAGCAGCCGCGCGTCGTCGAGATCGAGCTTGCCGCCGATCGCCTTGACCATGGCCTGGACGGTGCGGGTGCCGTGCTTCAGCAGCACCTTCGTGCCAGGTACGAGCGATCCCTCGGCGAGCCACGCGACGGTGCCGTCGATGTCCTGCGTGACCGGCGGGACGCTGCGTGACGTCACGATCAGGTCTCCGCGGGCGATGTCGATGTCGTCCGCGAGGCGAAGGGTCACCGACTGCGGCGCGAAGGCCTCGGCCAGCTCCTCGCCGGCAAAGTCGATTCCGGTGACGGTGCTGGTGCGACCGCTCGGCTGCACCGTCACGGCGTCGCCGACGCGGACCAGGCCGGAGCTGATCTGCCCCGCGTAGCCCCGGTAGTCGCGGAACTCCCCGCCCGCAGCCTGCTGGGGACGGATCACGAGCTGCACGGGGAAGCGCAGCGGCTCCGAGTGCGGGTTGCCGACGGGGGAGAGCCGCTCGAGGAACGCCAGCAGGCTCGGCCCGTCGTACCACGGCGTGTGCTCGGAGCGATCGACGACATTGTCGCCGTTCAGCGCCGACACCGGGATCGTCGCGACGTCGTAGAGGCCCAGGCTGCGGGCCGAGGCGAGCACCTCGTCGGAGACACGCGTGTAGGTGTCCTCGTCGTAGTCGATCAGGTCGATCTTGTTGACCACGACGACGACGTGCGGCACACGCAACAGCGACGCGACGGCCAAGTGGCGCCGGGTCTGCTCCTGGATGCCGTGCCGCACATCGACCAGCAGCACCACGACGTCGGCCGTGCTGGCACCCGTCACCGTGTTGCGCGTGTACTGCACGTGGCCGGGGCAGTCGGCCAGGATGAACGACCGCTCGGCGGTCGCGAAGTACCGGTAGGCGACGTCGATCGTGATGCCCTGCTCACGCTCGGACCGCAGCCCGTCGGTCAGCAGCGCCAGATCGGCCGAGGCGAGGCCGCGATCGCGGCTGACCCGCTCGACGGCGTCGTACTGGTCGGCCAGGACGGACTTGGAGTCGTACAGCAGACGTCCGACGAGGGTCGACTTGCCGTCGTCGACCGATCCGGCCGTCGCGAGGCGCAGCAGCGTCCGCATCAGAAGTAGCCCTCTTTCTTGCGATCTTCCATGGCCGCCTCCGACGCGCGGTCGTCCGCGCGGGTGGCACCTCGCTCGGTCAGCCGGGTAGCGGCGACCTCGATGATGACGTCCTCGACCGTGGTGGCGTCGCTCTCGACGGCGCCCGTGCACGACATGTCGCCGACCGTCCGGTAGCGCACCTGCCGCTTCTCCACGGTCTCGCCGTCACGGGGCTGCGACACGTCGCTGACGCTGATCAGCATGCCGTCGCGCTCGAACACCTCGCGCTGGTGCGCGTAGTAGAGCTCTGGCAGGGCGATGTCCTCGGCGCCGATGTACTGCCAGACGTCCAGCTCGGTCCAGTTGCTGAGGGGGAACACGCGCACGTGCTCGCCGGGCCGGTGCCGGCCGTTGTAGAGGTTCCACAGCTCGGGACGCTGGTTGCGCGGATCCCACTGGCCGAACTCGTCGCGCAGGGAGAAGACGCGTTCCTTCGCGCGGGCCTTCTCCTCGTCGCGCCGGCCGCCACCGAAGACGGCGTCGAACTTGCCGTTCGTGATGCCGTCGAGCAGCGGCTGGGTCTGCAGCTGGTTGCGCGTGCCGTCGCTGCGCTCGCGGAGGCGTCCGTCGTCGATGTAGTCCTGGACGCTGGCGACCTCCAGCCGGATGCCCAGGCGCTCGACCGTCGCGTCGCGGAACGCCAGCACCTCGGGGAAGTTGTGCCCCGTGTCGACGTGCATGACGGGGAACGGCACCGGCGCGGGCCAGAAGGCCTTCGTCGCGAGGTGCAGCATGACGACGGAGTCCTTGCCGCCGGAGAACAGGAGCACGGGCCGCTCGAACTCGGCGGCGACCTCGCGGATGATGTGGATCGCCTCGGACTCCAGCCACTGCAGCTGGGTGAGACGGCGTTCGTCGGTCAGGGTCATCGGTGCCTTGTCGGAGGTCAGGAGGTCAGGGGCGGTGACGGACATCAGGTGTGCAGACCGCACTCGGTCTTGTCGAGGCCGGCCCACCGACCGGCGCGGGGGTCCTCGCCGGGGGCGACGCGGCGAGTGCACGTGGCGCAGCCGATCGACGGGTAGCCGTCGTTGACGAGGGGGTTGACGATGACGCCGTGGTTGTCGGCATAGGCCAGCAGCTCGTCGAACGTCCACGCGGCGAGCGGGTTGATCTTGACGAGGCCGTTCTTGTCGTCCCACGTGATGAACGGCGTGTCGGCGCGCGTCGGGCCCTCGTCGCGGCGGACGCCGGTGATCCAGGCCTCGTAGCCCTGCAGCGTCTCGTGCAGCGGCTCGACCTTGCGCATCTGGCAGCACAGGGCCGGATCGCGCTCGTACAGCCGCTCGCCGAACTCGGCGTCCTGCTCCGCGACGGTGCGCCGTGGCGTGACGTCGACGATCGACAGCTTCATGGACGACTCGACGGCGTCGCGGGTGCCGATCGTCTCGGCGAAGTGGTAGCCCGTCTCGAGGAACAGTGTGTCGACCCAGGGGAGGTGCTTGGCCACGACGTCGGGCAGGACCGCATCGGCCATCGAGCACGCGACGGCGGTGCGGTAGCCGAACTCCTGCGCGACCCACGCGAGCACCGTGGCGGTGTCGGTGTCGGCCAGGCGCTCCTGGGCCGCCACGGCTATCGCCCGCAGCTCCTCGTTGTCGCGGCGGGGCGCCAGCAGCGCCTCGCGGTCGGCGAGGTGCGCGGTGCGCTCGGTGTCGTGCGCGGCCTGCTGCTGACGGCGCTCTGCGAGTGTCAGGACTGCTTCGGTCATGTGGACGTCACCCTTCCGTACGCAGCACGTGTTCGTGGCACGCTACTCAGGATAGGTCGCGGACCCCGCACGGGCCCGTCACGATGCACCGCGTCCGCATGGCGGAATGACTTCCGGTGACGCAGGTCACACCCCGCATGTTTTAGAATCCTGAGAAAGGGGTAAACGTGTCTTCGGTGGCCACCGCCACCAACACGAGAGGACACATCATGGCTTTCATCCTGTGGATCATCGCGGTAGCAATCGCTATCTACGGCATCCTGCGCCTCGTGCGCGGCGACATCCTGATCGGCATCATCTTGCTGGTCGTCGCCGCCGCGGTCGGACCGGGCGGATACAGCATCTTCAAATAGTCCTCCGAAGGGCCGCACATGACAGATGTGCGGCCCTTCGTCATGTCCCCCCGGAGCCGTAGGCTCCTCCCATGGCCAGATTCATCGACATCCACCCCGACAACCCGCAGCAGCGAGCGGTCGACCAGGCGACGGCGATCATCAGCGACGGGGGCCTGATCGCGTACCCGACCGATTCCGGCTACGCCCTCGGGGCGCAGATCGGCAACAAGGACGCGCTCGACCGCATCAAGGCCATCCGCAAGCTCGACGACAAGCACCACTTCACGCTCGTGTGCAAGGACTTCGCCCAGCTGGGTCAGTTCGTGCAGGTCGACAACGCGATCTTCCGCGCGGTCAAGAACGCGACCCCCGGCCCGTACACGTTCATCCTGCCGGCGACGCGTGAGGTCCCCCGTCGTCTCCTGCACGACAAGAAGAAGACCGTCGGCGTGCGCATCCCCGAGAGCAAGGTCGTGGGCGCCCTGCTCGCGTCGCTGGGGGAGCCCATCTTGTCGACGACACTGATCCTGCCCGGTAGCACCGAGGCCATGACCACGGCGTGGGAGATCGCCGAGGAGCTCGACGGCCGCATCGAGGCCGTCATCGAGTCCGGCACGGACGTCATCCCCGAGCCGACGACCGTCATCGACTTCTCCGAGGGCTACGCCGAGATCGTCCGCGTCGGGGCGGGTGACCCCACCCCGTTCGAGTGACGGACCGGATCAGACCCGCGTCCGTGCCCGTGCCCTGCTCACCCAGGCCACGGGGATCGTCAGCAGCGCGACGGCGGTGCCGACCAGCATGAGCTCCTCGGGCGAGAGGGTCCGCAGGGCCAGCGTGCTCAGCAGGGGAGCGGCGAAGCCGAGGTACGTGAGGCTGTAGAAGATGCCGTTCAGCGTGCCGAGGTCGGCGGGGTGGGCGAGGGACTCGATGGTCATCAGACCACCGACCATGAGGAGGCCGTACGCGGTGCCGAGCAGCGGGGCCGACACCAGGACGAGCCACGCCGCGCCGGTGGCCGCGAGCACCAGACCGGTCAGCAGGCCCGCGGCCACGCACGCCAGCCCGACGGCGATGATCCGGCGCGGATCCCCGAGCCGGCGCCCGAGCGGCTGGACGGCGACACCAGTCCAGAGCGTCAGCCCCGCCAGAGCCCCCGTCACCGCGACGGGAGCGACCCCCAGGTCGCCGAACGTCGGGATCGTGGCGAAGCTGACGCACGCCGACCCGAACACCCACGGTGCGCTCAGGACGATGCCCAGGACGAACGGACGACTGCGCAGCACGTGCGCCACCTCGGTGCGACGACGATCGGCGCCGATGGTCCGGTCGATCGGCAGCTCCGGCGCGTTCCAGGCGATCGCGCAGACCAGGGCCATGAGTGCCAGGTGCGGCACGTACGGCAGGACGGTCGGGGCGGGCAGCCACTGCGCGACGACGCCGGCGACGAGCGGCCCAGACCCGAATCCGGCCGAGAGTGCCAGCGTCGCGCGCCGCGCCCCCGTGCCTCCCGGACGTCCCGCCGACATCTCCTTGACCCATGCCGTGCCGGGCGCGAACGCCGCGCCGGAGGCCACGCCGGCCAGCAGGCGTCCGACCAGCAGGACCCATAGGACGTCGTCGGCGACGATCAGGACGATCGTCGCGACGACCGACAGCACGAGCACGGGTCGCATGACGACGCGACGGCCGAAGCGGTCCGAGATCGGACCGACGACCAGCAGGGCGGGGATGAGGCCCAGCGCGTAGGCGCCGAACAGGGCCGTGACGGCCTCACCGGAGAAGCCGTCCTCGTCGCGGTAGACCAGCAGCATCGCCGCGAACTGGTTGGCACCCCAGCCCACGGCGAACATCGTGGCCGCGACGCGGAACCAGGCGGGGAGGCGTTGCGGCACCCGGCAAGCCTAGATCGTGCGCAGGTCGAGCCCGTACAGCGCCTTGCTGCCGTCGATCTCGGCGGCGACGACCTGCCACCCGCGTCCCTCGTACAGGCGCGGTGCCGCGCCTGCGCCGGGGACCGTCGCGAGCAGGGCCCGCTCCTGCGGCAGACCGCTGACGAGCTCGTCGTGCAGGAGCCCGGCGACGCCGTTGCCGCGGAAGGCCGGGTCGACGACCATGTCGACGAGCTCGAAGTGGTCACCGACCCACGTCTCGGCGATGTCGGCCGGCACGGTGCCGGCGAGCCAGTCGCTCCAGAACTGGCCGCGGCGTCCGGTGAAGCCGTACGCGTACCCCGACACGGTGCCGTCGGTGACGGACACGACGAGCTTGAAGCCCGCGCGCCGGGCGTGACGGCGCAGGGTCGCCTCGGCGAAGTTCTCGGCGTCCAGGTGGCTCTCGGGCAGCGCCGGGTCGCCGTAGGCGGCGAGGTAGACGCGGGCGAGATCGGCGCGCAGCTGGCTCGTGATCTTGCGGCGTCCCATCGCCCGCACCTCGGTCGTCATGTCAGTCACAAGTCGATCCCGGCCCAGAACCTTCCCGCCCCGTCAGATCCGTCGGTGGTCGACGCGGGCCATGCGGGGACCTCGTCGCTGCGTCCGGGCCAGTGGGCTGAGCTGGATCAGCCGGACCACCCGGAAGCGGTGACCGCTCCACGGGACGAGCAGCTCGGCGAGCTCGGCGTCGTCGATGCGCCGTCCGATCAGGGCGGAGCCGACGTCCTTGGCGACGTGGTAATCGCCGAACGGCACCGCATCGGCGTCGCCCAACGCCCGATAGCCGACCTCGGCGGCGGTCCAGACCCCGATGCCCGGGATGCTCCGCAGCCCCCGGTACACCGCCAGGTGGTCGTCCGGGTGAGCCGTGGCGAGGCGGTCGAGGCGATCAGCCAGCCGCGCGGCCGCCTGTGCCGCCCGTGCCCGGGAGGGATCGACCCCGGCGAGGTGCCACTCCCACGACGGGATCGCGGCCCACTGCTCGGCCGTCGGCAGCACGCGCATGCCGTCGGGTGCCGGTCCTGGGGCGGGCTCCCCGAAGCGGAGGTTCAGCCGCCGCCAGGCCGCGAACGCGTCGATGCCGAGCACCTTCTGCTCGATGATGGCGGGGATCAGCGCCTCCACGATCCGCGCCGTGCGGGGCACGCGGAGGCCGGGGAACCGCCGGAACGCGTCGACCAGCACGGGGTGCGCCGGCTCGAAGCCGCTCGGATCGTCATCGGCGCCGACGAGGGCGGGGAAGCGGTCCAGCAGCTCGCGACGTCCCGGTCCCCAGGCACGAGCGCGCAGATGGGTGGGGGAGACCTGCTCGACGCAGTACGAGACCGGACCGTCGTCCATCCGACTCGTGCGCCACAGCCGCGGGCCGTCGGTGCGGAACGTGGGGTCGCCGGGACCGCGGCGCAGCAGCTTGAGCGTCAAGGCCGCGTTGACAGGGGAGGGGACGTGCAGGTCGCGCGTCGCGACCGTCACCGCTTCGGCTCGTCGCCGCCACGGCGTCGCAGCCAGCGTCTCCAGCGGGACGGGGGAGCGGCCGCCGCCTCGTCCGACCTGATCTGGTCGAGCCTGGCCTTCTGCGCCGCGGCGCGCTCGGTGCGCCGCTGGTGCCATTCGGTCACCTCGACGTCGGGGTCGCGCAGGGGAGTGATGACCGGAGGACCACCCTGCAGCTGCCGACGCGCCTCGACGATGCGGGCGTTGAACTCGTCGATCGCCTGGCGGACGCCGGTCGGGGTCGCGATGCGGTCGAGGGTCGCGTCCATCTCGGCGTCCTCCTTGCGCAGCGCGAGGGCGGGCGGCAGGACGCCGGTGATGCGCTCGCGCTCGATGAGCCGCTTGATCCACCAGTCGGGGTCGTGCGGACGGTCGATGTCGGGGATGGGCTTGCCGGCGCCCGGCAGGTTGTCGAACTCGCCGCGACGCATCGCCTGCTGCACCTGCATGTCGACCCACACCGCCTGGTGCTGGATGCGCAGCGCCCGCTGGGCGGCGTCGTCGACCTCCTCGGTCTCGGCACCCTCGGCCGCGGCCGCCTCGGCCTCCAGGCGCTGCCGGTACTCGTGCCGCATGCGATCGCTCGCACCCACAGGCAACACCCCCGTCCTGCGATCAATCTTACGGAACCATCAAGAAGGAGGCACAGCTCTCGCCATGCACACTGCCATTAGTTGACATAATGTGCATTATCGGACAATGGCGAAAGGGGCGGAGCGTTCGCCTTTGAGCCCCTATTCCTGGGCTCCACGGCCGGTCGCTTGCTGCAGCCGCTCGATGTGCTCGGAGGCCTCGGCCTTCGTCAGGTCGGCCGAGATCCTCTCGCCCGCGTCACGGGCCAGCGTGTCGAGGTAGCTGCGCTGGGCGCCGGTCATCGGCTCGTCGCCGGTCACCCAGTCCTGCGGGTCCTTTTCCGTGGTGTTGTCGGCCGGACCGCCCAGGACGTCGCCGGTCGGTTCGTTGGATTCGGTCGAATGCGTGTTCGATTCAGTCATGAGCCCACGCTACGTCGACCGCCGGACGTCCGCACGTCGGCCGGTCTTGTGCGCCGTACGCGGCGCACCTAGCGTGCGACGTCATGACGAGTGAGCTGTTGTTCCTGTGCATCGACGCACACGATCCCGAACGTCTCGGCCGGTTCTGGGCCGGCGTCCTGGGCCGCCGGCTGGAGCAGGACGCGGACGGCGACCACGGCCTGGCGGCCGACGACGACACCGAGTTCGGTATCTACCTCCTGCCCACTGATGAGCCGAAGCGCGGTCCCAACCAGATGCATTTCGACCTCACCAGCACGTCGCTCGACGACCAGCAGGCCACGGTCGGGCGAGCGATCGAGCTCGGTGGACGTCACCTCGACATCGGCCAAGGGCCGGAGGCGACCCATGTCGTGATGGCCGACCCCGAGGGCAACGAGTTCTGCGTCATCGCCCCCGGCAACGGCTTCCTCGCGAACACCGCGCGGATCGGCGCGCTGTCGAGCGACGGCTCGCAGGCCGTCGGCTACTTCTGGAGCGAGGCATTCGGCTGGCCGCTCGTGTGGGACCAGGACGAGGAGACGGCGATCCAGTCTCCGTCCGGTGGCACCAAGATCTCGTGGGGCGGACCGCCCGTCAACGACAAGCTCGGCAAGAACCGCCTCCACCTCGACATCGCTCCGCCGCCCGGCAGCGACCAGCAGGCCGAGGTCGAGCGGCTGCTGCGGGTCTGCGTGCTGCCGCCACGGGGCTGACCCTTCCGCGTCAGGTCTGTTGGCCGAGCCCGAAGGTGACGGCGCCGTCCGGCTCGACGGCGGCGTCGAGCACCTTGTCGTCCAGGACGGACGCGGCTGCGGCGTCCAAGAAGATGCGCGCGCCCGCCTCGTCTACGATCTGGTCGCCCGGCTCGGGGGCCGGTGCCGCGGTCAGGGTGAGTCCCCCATCGGCGTCCGCGGCGGCGCTGCTGATGCGAATGCCGGGTCCCTCGCCGTCAGGGACCTGATCGGCGATCTGCTTGACGATGTCGGCTGCGTTCTCGGTCAGGGTGAGCATGTCGTTCTCCCGTGCTTCGGTGTCGTGGCCAACCTCCACCGTCGCCGACATCGCGCCAGGTGGCAAGTCGAGCGGTCAGCGGTGCGGCCTAGCGGCCGCTAGGGTCGGCCCATGAATCGCACCGATGCCGCCGAGTCGCGCCAGCAGGCCGACGGCCGATCCTCCTTCGATCGCTTCGTCGAGGCGTCCTACCAGCGGGCCAGCCGAGCCCCGTTCTTCTTCCTGTGCGCAGGCATCGTGCTGGTGTGGCTGGTCAGCGTCCCGCTCTGGTCCGACCTCAAGTCGTGGCAGGTAGCGATCCACACCGTGGCCAGCGTCATCTCGCTGCTGCTGATCGTGCTGCTCGAGAACGCGAACCGGCGCGACGAGGAGGCCGCGCAGGAGAAGCTCAACGTCATCGCGGAGGCCCTCGCCGATCTCATGGACTCACGGGCGCACGACGATCCCGGCCTCGAGGACTCGGTGCGCAAGCTGCGCGAGTCGATCGGCCTCGAGACCCGCCACTGAACCGGCGGCCGGCGGTCAGCTGTCGACGACGCCCGTGCGTGTCACGACCGGAGGCTCGGCCGACCACGGGAAGTTGATCCACCGGTCGGTGTGCCGCCACGTGTAGTCGGCCTTGATGACCGAGCGCGGCTTCTCGTACAGCACCGCCGTGCGCACCTCCGCGACGTGTCCGCGGCAGAAGTCGAACACGAGCTCGAGCGTCCGGCCGCTGTCGGCGACGTCGTCGACGACCAGCACCGACAAGTCGTCGAGCTCGGTCGCGTCGAGCAGCGGCGGCAGCATGACCGGTGCGTCGAGGGTCGTCCCCACACCGGTGTAGAACTCCACGTTCATCGTGAACAGGTTCTTGCAGTCGAGGGCATAGGCCAGCGATCCGGCGGGCACGAGGCCACCACGCGCGATGCCCAGCACCACGTCGGGCCGGAACCCGCTGTCGGCGATCGTCTGGGCGAGCTCACGGCTCGCGGAGCCGAACAGCTCCCACGTCAAGATCTCCCGCTCGGCCATGCGCCCATCGTGCCACCGATGCGGTCAGGAGTGCAGGGCCGTCCTGACGTGGGCCGCCGAGGCGTCCGCCTCGGCGATCAGGAAGCATGTCACGCATTCAGAGCCGGTGCGTCCGCGGTGGGGTGCGGGTGCAAGATGGTGCCCATGCAGATCACACGCTTCGGACATGCCGCCCTGCTCGTGGAGGCGGCGGACGCCCGCATCCTGATCGATCCGGGCGTGTTCAGCAGCGACGAGACCTTCGCACTGACGAGTCTGGACGCGATCGTCCTCACGCACCAGCACCCGGACCACATCGACGTCGGGCGCGCGCCGGCACTGCTGGCCGGCAACCCGGACGCCGTGCTGCTCGCCGATCCCGAGTCCGCTGCGTCGTTGGAGTTCGGCGACTGGGCCGAGAACGCCGACGGGCTCGAGACGGTCGTCAAGGGCATCACGATCCGCGGTGTCGGGGCCCGGCACGCCGTGATCCTGCCGTCGATCCCCCGCATCAGCAATGTCGGCGTCCTGCTCGACGCGGCTGACGAGCCGACGCTGTTCCACCCGGGCGACACCTACGAGTACGAACCCCAGGGTGTCGACGTCCTCGCCCTCCCCCTGTCGGCTCCCTGGGCGAAGGCGAGCGAGACGGTCGACTTCGTCCAGCGGGTGTCCCCCACGACCCTGTTCCCGATCCACGACTGCACGATCTCCGAGGCCGCGTACGGGATCTACTGGAGCCAGGTCGAGGGCCACGGCGGGGTCGACGACGCGCGAAAGCTGGGTCAGTCCGACACCACGACGGTTTGAGCTGCGGATTCTTGAGTTATCTCATAACTGAGATACCGTGGTGGGCATGACTGTCCGCGACGACTACCTCGCCCGCATCGGGGCCCTCATCCGGGACGCCCGCCAGCACAGCGGCTTGACGCAGGCTGAGCTCGCGACCGAGCTCAAGACCAGCCAGAGCGCGATCAACCGCATCGAGAAGGGTCAGCAGAACCTGACCCTCGACATGCTCGCCCGCATCGGCAGCGCGCTCGACTCCGAGCTCGTCAGCGTCGGCACGTCGGGCCCCAGCCACCTGCGGGTCGCTGGCGGCACGAAGCTCTCGGGCTCGATCGACGTCAAGTCCAGCAAGAACGCCGGCGTCGCCCTGCTGTGCGCCTCGCTGCTGAACGCCGGCACCACGGTGCTGCGCAAGGTCGCCCGCATCGAGGAGGTCAACCGCCTGCTCGAGGTGCTGACTTCGATCGGCGTCAAGGCCACGTGGCTCAACGAGGAGAACGACCTCGAGCTCGTCGTGCCCGCCAAGCTCGACCTCGCCGCGATGGACGCCGACGCCGCGCGCCGCACCCGCAGCATCATCATGTTCCTCGGCCCCCTGATGCACCGCTACGACGACTTCGAGCTGCCCTACGCCGGCGGCTGCGACCTCGGCACGCGCACGGTCGAGCCGCACATGACGGCGCTGCGTCCGTTCGGCCTCAAGGTCGTCGCCACCGAGGGCAGCTACCACGCGACGGCCGCCGAGGGCGTCGGTCCCGAGCGTCCCATCGTCCTGACCGAGCGTGGTGACACCGTCACGGAGAACGCGCTGCTCGCGGCCGCCCGCTACGACGGCGTCACGGTGATCCGCAACGCGAGCCCCAACTACATGGTCCAGGACTTGTGCTTCTTCCTGGTCAAGTTGGGTGTCGGCATCGAGGGCATCGGCACGACGACGCTGCGCATCACCGGCAAGCCCGTCATCAACTGC
>JAOPXY010000022.1 GCA_025964895.1 Aeromicrobium sp.
GGTGGGGGCGGCGAGGGCGACCCGCAGGGGCGGACGTCCGGCGGCCCCGGCCTGCGACGCGCGCACCGCGAGCAGCCGGGCCAGCGCCGTGGTCTTGCCGGTGCCGGGACCGCCGGTGAGCACGGACGTCCACCCGCGGGCGGCGCGCTCACCGGCTTCCCGCTGCTCGGCGTAGCCCTCGCCCGGGAACAGTCGCGCGAGATCGGTCGCCAGCAGCGCCTCGTCGGGCTCCGGCGGCGGACGTTCCCCGCGCTCGACCAGGTCGCGGCACAGATCCGACTCGAGCTCGAAGTAGCGGTCGAGGTAGATCAGCCGTCCCTCGACGCGCATGACCGGCACGTCAGCGTCGACGAGCGCGCTCGCGGCGACGTCGGCGAGCCAGGTCTGCGCATCCGGCCACGGCAGGTCGGCGTGCTGGGCGCCGAGCTCGTCGGCCAGCTCGGTCAGCTCGATGCACGTCGACCCGTTGCGGACGGACCGAATGGCCAGCGCCAGGGCCAGCCGCACGGGCTCGGACTCCTCGTGGACGAGCTCGGAGACCCGCTGGGCGATGCGGATGTCGGAGGCCGACAGCAGCTCGGGACGATTGAACGCGGCCAGCACTCCGCCGACGCCGAGGGCCACCCGGCGGTCGTGCGGGTCGTCGAAGGTGAGGGTCTCGGTCATGTGCGCATTCCGTCCAGCAGATCCGACAGCGCCTCGACGAGCGATGCGGGCGGATGCCACGCGAAGACCCCGGCCGGGTGGCCGTCGTGGCGCGGGGTGTCCGGGCCGGCCATGCCGCGCACGTACAGGTAGACGATGCCGCCCAGGTGCGTCGCCGGGTCGTAGCCGGGCTGTCGCCAGCGCAGGAAGCGATGGACGACGACGGAGTACAGCAGCGACTGCAGCGGGTACGTGCCCGACAGCATCGCTGCGGTGAGGCCGGTCTGTGTGTACCCGTCGAGGGTCAGTGGTTCGGTGAAGTCGCCCAGCCAGTTGGTCTTGTAGTCGACGACGAGCACGCGCCCGTCGGGCAGACGCAGCCCGAGGTCGATCGAGCCGGACAGGTAGCCGCGCAGCCCCTGCTCGGCGAGTCCGGGCGTGCGCAGGCGGGCGGCGAAGGCCCGCATCGGGTCGTCCGGCGCCAGGTGCTGCTCCAGCAGCGCCGCGACGTCGCCGAGGTGCGGCTCGTTCGACGCGGCGCGGGCCCGGGCGCTGTCGCCACCGGCCAGCGGCATCTCGAAGTCGAGCTCGCGCAGCTGCCTGCTCGCGAGCAGCGTCTCGAGCGTCAGGTCGTCGGCGAGCGGACCCAGCGGCGTCCGGCAGACGGCGACGAGCGCGTCGGCCAGCACGTCGATGTCGACGTCGACGCCCCAGAAACCGACCTCGGCCCGTGCGAGCTCGGCCAGGTGGGCGCGCAGGTCGGACGTCGTGGTGTCGACGCGCTCGAGCACCGCGTGCACGAGGCTGCCGAACGCCGCGCCCATCGGCAGGTCGGCCATCGGCGACGCCACGCCGGTGCCCGCGACACTCGCCGGCACCGTGACCTCGTCGTCGCCCTCGTCGTCCTTGCCGATGTCCGGCACCTCGCTGCCGACCGATGCCGCATGGTCTTCCCTCGTGAGCCCCGTGTACGACGTCCGTCGCCAGGCTGCGTCGACGGCTCGGTCGAACCGGCGGATGCCGAGATCGCCCACCGGCTCGTCGGCGACGACGGGTGCGGCATCACGCGGCAGGACGCGCTCGACGACCGGCCCGCCGAGGGCCTGCCACTCACCGAGGATGCGTACGACGTCCTCGTCGCTCGGGGCCGGCGCCACATCCGGCACGGCCACCTCGCCGGGCTTTCGACCAAAGAGCAGACGGGTGAGGCCGGCGTTGTGGGCGTTGGTGCTGGGTGCCCACCACGCGACGACCTGCGACTGGGCCCGCGTCGCGGCGACGTATAGCAGGCGCAGCTGCTCGCCGCAGTCCTCGGCGTTCGCGGCCTTGACGCTGGCACTGAACGTGGTGCTGCCGGGCCCGCCGATGTCGAGCACGCGCTCGCCGTCGACGTGGAAACGCGGCACGTCCGCCGGCGGGATCCACCGGTCGTACAGGAACGGCAGGTAGACGACGGGGTACTGCAGGCCCTTGCTGGCGTGCACCGTGACGATCTGCACCGCCGCGGCATCGCTGTCGAGGCGGCGGGTGCGCTCCGCGGCACCGTCGGCGGAGTCGTCGCGCTGGGTGCGCAGCCACGCGAGCATCGCGGCGGGCCCGAGCCGGTCGCGCTCGGCGATCTCGTGCAGGCTCTGCGCGACGTGGCGGTAGTCGGTCATACGGCGGCGTCCGTCGGGCCGCTCCAGCACGCGCTGGGCCAGCTCACCGTGGCCGGACGTCGCCTCGAACACCGCCGCGATGCCGCGGTCGCGTAGCAGGTCGGCCAGGTCGCGGACGCGAGTGGCGACCCGGTCGGTCAGCGCATCGCCCTCGGCGGCGAGATCGGCGGCGGCGTGGCCGAAGAAGTCCGTCAGCGCCGCGGCCCGCACGCGCGGGCTGCTCTGCGGACGCTCCATCGCCTCCAGCAGCGTCAGCCAGGCGTCGCCGGCGGGGCTGCGGAAGACGTTGGTGCCGCCGGCGAGGACGGCCGTGACGCCGTGCTTCGCCAGCACGCGCTGCACCAGGGCGGCGTGCGGGTGGGTGGCGACGAGCACCGCGATGTCGCCGGCCTCGAGCGGACGTCCGGCGAACGTCGTGCCACCGGCGAGGGCCGCGGTGATGTCGCCGGCGAGGTCTTCGGCGATGCGCTCGCGCGCCGGTGCGGCGCGGATCTTGTCGCCCGGTGCCGTGCGCGAGTCGAAGCGCGTCAGCACCCGCAGCCGGAACGGGGCGCTCGGCGTCTCCCCTGCCAGGCGCGATCCCGCGTGGTCGGCGGCGACGTGGTGCACCACGATCTGCTGGTCGCCGAGGGCGGCGTTCTCGAACGGCACGAGCAGCGACCGGACGAGCGGCTCGTCGCTTCGCCAGTTGGTCGACAGGGTTGCCTGCTGCGATGCCGTCGCGGCCGCCTCGAGGTACGTCACGACGTCGCCGCCGCGGAAGGCGTAGATCGCCTGCTTCGGATCGCCGATCAGGATCAGCGTCGACTCGTTGCCGTCCTTCGTCGGCCCGAACGCCCGCTCCAGCACCTGCCACTGCACGGGATCAGTGTCCTGGAACTCATCGACCAGCACGACCCGCCAGCGCCGGCGCATCTGGTCGCGGGCCGGGGCCTGGTCGCCGTCGAGCGCGACCGCGAGCCGGCTCAGCAGGTCGTCGTAGCTGAGCAGGCCGAGGGATCGCTTGCGCCGGTCGAGCTCGTCGCGGACGGCCTGCGCGAAGGCGACCCGGTGCCCGGCGAGCTGGGGGCCCCTCCCACTGGCGGAGGCCGACTCGTCGGCGTCGTCGGGCACGAGCCGCGCCTGCGGGTCGGCGACGGCGCTGCGGGCCAGCGACAGCGCCTCGCCGATCGTGAACGGCGGCGCGTCGGTGTGGCGGTAGCGCGCGAGGTAGAGGTCGTCGACGATCTGCACGACGACGTCGTCGAGGCTCTCGACGAGCTCGGCGTTCGCGTCGGCGTCGCCGGCGGTGCCGAGACTGCGCAGCACGAGCTGGCAGAACTGGTGGGTCGTGGCGATCGTGGCGCCGTCGAAGTCGGCCAGCGCGGCGCGCAGCCGATCGCGGCGGGCGGCGACCGTGTCGGCGTCCCCGTCGGCGAGCAGCGCAATGAGCTCGCTCCGCTCGTGCGTCTGCTCCGGATGGGCGAGCGCCGCCTCGGCCGCGACGAGCTGCTCGCGCACGCGCTCGCGCAGCTCGCGACTGGCGGCCCGTCCGAATGTGATGACCAGCAGCTCGTCGAGCGAGGCGACACCCTCGGCGACGTAGCGGGTGACGAGCGCGCCGACCGTCCAGGTCTTGCCTGTGCCGGCGCTGGCCTCGAGCAGCGTCGTGCCGGTGGGCAGCGGGTCGCGGATGCTGAACGGCCGCATGGCCTGCGCGGTCACAGGACGTCCACCCGCTCGAAGGCGAGCAGCGGGTCCCACAGGCGCTGCGCCAGGACCGCGAACGACGCGCTGGCGTCGGGTGCGTCGAGCAGCGCCTCCAGCGGTGCGCCGAGCCCCCAGATGACGCCGTGGTGGGCGTCGTGCGCCTCGCGCAGCCAGATGTTGCCGTTGCGGTCCTGGCCCTCGTCCCACTCGCGGCGGGCGGCGTCGAGCGCATCGGAGTGCAGCTGGTTCTTGCGCCGCTCGGCGTACAGCAGGGACGTCTTGAGCGGCAGCGGCAGCGGCTCGCAGAGGCCGAGGTCGCGCAGCGCGACGAGATCGGCCAGGTGCGTGCGGGCGATGTCGCCGATCGGCCCGACCTGCGCCTGCCGCCCGGCGCGGCGGTACTTGCCGATCGCGTGCGACACCCACGGCACGTCGGGCTCGGAGGAGGCGAGGGCCAGCAGCTCGAGCCACGACCGGAGCCGGTGCTTGGCGCCGAGGGAGGAGTAGCTGACCGAGACGACGTGGTCGAGGTAGACGTCGGTGACGCTGCCGATCACACGGCGGCCGTCGTCGAGAGTCACGTCGACGTCGACCGTGCGGGGCAACCCCTCGCGCAGGTGTGCGGTGTTCTGCACCAGCGGGGTGACGGCCTCGATGACGTCGTCGAGCAGGCGGCGGCCGATCTGGCCCGGTGGCAGGATGCCGCGGCGGTACTCGGCCTGCCGCGCCGTGCCGGCGTCGGCACCGGCGAGGGCGTCGCGCAGCACGCGGTCACCCACCTGCCACTTCTGCAGGCCGTCGAGCTCGATCGGCAGCTCGTCGCTGACCGCGTCGGCTTCGCTCAGCACTCCGACGTCGAGCCGCTGGCGTAGGAACGCCTTGACCGGATGCGCGAGGAAGTCGGCCAGATCGCTCAGCGCGACATCGTCCTTCGGCGGCGGGTCGAGCCGTCCGGGAAGGAAGGTCTGCGGCGCGTCCGGGCGAGACGTGACAGAAGCACGGGCTCCCGCGAGCGCCGCGGGGTCGAAGCTGAACGGCGTGCCGCGCACGAGCGCGCCGGGCAGCACGTTGCGGCGGTCGAAGGGCTGCAACGGGTGCTCGACGACGACGTGCCCGCGGACGTCCTTGCTGCCCGCCGCCGGCACCGTTCTGCCGAGCTGGTCGATCAGCTCGCCGAGCGGCACGGCCGGCGGCCGTGGCTGGCCCGTACGCTCGTCGGCCCCGGTGTACGTGACGACGAGAGTCTCGGTGGCGGCCATGATGGCGTCGAGCAGCAGCTGACGGTCCTCGGTCCGGACGTCGCGCTCCCCCGTCATCGGGTCGCGGGCGAGCACGTCGTCGCCGTGCACCGCGCCGACCCGGGGGAACTCGCCGTCGTCCAGGCCGATCATGCACACGACCCGGTGCGGCACCGACCGCATCGGCACCATGGTGCAGACCGTCAACGAGCCGCTGCGGAAGCTGGAGCGCGTCGGGCGGGGGCCGAGGCGGGTCGTCAGCAGCTCGCTGACCTCCGCGAGGCGCAGCGTCGTCGTCGAGCCCTGACCGGTGTCGGCGAGACGTCCCAGCTCTCGCTCGAGCTGCGCGAGCTGCCAGTCGTCCCGCTTCGTGACGGACGCGAGCGACGTGACGCCATCGGCGAGCGTGCGGACCCATCCCGCGAGCGGCTGCTCGGTCGTCATCTCGTCGATCGTGGTGCGCAGCCGCTCCATCAGCTCGGCGAAGCGGCCGGCGAGGTCGAGCTCGCCGCTGCTGACGTCATCGAGCGGCATGACGGTCTCGATCCAGCGGCCGCGGTGCTCGGCGACAGCGCCGCCGAGCAGCACCCGGTCGAGGCCGAACTGCCACGTGTTGTTCATGAGGTCGCCGAGCCCGAACGGCTCGCGGTGCGGGCCGTCGAACGCCCACCGCACGCCGGACTGCTCGACCCAGCCGGTCAGCTGCTGCAGGTCGTCGTCGCTCAGCGCGAACCGGTGCCGCACGGGCGCCATCGCGACGAGGTCGAGCACCTCGGTCGCCGTCACCCGTCCCTTCGCGGCGAGGTCGAGCAGCGCCCGCGCGACCCCGACGAGTGGGTTGGTGTCGGCGCTGCCGCGGTCGGCGAGACGGACGCGCAGCTGGTGCGCCGGGTGCCCGCCCTCGACGACGCCGAGCAGCCCGAACGCCGCGCTGATCAGCGGCGCGTAGGTGTCGATGTCGGGGCACATCACGAGGATGTCGCGCGGCTCCAGCGTCGGATCGTCCTCCAGCAGCCCGACCAGCACCTCCCGCAGCACGTCGACCTGCCGGGCCTTGCCATGGCACGCGTGGATCTGCACGCTGCGGTCCTGCTCATCGATCGACCGGGTGGGTGCGCCGCTGCGGTCGTGGACCAGGTCGTCCTGCAGCCACCCCAACAGCGACGCCGGGCGATCCTCGAGGGCGTCCAGGTGCTCGTCGCGGACGTCGGTCGCGACGTTCAGCGTCCGCTGCAGCTCACGGGAGTCGCGGCCCAGCGAGATCAGCAGCGGGTTCGGAGCGTTGATCGGCGCCGGATCGTCCGCCCGCCGCACCGGCCCCTCGGCCACCTGGCCGGCGAGCGCGTCCCACAGGGCCGGCGACGCATGCGGCACCCACAGGTGGACGTCACGGTGCATGGCCAGCGCGTAGAGCAACCTCACCTCGGCCGTCGACAGCCGTGTGTGCCCCAGCAGTGAGATGCGAGGCGGCAGGTCGAACGACACGGGATCTTCCCTCAACCGCACGATGGTCTCCGCCAGCCGGACGTCCGGAGTGGCACCACCGATGCGGTCCACGAGCCGCCGGTACAGCTCCGCCTGCCAGACGACGTCCTGCTCGAGCCCGCCGGCTACGCCGTCCAGGTCGTTGCCTTCGCGCCACGCGGCCAGCATCTCCGGCCGCTGCGACGCGTACGACGAGAACAGCCCCGCCAGCCGCCGCGCCACCCCGTACCGCCGGTTCCGACGCAGCTCCCGTTCGACACCTGTGTGCTCGTGCCCCAGATGGCGCGACAGCGCCCGGCACCACGACTCCCCCATCGACGCGTCGATGACGTCGAGCAGCGACCACACGAGCCGGTCCGGATCCCACGGATCGTCCTCGACCATGCCCAGCACCTCGGCCACCAGCGAGTGCGGCGACACGAACCGAATGCCCGCCGCCACCCCGTCCTCACGCCCAGCAGCGGCACCGAGTCGGCGTCCCAGCTGCTGCGCCGTCCACCGCTCCACCCCGCGCGCCGGCACGACGACGATCTCGTCGGCGAACGGATCGTCCAACGGCTCCGCCAGCAGCTCAGCGAGCCCGACGACGAGCGCGTCGAGCCGCTCGGCTCGGTGGACGTGGAAGGTCACGAGTCCGACCCTAAGGCCGCGTGGTGACTCTGCACTGGCCGGGCCAGCGCGTAGTTTGTCCCTTACGGTCGAGTCGCGATCGGCACGTCGGCAGAGGAGGCCCCCGTGGGCCGTAGACGCGAGGCCAAGCAGATCGCCCGCGAGATCGAGCGAGCGGAGCGGACGATGGTGATCCGGGCCGTCGTCTTCGTCGCGGCGGTCATCGTGTCAGTACTGACGAAGGGACTCTGGGCCGACTGGTTCGACGGACTGATCGGGCTGCTGGGCGACGGGTCGACGGCGGCGGCGTTCGTCGGCTGGCTGGCCGGCTTCGGCGTGCTGATCTACGGCCTGTTCCTCCTTGCCGTCTCACGTCGGTGGCCGGACGCCTTCAAGCGCACGTGGCTGATCGGGATCCTGCTGTTCGTCCCGTTCCTGACGCTGCAGCCGTCCCGGACCAGGCGGTCGGCGTCGATCCAGGGCGAGTACTGGTACCTCGGTTCGTTCTTCGATACCTACGGGGCCGGGATCATCACGGTTGTCGTGGCGATCGCGTCTGGGCTCCTGGCCGGGTGGCTGGTGACCCGCGGCAGCACGGACGACCTCGCAAGGAACGAACGATGGTTCGTCTTCCCGGTCGCTGGAGCTGTGCTGGCAGTCGGCACGCTGGGCACGCTTATCTGGGCGCTCGTCGGGTTCTGAGACGAGTCGCGGTTCGGCCTATCGCCGAAGGTCCGGGGTTCTCACGAGGCAGGACCGGCGGCGGGTCGGAGCGGTGCTCGTGGCCAGTGGGTGCGGCAGTGGCCCGAAGTGACCATAGTGGTAGCCAATTGCAACCAACTATCGCCAATCGTCTCAATTTGGTGACAGGTTGGCATACCGTCACGGCCATGTCGAAACTCAAGTCCGTCCTCATCGCCCTCGCCCTCACGGGTTCTGTCGTCACCGCCACCAGCACGGCGTCGGAAGCAGCGTCGCCCAAGATCACGATCCACAAGATCGCTGACAAGACGGTGAAGGCGAGCTCGAAGACCGCGGTCCGTCCCCACGTCTCGCGTGGGTCGCACGTGACCATCTCCTCCAAGACGATCACGGTTAAGAAGGACGGCGACGTGATCGTCGATCACGAGGCCTCCGCACGGCTCAAGCCGGGCACCTACCGTGTCACGATCAGCGTCGCCTTCACGACGTATCGACTCGATGCGGACGGCACGAAGACGTTCTCAAACCCTCACCACAAGTCGAAGACGCAGACCCTGAAGCTCAAGGTCAAGGCGAAGGCCAAGAAGAAGGAGACGGACTCCGACCACGCGTGCACCACGACCTCCAGCGGCACGTGCATCCAGGGCGGCCAGTTCTGCCCGCAGGCCAAGTATGGCGAGAGCGGATGGGATGCCGACGGACGCCGCTACGTCTGCACGGGCGACTCAGACCACCCGCACTGGATGGTTCCCTGACGTCAGGCGTCGCACGGCGCCCATGGCGGGCGGGTGTGCGCGGTCATCCCACTGCAACCGCCGTCGTCGTGACAGCGCCGGCCGTTCAGTTTATGTAGACGTCGGCGAACAGCTCGGCCGACCGCAGCCGCTGCTCGACCCGCGAGCCCTGGTGCGTGACGATCAGCTCGTCGGCACCCGTCTGCTCCAGGAACCGGCCGACGTGCTTGAGGACGACGTCGGGAGTGCCGGCGGCGCTGTACGTCATCATCTCCCGGAGGTGTTGACCCTGCTGGGACGCGAGCACCTCGTCGGCCTGCTCGTCGGTGTACTTGGTGCCCGGGCGGACGAGCAGTGCCACCCGGCTGCGCGCGACCTCGAGCTGCTGACGCTCGGCGTCGGCCTGGTCGTCGGCGGCGAAGACGTTGTAGCCAGCCATCAGGTACGGCTCGTCGAGCTGCTCGGACGGCTTGAACTCGCGGCGGTAGAGCGCGATCGCCTCGTGGAGTGCGGCCGGGGCGAAGTGCGAGGCGAAGGCGTACGGCAGGCCGAGCGCGGCGGCTAGACCGGCGCCGAACAGCGACGAGCCGAGGATGTACAGCGGGACGTCGGTTCCGGCGCCCGGGTAGGCCGAGACGCCTGGAATCCGGGACTGGCCGCGCAGGTAGCCCTGCAGCTCGAGGACGTCCTCGGGGAACGTGTCAGAGGACGTCGCGTTGCGCCGCAGCGCGTGCATCGTGTTCTGGTCGCTGCCCGGTGCACGGCCGAGCCCGAGGTCGATCCGACCCGGGTGGAGGGTCTCGAGGGTGCCGAACTGCTCGGCGATCGTCAGCGGGGAGTGGTTCGGCAGCATGACGCCACCGGAGCCGAGCCGGATCGTGCTCGTGTGGGCGGCCACGTGGGCGATGAGCACCGACGTCGCCGACGAGGCGATCGAGGCCATGTTGTGGTGCTCGGCGTACCAGACCCGCTGGTAACCCAGCCGCTCTGCCGTCTGGGCCAGGGCCACCGTGCCGGCCAGGGACTCGGCAATGGTCTGGTCGCGACCGACAGTGGCGAGATCCAGAATGGAGACCGGCACAGACATGAAACACCCTTCGACGACGAGGCGGCACGAAGAGGCGCCGTCGTCTATTGACAACCCCTAGAGAGGCGACTTTCATCCCGACGGGTCGGCAGAACGGCTCTCGGTCTCGGCGCTCACCTCAGTAGCAGCGCGGGATGCCGGCCTGCGCCGGCGCGGGCCTGCCGAGGAGGAATCCGGACGCGAAGTCCACGCCGGCCTCGCGTACCAGCTCCAGCTGCCCGAAGGTCTCAACGCCTTCTGCGACGGTGTGCACGCCGAGCGTTCTCGCAAGGCGAACGATCACGTCGACCGTCGCATATCCAGAAGATGTCTCGATCCCGGAGA
This sequence comes from Aeromicrobium sp., assembly GCA_025964895.1. Lineage (GTDB taxonomy): Bacteria > Actinomycetota > Actinomycetes > Propionibacteriales > Nocardioidaceae > Aeromicrobium. The sequence goes on from JAOPXY010000022.1 coordinate 10,172, forward strand.
CGAATGACTTGTCGATCTTCAGCAGCGACACCGGCAGCGTGACCAGGCGCGACAACGAGCTGTATCCCGTGCCGAAGTCGTCGATGGCGACCGCGACGCCCGCGCCGTGCAAGAGCCTGAGCTCCTCCACAGCGACATTCTCGTCGGCGAGCACCGACTCGGTGACCTCCAGGCCTATCCGATGCGCCGGCACGCGCTCCTGTGCCAGGAGGTCGAGTACCGAAACGGCGTACCCTGGCGTGAGCTCGCGACCGGAGACGTTCACCCACACGGTGAAGTCCGGCACGAGTATCCACTGCGCCGCCTGCCGGACGGCGAGTTCGAGCACTTGGCGGCCCAGTCGAGTGATGAGGCCGCACTCCTCGGCCAGCGGGATGAAGACCTCGGGAGACACCGCTCCGCGCTGCGGGTGGGTCCATCGCGCAAGGGCCTCGACTCCTCGCAGCTGATGTTCAGCGGCCGCGAAACTGGGCTGGTAGTGCACCTCGATCGCGCCGTCCGTCACGGCGTCATGCAGATCAGACTCGAGTGCGATGCGGTGCAGCAAGCGCCGGTGACTCTCCGCGTCGAACCAGGCGACCTGGTCGCGGCCGAGGTCCTTCGCGCGGTACAGCGCGACGTCGGCGTCACGCAACAACGTCTCGATGGACGCTCCCGGGCCCGAGGCGGCGATGCCCACGCTCAGCGTCGCGGTGAGGTCGTGGCCATCGACGTCGAACGTCCCCCGGACGACTCCGCACATGCGTTCGGCGACCACCTGAGCCTCATCCGGGCTCACATCGCGCAGAAGCACGACGAACTCGTCACCACCCTGTCGGGCCAGGACGTCGCCGTGCTGCAGCTCCCTGGACAACCGTTCCCCGATCTTCACCAGCAGCGCGTCCCCGACCGCGTGACCGAGGGCGTCGTTGATGAGCTTGAACCTGTCCACGTCCATGAACAGAACAGTGAGGGGCCACTCAGACGTCCCGCCGGCCCTGCCCGCGGCATGGATCTCGTCGATCGCCGCCTGCCCCACCCGGGCGAACTCTCCCCGGTTGACCAGACCCGTCAACGAGTCGTGGGTTGCCTGATAGGCGAGCTGCTCCTTGGCACGCTCAGCTGCAGCGCGGGCATGGTCGGCCTTCCGACGCGAAAGCCGCTCGGCCGCGAGCAGCTGCTCACGTTCCTCCCGGCGGGCGCGCCGCTCGGAGACGTCCTGGAAGAAGACGACGATGCCTTCGGCCGCGGGTTCGACACGCACCTCAACCCACACGTTGAGAGGCTCGGGATAGAACTCCTCGAACCGTCCGCTGACCCGCTCATCCATGGCGCGCCGGTAGGCCTCTTCGAATGTCGTGCCCAGTGCGGCCGGGTATGCCTCCCAGAGGCTGCGGCCCAATAGATTCGCTGAGGTGTTGCCGAGGATGAGATGCCCCTGGCGATTGACGAAGGTGAATCGAAAGTCGCGGTCCAGGAGGAAGAAGCCGTCGCTGATCGAGTCCAGCATCGTGGCCAGGCGTCCTTCCGCCTCGTGTGCATTCGTGACGTCGACGGTCACCCCGCTCGTCCGCGTCACCGTTCCGTCCTCATCGCGCATCACGTCGGTGGTGCGGGCCAACAGATGGCGCACGGTCCCATCGTCCAGCACGATCCGGTAGGTGCGTTCAGGCAGCACTCCATCGGCATAGTTGGTGAAGGCCTCCTGCGACGGCACCTTGTCGTCTGGATGCACCCGGCGTCGCCACGTCTCGATAGGTGTCTCCCCCGCCCGGTCCGCGGCAAAGATCTGGGCCGATCGGTCGTCCCACCACAGGTCGTTGGTCGCGGGAGTCCAGGAGAATAACCCGATACCGCCGTACTCCATCGCCGTCCCCCAGGAGAAGTCGTGGGCGTTCGCAGAACGCTCCTGCTCCGACGACATGCCCTCCAACGTAACAGCGCAGCTGGACGCGTCAACTGAACGATTACCTAGTGATCAGCATGTGCCGGCCCGGACGTGAATAAGCCCCGACCGGACCGGTCGGGGCTCATTCACGTCACTGCGTGATCAGCTGCAGCCGCTAGTGCTTCCGCAGCCCTCGCACACGTGGCAGGAGCCGGCGGGACGCATCTTGGTGCCGCAGGTCATGCACAGCGGCGAGTCGACCGCGGAGCCGGTGATCTGCTCGAAGAGCTCGGCGCTGGTGTGAGCCGTGGCGGGGGCGGGCTTCGAGGCGGCTGCCTCGTGGCTGTCGCCGGAGACCGAGGGGGTCTCGATGGCGACGGCGTTCTCGACGACCTTCGAGGCCTCGACGGGAGCAACGGGCGCCTCGTCGATGAGCTCGGCTGCGGTCGAACCGGCCGAGATGGGCTGGTGCGAACCGGTGTCGAGGTAGCGCTGGCGCTCGTCGGCGGAGTGGATGCCGAGGGCCGAGCGGGTGTCGAAGTCCAGGTAGTCCAGGGCCAGGCGGCGGAACGTGTAGTCCATGATCGACTGGCTCATGCGGACGTCCGGGTCGTCGGTCAGACCGGCGGGCTCGAACTTCATGTTGGTGAACTTCTGCACGAAGGTCTCCAGCGGCACGCCGTACTGCAGCG
>JAOPXY010000028.1 GCA_025964895.1 Aeromicrobium sp.
GCCGTGGCGATGCGGTCACGGTCGAACACCGCGCCCGCGGCACCGGTGCAGCTGATCAGGACGTCTGCGGCGGACAGCTCGACGTCCATCGCCTGCCAGCGCACGGCGCTGACGCCGAATGTCGCCACGAGCGCGTACGCGCGCTGGTACGTGCGGTTGGCGACCATGATGCGGTGCGGGTCGACGCCGCGGTCGACGAGGGTGCGGACCGCGAGGCTGGCCATCGTGCCCGCCCCGGCGACCAGGAAGCGGGTGCCCTCGGCGTCGACGACGGGTCCGGCCGCGTCGAGGCCCGCCGTGACGATCGACGGCGCGAGGCGGTCGATGCCGGTCTCGGCGTGACCGCGCTTGCCGATGCGCAGGGCCTGCTGGAACAGGGCGTTGAGGCACGAGCCGACGGTCGACTCGGCCTGGGCCGAGTGCAGCGAGTCGCGCACCTGGCCGAGGATCTGGCTCTCGCCGAGGATCATCGAGTCCATGCCTGCGGCGACGCCGAAGAGGTGCGCGACGGCGGCCTCGTCGAAGTGGACGTAGACGTGGCGGACGAAGTCGTCCCGGTCGAGGCCCGAGTGCTCCGCCAGCAGGCGCGAGACCTCCTCGACGGCGCCGTGGAACCGCTCGGCCTCGACGTAGATCTCGACCCGGTTGCACGTGGAGATGACGACCGACTCGGTCACGAAGTCGGTCTCGAGCACACGGTGCGAGAGCTTGACCGCCGCGTCGACGTCGAGCGCGGCACGCTCCAGCACGTCGATCGGGGCCGACTTGTGGGACATGCCCACCACCAGGACGCTCATGCCGTTGCCGCCTTGTCCGTGCTCGTCTTGTCCGCGCTCGCCTTGCGCTGCTCGTGATACGCCAGTATCTGCAGCTCGATCGACAGGTCGACCTTGCGCACATCGACGCCGTCGGGCACCTGCACGAGAGCAGGCGCGAAGTTGAGGATGCTGGTGATGCCGGCCGCGACGAGGCGCTCGGCGACCTCCTGGGCCGCGGTGCCGGGGGTCGCGATGACGCCGATCGAGATGTCGCGGTCGGCGACGATCTCGTCGAGCTCGTCGAGGGGGCTCACGGTGATGCCGGAAACGACGGTGCCGACGCGCTGCGGATCGGCGTCGACGAGCGCGGCGACGCGGATGCCGCGGGTGCTGAACCCCTGGTACGCCGACAGCGCCGAGCCCAGGTTGCCGACGCCGACGATGACGACGTCCCAGTCCTGGGTCTGCCCCATCTCGCGGGCGATCTGGTAGCGGAGGTACTCCACGTCGTAGCCGACACCACGGGTGCCGTAGGAGCCCAGGTACGACAGATCCTTGCGCAGCTTCGCCGGGTTGACGCCGGCCTGCTCCGCGAGCTCGTTGGACGCGCAGGACATGACGCCCTGCTCGGCCAGCGCGTTGAGCGCGCGCAGGTAGACGGGCAGACGCGCCACGGTGGCATCGGGGATGTCACGCGAGGTGCTGCCGTCCAGCCGGGGGCTGCGAAGAAGTGTCACGGTGCTCCTGCGCCGCGATGCTGGGGATTATCCCTTGCGGGACGAGCACCGGGTGCCCCATCAGTTTAAGAGTTTGTGAACGCGTTAACAAAATCGAGACATGACTCCTACGCGAAGAAGTGACCTACTTCACGAGCGCCGCAGGACCTCCGGCCCCGCCGCCGGACGTGCCTCAGCGCCGGAACAGGCCTGTGCGACGGCGGCCGAGGGCCGCGCGCAGCCGCACCGGGTCGACGCGCCAGAAGTCGTGCTGCGCGCCGTCGACGAACGTGACGGGCACCTGCTCGGTGAAGCGCTCGCGCAGGTCGGGGTCGTCGTCGATGTCGACCCGCACCCACGCATCGCCCGTCTCCGCGCAGACCTCGGCGACCTGGGCCTCGGCGGCGGCGCACAGGTGGCAGCCCTCCCGTGTGTAGAGGACGACCCGCGCGTCGTCGGCGTGCGCGATCGCGCCGTTCTCCCCGGGGCGCGGACGGGTCATGACGTGCCGAGACCGAGGGTCTCGCTGCGGGCGAGCGCCCTGAGGCGCCCCTTGGCGACCTTGCCCGTGGCCGAGTGCGGCAGGCCCGTGACGACGAGCGTCCGGCGCGGCTGCTTGAACCGGGCCAGTCGCGTGCGGCAGTGCGCCTCGACGCGCTCGACCAGCGTCTGCTCGTCGTCCAACGAGTCCTTGGCGGGGACGATGAAGGCCAGGACCGCCTCGCCGGTCTCCTCGTCGGGCAGGCCGACGACGGCGACCTGGGCGACGCCCGGCACCTCCGCGATGACGTCCTCGACCTCGAACGGGTAGACGTTGAAGCCCGAGACGATGACCAGCTCGCGCAACCGGTCGACGAGGGTCAGGTCGCCGTCGGCGTCGACGAAGCCGATGTCGCCGGTCGGGTACCAGCCGTCGGGTCCGGGGCCGTCGGCGCCGTCGGGCCAGTAGCCCGAGAAGAGGTTGTCGCCGCGGACCCAGATCTCCGCAGGATCGCCGGGAGCCGCGGCGGCGCCACCGGCCTCCACGACCCGCAGCTCGATGCCCGGCAACGGACGTCCGACCGAGCCGTGCTTGAGCAGGTTCCGCGCGTCGCGCGGCGAGCCGTGCGTCGTGGAGATGACGGGCGCGGTCTCCGTGAGGCCGTAGCCCTGCTCGATCCGGTGGCCGGAGGAGTCGCTGAAGCTCTCGGCGAGCGCCGCCTCGAGCGCGGAGGCGCCGGACAGGATCGTCGTGACTCCCGCGAGCTTCTCGCGCAGGTCGCCGCGCCCGGCCCACGCCGCGATGACCGGCGGAGCGAGCGGCAGGTTCGTGATGCCCTCGGCGACGATCAGGTCGAGCAGCCCGACGGCGTCGAATCCGTCGACCATCACGACGGTCGCGCCCTGGCGCACGGCCTGGCCCAGCACGCAGTTGAGGCCGTAGATGTGGAACATCGGCAGGAGCCCGAGGCACACGTCCTGGGGGCTCATGGCCGGCGGCTCGAGCCGGGCGATCTGCTCGGTGTTGGCGATGAGGGCGCGGTGGGTCAGCATCGCGCCGCGCGGCTTGCCGCTGGTGCCGGACGTGTAGAGGATCACCGCGAGCGCCTCCGCGTCGGCCGGGGCCGCAGGCGGTGTGCCCGTCGCATCGGCCAGGAACCGCTCGAAGGACGTCTCGCCGGCCCTCGGCTCGGCGCCGTCGACGACGATGCCGACCGCATGCTCGCCGGTCACCGCCTCGCGCACCTGCGCGACGCCGGCCTCGTCGCACAGGACGATGCGGGCGCGGGAGTCGGCGAGCATGCGACCGATCTCGCGGGTCGTCGAGCGCGGGTTGATCGGCACCGCGACCATGCCGCCGCGCAGGATGCCGTAGTAGGCGATCGGCAGGTCGATGCGGTTGGCCATCACGAGCGCGACGCGGTGGCCCGCCACGAGGCCACGGCCCGAGAGCGCCCGAGCGACCGAGTCGGCGGCGGAGTCGAGCTCGCGCCACGTCACGGCCCGCCGCGCGGGGCGGTGCTCGATCAGCGCGGTGCCGTCCGGATCGCGCTCGGCAGCCGTCCGGAGGTAGTCGCTGACATTGACTGTCACCCCTCTACTCAACCACACGTGGCCCGCCACGCGGAGCGTTAGGCTCGGGTCCATGGGACGGGACGCAACACCCGATCGGCCGCGCAATCTGCAGGCGCGGTCCGTCCTCGCGGGCCAAGCGGCAGCGTCCGCGTCGGAGGTCGAGAGCGCCCTCATGACGCAGCTCGACCCGACGGCGGCGGCGTTCTTCGACGTCGACAACACGATCATGCAGGGTGCGTCGATCTTCCACTTCGCCCGAGGACTGCACCGGCGCAAGTTCTTCACGACCGGCGACCTGCTTAGGGCCGCGTGGCAGCAGGTGTGCTTCCGGGTCATCGGCAGCGAGGACCCCGAGCACATCGCGAAGGCCCGGGCGTCTGGGCTCGCCTTCATCGCAGGCCACCGGGTGTCGGAGCTGGAGGAGATCGGCGAGGAGATCTTCGATGAGCACATGGCGAACAAGATCTGGCCGGGCACCCAGGCGATAGCGCAGTGGCACCTCGACCGCGGGCAGCGGGTGTGGCTCGTGACGGCCGCGCCGATCGAGATCGCGCAGGTCATCGCGCGACGGCTCGGCCTGACCGGCGCGCTGGGCACGATCTCCGAGCACGTCGACGGCGTTTACACCGGCGAGCTCGTCGGTGACATGCTGCACGGCGAGGGCAAGGCCGTCGCCGTCCGGGCCGTCGCGGAGCGCGAGGGCCTCGTGCTCGCCGACTGCTACGCGTACTCCGACTCCGGCAACGACCTGCCGATGCTGTCGCTCGTCGGCCATCCGTGCGCCGTCAACCCCGACTCCGCGCTGCGCGCCCACGCCAAGTCCGAGGGCTGGCGCGTCCGCGACTACCGCACGGGACGCAAGGTCGCGATGGCTTCCGGCAAGGGAGCCGTAGCCGCCGTCGCCGCCGCGACGACGTGGCGCGTGCTTCGCCGTCGACAAAAAACAAATCACTGAACACATCGCGCCGATCCGGGCTAGGCTGACTGGGTCAGGGAGGGCCTGTGAGATCTGGACTGGATGCGCTGCGCGCCGCGTTGGCGCTCGCTGCGGCGATCCCGGGCGACCGTCCGCTGGCGATCGCGCTCGCGGTGGCGGACTCCCCCGCGTACGCGCCGACGAACGGCGGGCCCGCGCCGCGCGACGAGCACGATCCCGAGGCGATGCGCCTACGCGCCCTCGTCGATCTCGCCAAAGAGGGTGACGCCGAGGCCTTCGGCCAGCTGTACGACCACTACGTCACGGGGGTCTTCCGGTTCGTCTACTACCGCGTCGGGTCCCAGCAGCTCGCCGAGGACCTCACGAGCGAGACGTTCGTGCGCGGGCTGCGGGCCATCCAGCGCTTCAACTGGCAGGGCAAGGACTTCGGCGCGTGGCTGACGACGATCGCGCGCAACCTGGTCGCCGACCACTTCAAGTCGAGCCGCTCGCGTCTGGAGATCGTGTCCGAGACGATCCCCGAGGGCAAGACGCACGCAGCGAGCCCCGAGCAGGAGGTGCTGGCGCTCATCTCGAACGAGATCCTGTTCGAGGCGGTCAGCGGGCTGCCCACCGAGCAGCGCGACTGCATCCTGATGCGATTCATCCAGGGTCTGTCGATCGCACAGACGGCCGCAGCGCTCGGCCGCAGCGAGGGCGCGATCAAGCAGCTGCAGCTCAGGGCCGTCAGAAGCCTGGCCAAGACCGTCCCGGGTGACGCGCGATGATCCGCCAGGTCAGGACCTTGAGCCCGACAACTCGCCGTAACCTCACGGTGCAACGGGTCGTTGATGGTGTCGTCAGGTCGCCACGAGCAACAGTCAGGACTCCATCATGATCGGCCGTCGCTCCCACGACGATGCCTTCGAGGACGCCCTCCGTGGCGCCACGCCCCAGGACGAGCAGATCGCCGACCTGGTACGCCTCGCCGAGCACATCTGCCAGTCGGCCGTAGCCGAGCCCTCCCCGACGTTCCGCGACTCCCTGCGCGCGCAGCTGATGACCGAGGCCGCCACGGTCCTGGTGCCGGCGCCGCCGGTCAAGCGTCGGGCCTCCCCCGCCCGTGCCGCACCTTACAGGCCCGCCCGCCGCCGCATCGCGTCGTTGACCGCGGCCGCCATCGCATCGGCCGGTGTCGTCGGGCTGGTCGCGTCCAGCGCCTCAGCCGTCCCCGGTGAGCTGCTGTACCCCGTCAAACGCACCGTGGAGTCCGTCGAGCTGCAGCTGCACCGCGACGACGCGTCGCGGGGCGAGTTCCAGCTCGAGCGCGCCTCCGAGCGGCTCGCCGAGGCCAAGCGCCTCACCGCCGACGGCGAGTCGAGCGCCCTGATCGCCGACACGCTCGACGACTTCGCGACGACCGCGGCCGACGGCTCCGGTCGGCTCTTCACCGAGTTCGACTCGACCGGCAAGACGGGTGCGATCGTGACCGTCAACCAGTTCGCCGGCGAGTCCAGCCTCGACCTGGCCGCGCTGTCGGCGCAGCTGCCCAAGAGCGTCTCGGCCTCGTTCGACGCCGCCAAGGACACCGTCACCGATCTCGCCGCACGGGCATCCTCGCTGTGCGGCTCGTGCACGCCGGCCGACGTCGACGCGCTCGTGCGGTCCGTGGCGGACGTCGCCGCCAGCACCCCGGCGAAGAAGTCCGACGACCCGACCGGCGCCGGCGACGAGCAGCCGTCCCCGTCCGCGCCGAAGGGCACCTCC
>JAOPXY010000136.1 GCA_025964895.1 Aeromicrobium sp.
GACCGGCTGGTCACCGACTGGCGCGGACAGCGCCGTGTCGAGCTGCCCGGCGGGGTCAGCGCGGTCAGGACGGGGCCTTCCCTGTCGTTCGCCGACACGCCTGTGAAAGGGTGACCCCGTGGACCAGATGCATGTTGAAGGCGACCTCGATCTCGATCAGACCCTCTACACCGAGGAGCAGATCGTCACCCGCCTCAAGGAGATGGAAACCCAGATCCAGACGGACTACGAGGGAAAGTACCTGCTGCTCGTCGGCGTCCTCAAGGGAGCGGTCATGGTCATGGCCGATCTGGCCCGCAGCCTCGACCGGCACGTCGAGATGGACTGGATGGCGGTGTCGTCGTACGGATCGGGCACGCAGTCGTCCGGCGTCGTGCGCATCCTCAAGGATCTCGACACCGACCTCAACGACCGCCACGTCCTGATCGTCGAGGACATCATCGACACCGGCCTGACGCTGTCTTGGCTCATCACCAACCTGCGATCCCGCGGCCCCGCGTCCGTCGAGATCGCGACCCTGCTGCGCAAGCCCGAGGCCCAGCGCATGGACGTCGAGGTCAAGTACGTCGGCTTCGACATCCCCAACGCCTTCGTCGTCGGCTACGGCCTCGACTACAACGAGCGCTACCGCAACCTCCGCTGCATAGGCACCTTGTCACCGCACGTGTACTCCTGACGCACCCCGCATCCCGCCTGGCGGCGCTCTGGTCGGTCGACGCACAAGTAACGGTGCGCCTTCCCTCCCATCCCTTGCCAGCCGGGCGCGGATGCGCGTCAGGTCCTCCGTGGACGGGCCCGGCAGTTCGCTGCGGGCGAACTGTCGGGGGGAACGTTGCCAGGGGCTGAACACGTTCTACCTGAGAGCGGCGCCCCGTGTACCGTTCGACTACCGACCAGAACCCCGAGGAGGAGTGGACCCGCTCCACGCCGTACATGAACTTCCAACGCCTCTTCAAGGGCCCCTGGCTCTGGATCGTCCTGATCGTGATCCTCGTCATCTCGGTCGTCTCGGTCTCCTCCTCGGCCGACGGCTACAAGCAGATCAACACCGCGACGATGGTCAACTACCTCGAGTCCGGCAAGGTCAAGGACGTCACCTTCATCGAGGGCGACCAGGTCATCCAGGCCACGCTGACCGACGACAAGAAGGTCAAGGCCAAGTTCCTCGGCGACCAGGGCGCCCGTCTCGTCGAGCAGGCCGAGCAGGCCGTCGCCGACAAGAAGCTCAAGACGTTCGACGTCGAGGTCCCCAAGACCAACGCCTTCCTCTCGATCCTGTTCTCGTTCCTGCCGATCCTGCTGATCTTCGGCCTGCTGATCTACTTCCTGAGCCGCACCCAGGGCGGCGGCGCGGGCGTCATGAAGTTCGCCAAGTCCAAGGCGAAGCTCATGAGCAAGGACACCCCGAAGACCACGTTCTCCGACGTCGCCGGCTGCGACGAGGCGATCGAGGAGCTCGGCGAGATCAAGGAGTTCCTGCAGGAGCCGGCCAAGTTCCAGGCCGTCGGCGCCAAGATCCCCAAGGGCGTCCTGCTCTACGGCCCTCCCGGCACCGGCAAGACCCTGCTCGCGCGCGCCGTCGCCGGTGAGGCGGGCGTCCCGTTCTACTCGATCTCCGGCTCCGACTTCGTCGAGATGTTCGTGGGCGTCGGCGCGAGCCGCGTCCGCGACCTGTTCGAGCAGGCCAAGGAAAATGCTCCCGCGATCGTCTTCATCGACGAGATCGACGCCGTCGGACGCCACCGCGGCACCGGCATGGGCGGCGGCCACGACGAGCGCGAGCAGACCCTCAATCAGCTGCTCGTCGAGATGGACGGCTTCGACGTGCGTGGCGGCGTCATCCTGATCGCTGCGACCAACCGTCCCGACGTGCTCGACCCGGCGCTGCTGCGCCCGGGCCGCTTCGACCGCCAGATCGGCGTCGAGGCGCCCGACCTGGCCGGACGCACGCAGATCCTCAAGGTGCACGCCCGCGGCAAGCCCATTGCACCCGGCGTCGACCTCGAGGCCATCGGCCGTCGCACCCCCGGCTTCTCCGGTGCCGACCTCGCCAACGTCCTGAACGAGGCGGCGCTGCTCACGGCCCGCAACGGCCACAAGACGATCGACGGCGTCGCGCTCGACGAGGCGATCGACCGCGTCATCTCCGGCCCGCAGAAGCGCAGCCGGCTCATGAACGAGAACGAGCGCCGCATCACGGCGTACCACGAGGGCGGCCACGCCCTCGTCGCGGCGGCGCTGCCGCAGAGCGACCCCGTCCACAAGATCACGATCCTGCCGCGCGGTCGGGCGCTGGGCTACACGATGGTGCTGCCCGATGAGGACAAGTATTCCCAGACCCGCGCCGAGCTGCTCGACAAGCTCGCCTACCTGCTGGGCGGCCGCGCGGCCGAGGAGCTCGTCTTCCACGACCCGACGACCGGGGCCGGCAACGACATCGAGAAGGCCACCAGCCTGGCCCGCGCGATGGTCACGCAGTACGGCATGACCGAACGGCTGGGTGCCGTGCGCCTCGGCGAGAACGAGGGCCAGCCCTTCCTGGGCCGCGACATCGGCCACGCGCGCAACTACTCCGAGAACGTCGCGGCGATCGTCGACGACGAGATCAACAAGCTCATCACGTTCGCGCACCAGGAGGCCTTCGACATCCTTCACGAGAACCGCGACGTCCTCGACGCCCTGGTGACCGAGCTGCTCGAGAAGGAGACGCTCGACAAGGCGCAGGTCGCGGAGATCTTCGAGCCGCTGCGTCGTCGCCAGGTCCGTCCCGCGTGGACCGGGTCGGAGTCCCGGGTGCCCGACACCCGTCCGCCCGTCGACAACATCCCCGGCCGCTCCTACAGCGGCGAGAACGGAACGCCCATCGTCGTCGGCCCCGACGCCGGCGTCGACGCGCCGCCGCCGGCGGGCCCGCCGATGCAGAACGGGCCCGAGCTCTCGTGACGGTCGACCGTCCGCGTGCGGAGGCGGCGATCCGCGAGCTGCTGTTCGCCGTGGGCGAGGATCCCGACCGGGAGGGCCTGCGCGACACGCCGGCACGGGTCGCCAAGTCGTACGACGAGCTCCTCGCGGGGCTGGACAAGGATCCGGCCGACGTCCTGACGGCGGTCTTCGAGGTCGGTCACGACGAGCTCGTCCTGGTCAAGGACATCGAGATGTGGTCGATGTGCGAGCACCACCTCGTGCCGTTCTTCGGCGTCGCCCACGTGGGCTACATCCCGTCCGAGGGCGGTGCCGTCACGGGATTGTCGAAGCTGGCCCGGCTCGTCGACGTCTACGCCCGCCGCCCGCAGGTGCAGGAGCGGCTGACGACCCAGATCGCCGAGGCGCTCGTCGAGCAGCTGCGGCCCCGCGGCGCGATCGTCGTCATCGAGGCCGAGCACCTGTGCATGACGATGCGGGGCGTCCGCAAGGGCGGTGCCAAGACCGTCACGAGCGCGGTGCGCGGGCAGCTGCGCGATCCCGCGACCCGAGCCGAGGCCATGGGCCTCATCACGGCCCGCTAGGCCCCACGTGCTGCCCGGCCTCGCTCAGGACCGCTGCCTCGTGATGGGGGTCGTCAACGTCACGCCCGACTCGTTCTCCGACGGCGGCAAGTGGCTCGACGCCGCGACCGCCGTGCGGCACGGGCTCGAACTCGTCGCGTCCGGTGCCGATCTGGTCGACGTCGGCGGTGAGTCGACCCGCCCCGGCGCGCTGCGCATCGACGAGGCCGAGGAGCTGCGGCGCGTGCTGCCGGTCATCTCGGGGCTCGTCGCGCAGGGCGTCGCGGTGTCGGTCGACACGATGCGGGCCTCGGTCGCGGAGCGGTCGCTCGCGGCCGGCGCGGCGATCGTCAACGACGTGTCGGGCGGTCGCGCCGATCCGGAGATGACGGCCCTCGCGGCGCGGGCCGGGTCGCCGATCGTCCTGATGCACTGGCGCGAGCACTCGCGGACGATGCAGAACCACACGCACTACGACGACCTCGTCGCCGACATCCGCGCCGAGCTGCAGGTGCAGGTCGACGCGGCCGTCGCGGCCGGCGTCGACCCCGCCCGGATCATCGTCGACCCGGGCCTCGGCTTCTCCAAGACCGGCGCGCAGAACTGGACGGTCCTGGCGCACCTCGACGCCTTCGTCGCGATGGGGCACCCCGTGCTGGTCGCCGCGAGCCGCAAGCGGTTCCTCGGCGAGCTGCTGCGCGAGGACGGCGAGCTGCGACCCACCGACCGGCGCGACGCCGCCTCGACCGCGGTCGCGACGCTCGCGGCCGCCGCGGGCGCCTGGTGCGTCCGCGTGCACGAGGCCTCCGCCGCGGCCGACGCCGTCCGCGTCGCGGCCCGACTGGGCAAGGAGACCGCATGAACGAGCAGGCCCTTGCCGTCCACCGGGCGTTCTACGACGCGGTCGAGTCCGGTGACGTCGACCTGATGGCGTCGCTGTGGGTCGACGACCCCGACACGTCCTGCGTGCACCCCGGCGCTGTGCCGCTGCGAGGCACGTCGCAGGTGCTGCGGTCGTGGACCGTGCTGATGGCCAACGTCGGCTACATCCAGTTCTTCCTGACCGACCTGGAGGTCACGATCCTGCCCCGCGGTGCCGACGAGTCCCAGACCGCCGTGATCGTCTGCACCGAGAACATCCTCTCGGGGGAGGGCATGACCTCGGCGGAGTCCTTCGCGGGAGGCAAGGCGGTCTGCACGAGTATCCTTGTGAAGGACCGGGCCGGTGGCAGGACGGCCGGCGACTGGAAGTTCTGGTCCCGTCACGCCTCACCCATCGCCGACCTGGCCATGGAGGACGACTGAGCATGGGGTTCACGCATGATTCCTGACGGCCTCGACCGCATCGACCTGCGGGGCATCTCGGCACACGGCCACCACGGCGTGTTCGACGAGGAGAAGCGCGACGGACAGACCTTCGTCGTCGACGTGAGCCTGGGTCTCGACCTCGGCCCGGCGGCCCGCGAGCACGACCTGACCAAGACCGTCCACTACGGCGTGCTGGCACAGCAGGTCCACGACCAGATCGTGAGCGACCCGGTCGACCTGATCGAGACGCTCGCGCTCCGTATGGTGGACTTGTGCCTGGCCGAAGAGTCGGTCCAATGGGCTAGCGTGACGGTGCACAAGCCGGAAGCGCCCATCGCGGTGACGTTCGACGACGTCGCCGTCACGATAGAGCGGAGCAAACAGTGACCGAAGCGCCCACCCCGTACGTCCTCGACGCGGACACGATGACGGGCGGCATGCGTCCCATCCGGCAGGCCATCTTGGCGCTCGGATCGAATCTGGGCGATCGCATCGGCAAGCTGCAGGGTGGCGTCTCCGCGCTGGAAGACACCCCCGAGGTGACCGTCGTGGCGATCTCGTCGGTCTACGAGACCGAGCCGGTCGGCAGCCCCGATCCCTCCGCGGGCAAGTTCCTCAACGCCGCGGTCCTCATCGACACGACCCTGACGGTCCACACGCTGCTCGACCGCGCTCTGGCGATCGAGGACGCCTTCGGGCGCGAGCGGTCCGAGCCGGGTGCCCCGCGCACCCTCGACGTCGACGTCATCGTGGTCGGTGACCGCATCGCCGACGACGACCAGCTCGTCCTGCCGCACCCCCGCGCTCACGAGCGCGGCTTCGTGCTCGTGCCGTGGCTCGAGATCGACCCCGAGGGCGAGATCCCGGGCAAGGGCTTCGTCGCGGACCTGATCGCCGATGTCGACACCAGCGGTGTCGTCAAGCGTGAGGACCTCGAGATCATCCTGTGATCTCGTGACTACGCGTTTCGTACCATGAAGCTGGCCAGGCCCGTCTCGGCGCTGCTGGTGGCCGGCCTGATCGCGGTCGGGATCGTCGCCGGCAGGCTGACCCCGCCGCTCATCATCCGGCTCGACGGCACGCCGCCGCGGCTCGGCTGGATCGCCCCGCTGACCCTGCTCGCGGGTGCCGCGGGCGTCGGCACGCTCGCGTGGAACACATGGCAGAGCCTGCACCGCAAGCACGAGCGCATGACGTCCGAGCACGCGCTGCGCATGCTGTCGCTCGCCAAGTCGTGCGCCGTCGTGGGCGCGCTCGTCGCCGGCTTCTACGGCGGCTTCGCCCTGACGTACGTCGAGTCGCTCGACTCGATGCTGGGCCGCGAGCGATTCGTTCGGGGTCTCGCCGCCTCGGTCGCGAGCCTGCTGCTGCTCGTCGCGGCCCTCCTCCTCGAGCGCGCCTGCCGTCTGCCCGAGGACGACGATGACGACGAGGACGGCCCCGGCCACGGCTCCCGAGGCCGTGGCGACCCCACCCCCGCCTAGCAACGCTGACGGGGTACTTGTCGCCCCTCGAGGGGGTACTTGCGGCCCCTTGGACCGGGGCCGCAGCTCTCCCGTCGGTGTCCGGGGGGTGGGTCAGTCGGGTAGCAGGGTCGTGCGCAGGGTGCCGAGGCCGACGCCGCCGATGGCCAGCGCCTGCCGGTGGAACTCCTTGAGGTCGGCACCGCCCGGGGCGGACGCGTGCACCGCGACCCAGTCGTCGCGCAGCTGCTCCCACATGCGCTGGCCGACCTTGTACGACGGCGCCTGGCCGGGCCAGCCGAGGTAGCGGTTGACCTCGAAGCGGACGAACGGCTCGTTCATGTTGACGTGCTGGTCGAGGAAGGCGAAGGCGTCCTCGCCGGTCCAGGCGCCGCTGCTGCCGTTCAGATTGCCGCTGCCGTCCGGCTTGGGCTTGCCGAGGTGCACGCCGATGTCCAGCACGACGCGGGCGGCCCGCATGCGCTGACCGTCGAGCATGCCCAGCCGGTCGGCGGGGTCGTCGAGATAGCCCAGGTCCGACATCAGCCGCTCGGCGTAGAGCGCCCAGCCCTCGCCGTGGCCGGAGTTCCAGTTGAGCCGCCGCCAGCCGTTGAGCTGCGCGCTGTTGTACGTCGCGAGGCCCACCTGCAGGTGATGCCCGGGCACGCCCTCGTGGTAGACCGTCGTCAGCTCGCGCCACGTGTCGAACTCGGTGACCCCCTCCGGCACGCTCCACCACATGCGGCCGGGACGTTCGAAGTCCTCGCTCGGCCCGGTGTAGTAGATGCCGCCCTCCTGGGTCGGGGCGATGAGGCACTCGAGCCGGCGCATCGGCTCGGGGATGTCGAAGTGCGTGCGGCCCAGCTCGGCCACGGCACGGTCGCTGGTCTCCTGCATCCACGCCTTGAGGGCGTCGGTGCCGTGCAGCTTGCGGGATGCGTCGCCGTCGAGATACGCGATCGCGTCGGCCACGCCGGCACCGGGCAGGATCTCGCCGGCGATGCTCTCCTGCTCGGCGACCATGCGGTTCAGCTCCTCGACGCCCCACTCGTACGTCTCGTCGAGGTCGATCTCGGCGCCGACGAACGAGCGAGACGCGAGCGCGTAGTGATCACGGCCGACGGCGTCGGACTCGGGCGCGTGCGGCGCAAGCTGCTCCTCGAGGAACGTGACGAGCGCGCCGTAGGCCTCCGACGCCACGCGGGCACCCGCTTCGAGGTCCGACCGGAGCGAGGCGGGGACGTCGGCCCGTCCGGCCAGCGCGGCGAAGAAGCTGTCGGCGCCGGCCAGCTTGCGGCCCTGCGCCGCGACCTCGCGCACCTGTCGGACAGCGGGCACGTTGCCGGCCGCGATGCCGATGCGAAGCGAGTCGCGGTAGCCCGCGAGCGCGGTTGGGATGTTCTGCAGCCGGCGCGCCACGTGCGACCAGTCGTCGTCGGAGTCGGTGCTCATGACGTCGAAGATCTCCCGCACGTCCTGCACGGGCGAGGCGATGACGTTGAGGTCGCGCTGCCAGAAGCCCGCCTCGATCTGCTCCAGCTCCAGCTCGAGGGTGCGGACCAGCTCGGCCTGCGTGACGGCGTCGGTCGTGTCCTCCGGCACCGCGGCGCGGACGCGCTCCAGGATCGATCGGGCGGCATCGGCGCGGGCGGCGACCCCGTCGGGCGACAGGTCGCTGTAGTCGGACTCGCGCCCGGGACGTCCGAGGTGGACGTGCAGCTCCGGCGTGAGCTCCAGCATGGTGTCGAGCCACGCCTCGGCCAGGTCGTCGACGGGCGTCGGGATGCGCTGTTCGTCCATGCCCCGACCCTATTACGACTCCCGGGGACCTCCTGATTCCCAGGAGAACCCCGAAAGGTTCCGGGGTCGACCCCATTTCCTGGCACCTGATCCCCGTTGCAACAGGGGCCAGGTGCCAGGTTTCGGGGCGAAGCGGGACGCGGCCACCGATCAGGCGAAGATTCCGGGGTTCTCCTGGGAATCAGGAGGTCACCGGGCCGCAGCTACTTGTCGATGTCGCCGACCACGAAGAACATGCTGCCCAGGATGGCCACCAGGTCGGCGACGACGGTGCCCGCGACGATCTCGGGCAGCACCGCGACGTTGTTGAACGACGCGGTGCGCAGCTTGAGCCGCCACGGCGTCTTCTCACCGCGCGACACGAGGTAGTAGCCGTTGAGGCCCAGCGGATTCTCGGTCCAGACGTACGTCGAGCCCTCCGGCGCCTTCAGGATCTTCGGCAGCCGGACGTTGACCGGCCCGGGGGCCAGCTCGGCGAGCCGCGCGAGGCACGCATCGGCGAGGTCGAGCGACACCTTGGTCTGCTCCAGCAGCACCGCGAAGCGGGCGTGGCAGTCTCCCTCGGTGCGCACGGGCACCCGCAGGACGTCCTGCAGCTCGCCGTACGCGAGGTACGGCTCGTCGCGGCGCAGGTCCATGTCGAGGCCGGACGCCCGTGCGATGGGTCCCGACACCCCGTAGTCGTGGACGAGGGCCTCCGACAGCACGCCGATGCCGACGGTCCGCGCACGGAAGATCTCGTTGCCGAAGATCAGATCCTCGAGCTCGGCGAGCCGCGACCGCACCGTCGCGATCGCGGCGGACGCCCGACCCGTCCACCCGGCCGGGATGTCCTCCTTGAGGCCGCCCACGCGGTTGAACATGTAGTGCATGCGTCCGCCCGAGACCTCCTCCATGACCTCCTGGATCGTCTCCCGCTCGCGGAACGCGTAGAAGATCGGCGTGATGGCGCCCAGCTCGAGCGGGTACGACCCGAGGAACATCAAGTGGTTCAACACCCGGTTGAGCTCCGCGAGCAGCGTGCGGATCCACGTGGCCCGCTCGGGCACCTCCATGCCCAACATGTCCTCGACGGCCAGCACGACGCCCAGCTCGGAGGAGAACGCGCTGAGCCAGTCGTGGCGGTTGGCCAGGACGATGATCTGCCGGTAGTCGCGCACCTCGAAGAGCTTCTCCACCCCACGGTGCATGTAGCCGATGATCGGCTCGCAGGCCTGCACCCGCTCGCCGTCCAGCGTCAACCGCAAACGCAGCACGCCGTGGGTCGCGGGGTGCTGCGGCCCGATGTTGAGCACCATGTCGGTCGTGGCGAATCCCGTGCCGACACTGGCGGTCACCTCGGTCATGAGCGGCCGAACAGCCGCCGCAGCCGCCCCAGGATCCGGCGTAGGACGAGATTCGGCGACCCGCGCTCCAGCAGCTCCAGCCGGGCGTTGAGCGTCTCGATCTCGCCGGCCTGCGCCTGCACCGCGGCGTGGAGGCGTGCGTGCCGGCTGCCGGGCCCGGTCCATCCCGGGTGCGGGTAGGGCGGCTGGAAGGCCTGCGGGTGCCGCGTGATGTCGAGGACCATGCCGTCGCGCAGCCACTTGAGGCGGGACGCGATCTCGTGCCCGTCGGACGCCACCAGCGCGTGCACGGGCGGCGGGAACGTCGCCGCCGCGAGCCGTTCGTCGAAGTCGCCGTGGCCGTTGCCGGGCGTGTAGACGTGCTGCAGACCGTTGCGGTCGAGGAAGGCGGTGAACCGCTCGAAGCCCCGGGGCAGCTCGGCGTTGAACTCGGCCATGTCGGTCGCGGCGTAGAGGTCTGCAGCGCTCACGTCGGCGTCGAACGACGGCATCAGGGTGTACGGCATGCGGTGGTATTCGGCGAGCTCGAGCGTCCGGGAGTCGTGCGCCAGCAGGTGCGCCGGGGTGCCGCCCAGCAGCGCCGCCACGTTGCCGTGGAACCGGGTGCCGTACGCGAAGTGCTGCGTCGCCATGAAGTCGTACCAGGGCCACGTGTCGAGGAACAGCCGGATGCGGTCCTGCTGGTACAGGGGGTGCTCGAGGTGGACGGGGACGAGCGGGTCGTGGACGTGCGGGAACGGGACGCCCCACAGCAGCATCCGCAGGTCGTGGGCGTCCTGCCCGATGTAGGTGAGACGCGGGTGGCGCTCGGCCTGCGCGGTCGCGAAGGCCCCGATGCCGGGCACCTCGGGGGTCAGGTTGAGCGCGAGCGGGCTGTCGGAGGTCAATGCGTCGACGGACTTCTCGACCCGGAAGTCACCGCCGTGCAGGAACAGCGACGGGCACCCGATGACGTCGATCGCGTCGTCGGGGAAGCCGAGGCTCAGCAGGTACGACTTGGTGAACTCGCCGCGCACGCCGATCGAGGCCGAGCGGTCGAGCACGAGGCCGACGAACTTGCGGACCGTCGCGTCGACCGGGGCGAGCGACTCGATGCCCCGGCCGTGGGCCGCCTGCGCGCCGACGCCCGTCACGGTCACGGGGATCGACACGCCCTCGATCAGCTCGGCGAGCCGGGCCAGGCGGGGCTCGAAGTCGGCGCGGAACGCATTGGCCAGCGGGATCACGAAGTGGTCGAACTCGGCGTTGATGCGGGCGGCGTCGCCCGGGGCCGGCGACACGCGCTCGGACAGCGTCGCGTTAGACACCAGCTCGGCGCCGTCGGTCGCGAGCGCCTTCCACACCGAGTGCTGGAACAGGTAGTTGCCGCTGTTGCTGTTGAAGACGTCCTGCGTCAGGGTCGTCTCGGCGACCACGGGGGTGAACGGGTCCTTGCCGGATCGGATCAGCAGCCTGGTCATGTCGCCAGTGTTCCATGGCCCGCCGTGTCGGCGATGATCCACCAGAAGTCACCCAGACCGCCCCGCGCGCGCAGCTCGCCGGCCTCGCCGGCACGGTTCAGGGCGCGGAGGTATCCGGCGGGGTCGGAGCGTGCCCGATCGATCGGCGGCCGGCTCCCGTCGACGCCCAGCACGGCGAGCGCGTCACGCTGCCGCACGAGCCGTCCGCCGCACGCGGCGGCGACCGCGTCGACCGCGACGTGGGCGGTGACGTCGCGGCTGCCGTCGGGCACGACGTCGGCCTCACGCCCGCCGGCGTACGAGCGCAGGCTGCCGAACAACGGCCGGTCGTCGCGGACGTGGCCGTAGTCGATCGCGATCGCGGTGCCGTGCACGCGCGAGACCGCATCGGCCCACGCTGCGTCGCGCGCCTGCCCGTCCTCGGCGCGTCGGCCCGGTCCGGCCACGGGCCACCAGGTGCCGAGCCACCGCGAGTCGTACGGCTCACCGAGCGACTCGCGCCCCGTGCGGGGGTCGACCAGCACCTCGCGCACGACGCCGTCGTCGTCGACCTCGACGACAGGGCAGGGGACGTTGTCGAGCCATTCGTTCGCGATCAGCACACCCTCGACGCGGTCGGGCAGCTCCGGGCCCCACGTGATGCGGTCGGGCAGGCCATCCGGACGCCCCGCGAGCTCGACGCCGACCAGCTCGGTGCCGGGCAGGAGCGCGTCGAGCGCCGTCAGCAGCTCGCCGCCGCCCGCGCCGACGTCGACGACCGTCGCGGCGGACGTCCGGCGGGCCAGCTCGGCGACGGCCTCGGCGAACAGGCCGACGTGGGCGCTGGTGCGGAAGTGGTCGCCGGGCCGGGACGTGCGGAAGAAGCCGGCGTCGCCGTACAGCGCGCGCTCCCACGCGTCCCGCCACGGGACCGGTCGATCGAGCATTCCGACAACCTAGCCACGCGTCGCTAGGGTGATGCGTGTGGTCCGACTCAGGAGGCGTCTGCGGCGAGCCGTCGCACTACCCCTCGACCGATGGGGCCAGCGCCGCCGTCCCGTGCTCAGCGTCGTCGTCCCCGTGTACAACGGGGCCCTGCACCTCGACGAGGCGCTGCGATCGATCCGCCGCCAGGACTACCGCCGCCTCGACATCGTCGTGATCGATGACGGCTCGAGCGACGACAGCCTCGCGATCGCCCGCCGGCACGCGAGGGCCGACCGACGCGTCATGGTGCTGTCGCAGGCCAATGCCGGCGTCGGAGCGGCTCGCCGGGCGGCGGTCGCCGCGGCGACCGGCAGCTTTCTGACGTTCATCGACGCCGACGACACCGTGACCCGCACGGGCATCCGCCGCGCGATGGACGTGCTGGAGGAGACCGGCTCCGATCTCGCGGTCATGCCGTACCAGCGGCTCGAGCTGACCGGCCTCAAGCCGGCGGCGCCGTGGATCCGCGCCCTCCACGCGAAGCCGGCCCGCCACGTGACGCTGGCCGAGCGCCCCGACGTGCTGGTCAACGCGATCGCCTGCGCCAAGATCTTCCGCCGCGAGTTCTGGGACGCGCAGGCGCTGGACTTCCCGACCGTCCTGCTGGCCGGCGACCAGATCGTCACGGCGCGGGCGTACCGCGACGCGAAGGGCATCGACATCTCCGGCGCCATGACCTACAACTGGCGCCGCATGGAGACGTCGATCTCCCAGGGCCAAGTCACGGCGCACGCGGTGCACGCGCGGTTCGACGCGATCGACGCGGTGCTGGAGCTGCTGGAGGACCTGCCCGAGGTCCGCGCGGAGCGGGCCCTGCAGTACCTGCGGTACAACGTCCCCAACTCGGTGCTGAAGCTCGAGCGCGCCGACGACGCCTACCTCGACGCGCTGATCGAGCGGGTCCCGCGGGTCGTCGCGGCGACGCCGCCTGACCGGTACGCCGCCGAGGTGCCGGCCCAGTACCGCGTCCTGAACGCTCTGCTCGCGGCCGGCGAGCACGCGCCGGTGTGGCGCTTCGTCCGGGCCGAGGGCATGCAGCCCGAGATGCACCCCTCGGGCGACGAGCCCGCAGGGCCGACGGTCTACCTGCCCGGCTGGCAGGTCGACGCCGTCCCGGCCGAGACCTACGTGCTGACGCACGAGCAGACGTCCGCCCGCGCCGTCGTCCGGGCGGTGCGCCGCGACGGAGCCGACCTCGTGCTGGACGTCGCGGCGTGGTTCGGCAACATCGACGCGGTCGCGCCGAGGCTGACGGTCAAGACCGACGGTGACATCGCCCGCGTCGAGCACGCGGGGGACCCGCACGTCGTGACGTCCCGGCAGGGGGCCCAGCGCCGCTATCCCGGCTCCGGCTGGGTCGTGACGCTCGAGGGCGTCGGCCGCCGGGCGCCGGCCGCGGTCACGCTGACCCTGCAGGACGGCTCGCGCTCGGGCACCGTGACGGCG
Source organism: Aeromicrobium sp. (assembly GCA_025964895.1). Lineage (GTDB taxonomy): Bacteria > Actinomycetota > Actinomycetes > Propionibacteriales > Nocardioidaceae > Aeromicrobium. The sequence goes on from JAOPXY010000136.1 coordinate 13,275, forward strand.
GCGATCCCGCGATCGTGACGCCGCCCGTGTGACCCACCGCACAGCCCGCTCCTCTGGGCATCGCGACGCCCGGAGATAGACTTGGCTCGTCAATCTGTCTGGTACCCGTCAGGGACTGGAACACAGCGACACCACGGGAAGGCACCCCAATGCTGCACATGTCCATGGGCTTCGTCGGCGCCGGCAAGGTCGGCTCCGTCCTCGCCTCGCAGTTCCGCGCCGCGGGCCACGAGATCGTCGGCGTCAGCGGTCGGTCGGCAGCCAGCCGCCTGCGCATCAGCACCATGCTGCCGGACGTTGCGGTGCTCACCCCCGCCGAGGTCGCCGCGGCCAGCGACATCCTGGTGCTGGCGGTGCCCGACGACGCCCTCATCGCGGTGGCCGAGGAGCTGGCGGCCTCCGGCGCCGTGCGTCCCGGCCAGTACGTCCTGCACACGAGCGGCCGGCACGGCCTCGACGCGCTCGCCTCCCTGACCCGTCTCGGCGCCCGTCCCATCGCCTTCCACCCCGCCATGACGTTCAGCGGCACGACGGTCGACTTCGCCCGCGGGCCGGTGTTCGGCCTCACCGCGGCCGAGGCCGACCGGCCGCTCGCCGAGGAGCTCGTCGCGGCGCTGCGCGGGGTGCCGATGTGGGTCGCGGAGTCCGACCGTGCGCTGTACCACGCGGCCCTCGCCCACGGCGCCAACCACCTCGTCACGCTCGTCGCGCAGTCGATGGACCTGCTGCGGCTCGCCGGCGCCGGCGACCCCGCCGCGGTGCTCCGCCCGCTGCTGACGGCCGCGCTCGACAACGTCCTGGCGTACGGCGACGCGGCCCTGACCGGCCCCGTCGTGCGCGGTGATGTCACCACGATCCGCGCGCACGTCGACGCGCTGGCGTCCGCCGACGTCGACGACGCGACGGTCCACGCGTACCTCGAGCTCGCCCGGGCGACGGTCCGCCGCGCGGAGGCCGACCACCGCCTCGACGCGCCCGCGGCCAGCACGATCCGCCAGGTGCTCGACGAGGCCGACTGGGACGCGATGGCCGACATCGCGGCCGGCATCTGACCGGCGTGGTTCCGGTGTCCGGTCCGGTCGTCGCGCGCACCCGCGCCGAGCTCGCCGCCGCCAGGGGCGGCTCGTCCGTGGCGTTCGTCCCCACGATGGGCGCCCTCCACGACGGGCACGTCCAGCTGCTGAAGCATGCCCGGCCCTTGGGCGAGACGCTCGTGGCCTCGATCTTCGTCAACCCGACGCAGTTCGCGCCGGGGGAGGACTTCGAGGACTATCCCCGGACGTTCGATGCCGATCTCGAGCGCTGCGCCGAGGCAGGCGTCGACGTTGTGTTCGCGCCGGCGGTGCCGACGATGTACCCGTCGGGCCTCGTCGACACCGTGACGGTCGACCCCGGACCGATCGGGACGATTCTCGAGGGTGCGTCGCGGCCCACCCATTTCCGCGGCGTCCTGACCGTCGTCGCGAAGCTGTTCGGCCTGGTCCGTCCCGATGTCGCGGTGTTCGGCGAAAAGGACTACCAGCAGCTCGTCCTGATCACCCAGATGTCCCGTGAGCTCGCGCTGGGCGTCGAGGTCGTGGGCTGCCCCACGGTCCGCGAGGCGGACGGTCTCGCGATGAGCTCCCGCAACCGGTACCTCAGCGCCGCCGAGCGGCAGACGGCCGCGGTGCTCTCGGCGGCGCTGCGAGCGGGGGCCGCGGCGACGTCCGAGGGACCCGACGCGGTCCTCGCTGCCGCCCACGCGGTCGTCGACCCCGCCGACGTCGACCTCGACTACCTCGTCCTGACCGATCCCGAGCTGGGTCCCGCCGCGCCCGGCGCGGATGCCCGGCTGCTCATCGCCGCACGGGTCGGCACGCCACGCCTGCTCGACAACATCGGCCTCACCCTCTGAGCGCCGACCTCCGAAAGGTTGCACCCCATGATCCGCACCATGATGAAGTCCAAGATCCACCGCGCCACCGTGACGCAGGCCGATCTGCACTACGTCGGCTCCGTCACGGTCGACCAGGACCTGCTCGACGCCGCGAACCTGCTGCCAGGTGAGCTCGTCCACATCGTCGACATCGACAACGGCGCCCGGCTGGAGACGTACACGATCGCCGGCGAGCGGGGCTCCGGCGTCATCGGCATCAACGGTGCCGCGGCCCGTCTGGTGCACCCCGGCGACCTCGTCATCCTGATCGCCTACGCGCAGCTGGAGGACGCCGAGGCGCGCGAGTTCCAGCCCAGCGTCGTCTTCGTCGACGGCGAGAACCGCATCATCGGCACCGGCAACGACCCGGCTGAGGCGCTGCCCGGCACGGGTCTCGTCCGCGGCGACGTAGTCGACAACCCCCTGCTCGCCGCACGATGAGCAGCAGCGCGAAGAGGCCGCGATGATCCTGCTGTGCCTCGACGTCAGCAACAGCCACACGACGATCGGCGCGTTCGACCTGGCGTCCGGCACGCGCGGCGAGGTGGGGCAGGGTGACGAGGCGCTGATCGACCACTGGCAGGTGTCGTCGGACGAGCGCCGCACCTCCGACGAGTGGCAGGTTCTCATCACGGGCCTGGCCGCGCGGTCGGGCATCGAGTCGATCGACGCCGTCAGCATGTGCTGCACGGTGCCGTCGATCCTCGTCGAGCTGCGCGCGATGCAGGATCGGTACTACGACGACCTCCCGGTCGCGATCGTCGGGCCTGGGGTCAAGACCGGGATCCCGATCCACACCGACAACCCGCGCGAGGTCGGCGCCGACCGCATCGTCAACGCCCTCGCCGCTGCCGAGCTCTACGGCGGGCCCGCCGTCGTGGTCGACCTCAACGGCACCGCGACGATCTTCGACGTCGTCGACGCCGACAACCGCTACATCGGCGGCGCGATCGCGCCGGGTGTCGAGCTGTCCCTGGAGGCGCTCGCCCGCCGCGGCGCGCAGCTGCGCAGCGTCGAGCTGGCCACGCCGCGCGACGTCGTCGGCAAGAACACCGTCGAGGCGATCCAGTCCGGCCTGGTGTTCGGCTTCGCGGGGCTCGTGGACGGCATCGTGAACCGCATCATCGACTCCCTGGGCGCCGATCCCGATCACGTCACAGTCATCGCGACGGGGTCGTACCCCGAGTCCGTCGTCGACGAGTGCACGACCATCACGACCCGCGACCCCCTGCTGACGCTGACGGGCCTGCGGCTCGTCCACGAGCGGAACCGCGGCTGAGGCCTGCGGGACCCGCGCCACTAGGCTTGACCCTCGTGAGCGACGAGACGAACAGCCCTGCCCTCGAGGACGATCTTCCCGAGCAGATGCGCGTGCGTCTCGACAAGCGGCAGCAGGTCATCGACCGCGGCGAGGAGCCCTACCCGCTGGTCGTCGGGCGCACGCACACGCTGGGCGAGATCGTCGCTGCGTACGACCCCGAGGCCCTCGGCGCGGACGTCCAGACGGGTGACATCGTCACGATCGCCGGCCGGGTCATCTTCGTGCGAGGCACCGGCAAGCTCGTCTTCGCGGTCCTCCGCGAGGGCGACGGCACGCAGCTGCAGGCGATGATCTCGCTGGACGGCGTCGGCGAGGAGCGGCTGGCGCTGTTCAAGTCGACGATCGACATCGGCGACCACCTGGCGGTCACGGGCGAGGTCATCACGAGCAAGCGCGGCGAACTGTCGGTCATGGCGAGCGCGTGGCAGCTCGCGGCCAAGACGCTGCGGCCGCTGCCCAACGAGCACAACCCGCTGTCGGACGAGGCGCGCAGCCGCATGCGCTACGTCGACCTGATCGTCCGGCCGGAGGCCCGCGAGACCGTCCGGGTCAAGGCCAAGGTCATGCAGTCCTTGCGTGCGACGCTCGACCGGCTGGGATACGTCGAGGTCGAGACGCCCGTCCTGCAACACACCAACGGCGGAGCGGCGGCCCGCCCGTTCCGCACGCACGTCAACGCCTACGACGAGCCGGCCCTGCTGCGCATCGCCCTCGAGCTGCACCTCAAGCGCGCGCTGGTCGGCGGCATCGACAAGGTCTACGAGATGGCCAAGACGTTCCGCAACGAGGGGGTCGACAACACGCACAACGTCGAGTTCCTGATGCTGGAGGCGTACGAGGCCTACGGCTCCTACGACACCATGGCCGTGCTGACCCGCGAACTCGTGATCGACGCCGCCCGCGCTGTCGGGCGCACCGTCGTGACGGGCCGCGACGGCACGGAGATCGACCTCGAGGCCGAGTGGCGGCACGCAACGGTCCACGGTCTGGTCAGCGACGCCGTCGGGCGGGTCGTCGACACCGGCACGTCCGTCGAGGAGCTGCTCGCGCTCGCCGCGGAGCACGAGGTCGCACTGCAGCCCGGGTGGGACGCCGGCGAGATCGTCCTCGAACTGTACGAGAAGCTCGTGGAGCACACGCTGATCCAGCCGACGTTCGTGCGCGACTACCCCGAGTCCGTGCGGCCCCTGGCCAAGAAGCACCGCACCGAGCCGGGCCTCGTCGAGGCGTGGGACCTCATCATCAACGGCGTCGAGCTGGCGCCGGCGTACTCCGAGCTCAACGACCCCGTGGTCCAGCGCGAACGGCTCGAGGAGCAGGCGCGGCAGGCAGCGGCGGGCAACCCCGAGGCCAACGACGTCGACGAGGACTTCCTGCGCGCCCTCGAGTTCGGCATGCCCCCCGCCGGCGGTCTCGGCTTCGGCGTCGACCGCCTCGTGATGCTGCTACAGGGCATCGGCATCCGTGACGCCATCTTGTTCCCCACCAGTCGCGCCGAGTAGGCAGACGGCGCTTCCGGTTACGCCGACGGCGAACGGGGGAACGTCCGTGCAGCGGGGGCTGTTGGGTAAGGCATATGGACATGGTTTCGTGCGGATTGCCGTACGGGCCTAAACTGAACTGATAGTCCATCAGAGGGGACGACATGTTCGAGAGATTTACCGACCGCGCTCGTCGTGTGGTCGTGCTTGCCCAAGAAGAGGCACGCATGCTCAGCCACAACTACATCGGCACGGAGCACATCCTCCTGGGCCTGATCCACGAGGGTGAGGGCGTCGCCGCCAAGGCGCTCGAGAGCCTCGACATCTCACTGGAGGCCGTCCGCGGACAGGTCGAGGACATCATCGGTCAGGGCCAGCAGGCCCCGAGCGGTCACATCCCCTTCACCCCCCGCGCGAAGAAGGTCCTCGAGCTGAGCCTGCGAGAGGCCCTGCAGCTCGGTCACAACTACATCGGCACCGAGCACATCCTGCTCGGCCTGATCCGCGAGGGCGAGGGCGTGGCCGCCCAGGTCCTCGTCAAGCTCGGCGCCGACCTGAACCGGGTCCGCCAGCAGGTCATCCAGCTGC
>JAOPXY010000147.1 GCA_025964895.1 Aeromicrobium sp.
GGCTTGCCGAACGCCTTGCGCTCCTTGACGTAGTCCAGTGTCATGTCGATGATCGCGCGGGTCGCGCCGATCGCGCCGACCGAGATCGCGAGGCGCTCCTGCGGCAGCTTCTCCATCAGGTAGATGAAGCCCTTTCCCTCGTCGCCGAGCAGGTTCTCGGCCGGCACGCGCACGTTGTCGAAGAACAGCTCGGCGGTGTCCTGGGCCTTCAGGCCCATCTTGTCGAGGTTGCGGCCGCGCTCGAAGCCCTCCATGCCGCGCTCGAGCACGATGAGCGAGACGCCCATCGCCCCGGCCGACGGATCGGTCTTGACCGCGACGATGACCAGATCGGCCAGGATACCGTTGGAGATGAACGTCTTCGCGCCGTTGACGACGTAGTGGTCGCCGTCGCGCACCGCAGTGGTCTGGATTGCCTGCAGGTCCGAGCCGGTGCCCGGCTCGGTCATCGCGATCGCGGTGATCATCTCCCCGGAGCAGAACTTCGGGAACCAGCGCTGCTTCTGCTCCTCGGTCGCGTACGACAGCAGGTAGCCCGAGACGAGATCGGTGTGCAGCACGAAGCCGACGCCGCTGGCGCCGATGCGCACCATCTCCTCGGACATGATGGCGTTGAAGCGGAAGTCGTTCATGCCGCCTCCGCCGTGCTCCTCGGGCATCATGAACCCGAGCAGGCCGAGCGCGCCGGCCTTCTCCCAGATCTCGCGCGGGACGATGCTGTCCTTCTCCCACTGGTCGTGGTGGGGCGCGATCTCCTTCTCGCAGAACGTCCGCACGGTGTCGCGGAACGCGTCGTGATCGGCTTCAAAGATGCCTCGCTGCATGATGTCCTCGTCTGTCGTGAGTCTGGGTGCTGGTGTGGCGGGGTCAGTCGGCCTGGACGGCGACGCCGTCGGCGATGAGCCCGGCGACATCATCGATGCCCCAGGCGGTGAGTGCTTCGGTCGTGGCGGCGCCGGCGCGCTGCGGGGGCGTCGTGAGGGTCGCGGGCGTCGCGGAGAAGCGCGGCGCGGGTGCCGGCTGAGTGAGCCCGTCCTTCTCGACGAACGTGCCGCGGGCGACGTTGTGAGGATGCGCGTACGCCTCGGGGAGGGTCAGCACGGGCGTGACGCAGGCGTCGGTGCCATCGAACACCTGCTCCCACTCCGCGCGGGTCCGGCCTGCGAACGCCGCGCCGATCAGCGTGCGCAGCTCGGGCCAGGCCGCGACGTCGTACCGGTCGGGGGCGTCGACGAGCCCGAGGCCGTCGACCAGTGCGGCGTAGAACTGCGGCTCGAGCGTACCGACCGACATCCAGCCGCCGTCGGACGTCTCGAAGACGTCGTAGAACGGGGTGCCGGTGTCGAGCAGATTGGTGCCGCGCTCGTCGTTCCACCCGCCCGACTGCTGCATCGAGACGATCATCGACATCAGGTGCGCGGTGCCGTCGGTGATCGCGGCGTCGACGACCTGCCCCTCGCCGGTCGTGCGGGCGTGGGTCAGCGCGGCCAGCAGGCCGGTCACGAGGTAGAGCGAGCCGCCGGCGAAGTCGCCGAGGAGGTTGAGTGGCACCTGCGGCGGCCCGCCGGCGCGGCCGATCGTGCCCAGGGCTCCCGCGATCGAGATGTAGTTGATGTCGTGGCCCGCGGTCTGCGCCAGCGGACCGTCCTGGCCCCATCCGGTCATGCGGCCGTAGACGAGCCGCGGGTTGCGGGCGTGGCAGTCGGCCGGGCCCAGCCCCAACCGCTCGGTGACTCCGGGACGCAGGCCCTCGATCAGGATGTCGGCGGACTCGACGAGATCGAGCACGACCTCGGCGCCGCGGGGGTGCTTCAGGTCGACCGCGACCGAGGGCCTCCCCCGGCCCAGGATGTCCTTGTCCGACGGGCCCAGCTGCAGCGCGTTGCCGCCGGGACGATCGACGCGGATGACGTCGGCGCCGAGGTCGGCCAGCAGCATCGCGGCGAACGGGCCGGGCCCGATGCCGACGAGCTCGACGACGCGGACGCCCTGCAGGGGACCGGACGAGCTGGGGATGGTCACACCACGATTGTGACAGTACCGCTGTCACGGTTGCAAGTGACACATCCGCATACCGTCGGTATCTTGATTCGCATGCTCTCTGAACTGGTCTACACGCGCAAGGGCTCCGGCGAGCCGCTCGTCCTGATCCACGGCATCGGCCACCGCCGCCAGGCCTGGGATCCCGTCATCGACCAATTGGCCCAGTCGTACGACGTCATCGCGGTCGACCTCGCCGGCTTCGGCGAGTCGCCCGCCTACCCCCTCGGCGCCTCGTACGACATGGACTCAGCGTGTGACAACCTCTCGGACAACTTCGCGGTGTGGGGGGTCGACCGTCCGCACGTCGTCGGCAACTCGCTCGGCGGAGCCATCGCGCTCGAGCTCGGGGCGCGAGGCCTCGCCCGGTCCGTCACGGCCCTCAGCCCGGCCGGCTTCTTCGGCACGCTCAACCGGGTGCAGACGCTCGTGCTGCTGGTCATGCTCCGCCTCACCAGCCAGCTCCCGGCGCCGGTGCTGCGACTCGTGTCGCGCAGCGCCGTCGGGCGTCGCATCGCCGGCTCCTCGCTGTACACCCACCCCGAGCGGTTCACCGCCGACGAGGTGTACGGCGACGCGCTCGCGCTGAAGAACTGCCGGGGATTCGAGCGGACGATCGTCAAGGGCGTCACGTACGCATTCCACGAGCACCTCGACGTGCCGACGACGATCGCGTGGGGCACGAGGGACCTGATCCTGCCGTTCAGCTCGTCGGCCATCGCACAGGAGCGTCTGCCCGAGGCGCATCACGTCGCCCTCCCGCACTGCGGCCACGTGCCGATGGTCGACGATCCCGCGCTCGTGGTCCGCGTCATCGAGCAGACCACCGGTCGGGTGCAGCAGGCCGCGGCGGCCTGAGCCGGCATATCCGGCCGGCGACCCGTGTTGACGATGTCGTGATCTACGACGCGATCGTGATCGGCGCCGGCCAGGCCGGGCTGTCGACGTCCTACCACCTGAGCCGCCGGGGCATCTCCCACCTCGTGCTCGACGCCGATGATCGTCCCGGCGGTGCGTGGCAGCACCGCTGGGACGCCCTCACGATGCACGACGTCCACCGTGTCGCGGACCTGCCGGCGACCGTGATCCCGGCCGACACCGGTGCCGAGCGAGCCAACCGCTTCGTGCCGGCGTACTTCGCCGACTACGAGCAGCGCTTCGGGCTCCCGGTCGCGCGCCCCGTGCGCGTCCGGCGCGTCAGCGACGACGCCGGGCTGCTGGTCGTCGAGTCCGATGCCGGTGCGTGGACGACCCGCACGCTCGTCAACGCGACCGGCACCTGGACGCGACCGTTCGTCCCGCACGTGTCGGGCATCGAGACGTTCGCAGGGCAGCAGCTGCACACCGTCGACTACCCGGGGCCCGAGCACTTCCGGGGCAGGCGCGTCGTCGTGGTCGGCGGCGGGGCATCCGCGGTGCAGTTCATCGGCGCGCTGGCGCCCATCGCCCAGACGGTGTGGGTCACGCGGCGCGAGCCGGCGTGGATGGATCGCGAGTTCACGCCCGAGCTGGGTCGCGAGGTCGTGGCGAAGGTCGAGGAGCGCGTGCGCCAGGGGCTCCCGCCGCGCAGCGTCGTGAGCGTCACGGGGCTTCGGCTGCGCGAGCAGGAGCGGGAGGCCGAGCGGCTCGGCGCCTACGCCGACCGCCGCCCGATGTTCGCCGCGATCGAGCCCGACGGGGTGCGGTGGGCAGACGGGGCGTTCGAACGCGCCGACGTCATCTTGTGGGCAACCGGCTTCCGGCCCGCGATCGAGCACCTCGCGCCACTGCACCTGCGCAGTCCGCGCGGCGGCATCCAGCTCGACGCAACGACAGCCGTGGCCGATCCCCGCGTGCAGATGGTGGGCTACGGGCCGTCAGCCAGCACGATCGGCGCCAACCGGGCCGGACGAACCGCCGCGAAGGGTGTCGCGGAGTGGCTCAGACGCTCGGCGCCAGCCGACCGGACGCCAGCTGCCACTCCCGCACCGTGACCTCGGCGACGAGACCCTCCAGCACGAAGGGATCGGCCGCGATCAGCGCGCGGGCGTCGGCCTCGGTCGGCGCCTCGTACACCAGCAGCGCACCCGCCTCGCCGCCCACGTAGGGGCCCGACAGCAGGAGACTGCCCTGCGCGGACAGCTCGGCGAGGTACTCGCGGTGGGCCGGACGCGTCGCATCGCGCGCCTCGGTCGAGTCGTCGATGTAGGCGTACCTGGTCGCGAAGAGAGCCATGTGGCGATCCTTTCAGGTGCGGTGACGGGCGAGGAACTCGGCCGTCCTGGGACTTCGGGGAGCGGTGAAGAGCTGCTCGGGCGGCCCGGACTCCTCGACCAGGCCGTCGGCCATGAACACGATGCGGTCGGCGACCTCCTGGGCGAAGCTCATCTCGTGCGTCGCCATGACGATCGTCATGCCGTCGCGGCGCAGGTCGCGGATGACGTCGAGCACCTCGCCGACGAGCATCGGGTCGAGCGCCGAGGTGATCTCGTCGAGCAGGAGGATGCGGGGCTGCATCGCGATCGCGCGCACGAGGGCGACCCGCTGCTGTTGCCCACCCGACAGCGCGTCGGGGTAGGCGCCTGCCTTCTCGGCGAGACCGATGCGGCCCAGCAGCTCGTGGGCCAGACCGCGTGCCGCGTCGCGGGTCTGGCCGCCGGCCTTCACGGGACCCAGCATGATGTTCTGCTCGACGGACAGATGCGGGAAGAGGTTGTACGCCTGGAAGACGATGCCGATCTCGCGCCGCACCGCGTCGGCGTCGGCGCGCGGATCGGTGATCTCCCGGTCGTCGAGCCAGATGTCGCCGTCGTCGACCTGCTCCAGCAGGTTGAGGCAGCGCAGGAACGTCGACTTGCCCGAGCCCGAGGCCCCGATGAGGCACACGACCTCGCCCGCGGCGATCTCCAGCGAGATGCCCTTCAGCACCTCGTTGGCCCCGAAGGACTTGCGCACCGCGTCGGCTCTCAGCATCACGTGACCAGTCCGTTCTCGCGGCGCAGCGAGCGCACCGTCAGGTAGTCCGTGAACCGGGCCAGCGGGATCGTCGCGACGATGAAAAACGCCGCCGCGACGACGTAGCCGGTGAACGCGAACGTTCGCCCGGAGTCGATCTGGGCGACGCGCAGCGCCTCGACCAGGCCGATCGTCGACAGCAGGGCGGTGTCCTTCTGCAGCGACACGAAGTCGTTGAGCAGCGGCGGGGCCACCCGGCGCACCGCCTGCGGAAGCACGACGCTGCGCATCGTCTGTCCGTAGGAGAGGCCCACCGCGCGGCCACTGGCCCACTGTGTCGGGTGGATCGAGAGGATCCCTGCCCGCAGGACCTCCGCGACGTAGGCCCCGTAGCTGAGCGTCAACGCGATGACGCCGAGCCAGAACAGGCTCGTCGGCATGCCGGCGAGATCCAGCGCGGGGACGCCGAAGCCGACGAGGAAGACGACCAGGATCGTCGGCGTGCCGCGGAAGACGTCGGTGTACACCGTCGCCAGCAGCTTGATCGGCGCCAGCGCGGGCGCCGGCACGACCCGGATGATCGCGACGGTCACCGCGACGACGAGGATGAACACCTCGGCCACGAGGAACAGCCGGATGTTGAGCCAGAACGCCTTCGCGACCTCGGGGAAGATGTCGCGGGCGGCGGCGGGATCGAAGTACGTCTGCTGCACCCGCGGCCATCCAGGTGACTGCGTGATGACGATCGCCGCGCCCCCCAGGACGACCAACGTCGACACCACCGCCACCGCGCCCCGGCGGCGGGCGCGGAGGCGACGGTAGCGTTCGCGTTCGAGCTGGCGGTCACTGGGACTCACTGGAGCTCGGGCACGTCGGTGGCCTGCTTGAGCCACTCCTCCTCGAGCTGGGCGAGCGTGCCGTCGTCGGCCAGCGCGTCGACCGCGGCACTGACGCACGGGGTGAGCTCGCTGTCCTTCGACAGGAGCAGGCCGAACTGCTCGGACTCGCCTGTCGTCGGCTGGAACTGACCGACGATCGTGGCTCCGTCGAGCTCGGCCGCGGTCAGGTAGTACGCCGACGGCAGATCGGCCACGATCGCGTCGACCTGCTTGTTCTGCAGCGCC
>JAOPXY010000177.1 GCA_025964895.1 Aeromicrobium sp.
TTCGCTCAACATTCATTGAGTCGAGTTTGACTGAGCGATTGGCTCGGGTCAAGATGAAGACGCAAGCCATCGCCAAAGCTCGAGGAGAACCAGTGACCCCGCCACCCCAGGGCAGCCGGACGACCGACCCGGACGTCATCGCAGGCCTGTCGCGGCTCGACCGGTTCCTGCCGGTCTGGATCGTGCTTGCCATGGTGGTCGGACTCATCCTCGGCCGCAACATCGACGGCCTCGACGACGCGCTCGACTCGGTGAAGATCGGCTCGGTTTCCCTGCCCATCGCGGTGGGTCTGCTCGTGATGATGTATCCCGTCCTCGCGAAGGTCAGGTATGACGAGACCCAGCGGGTCACCGGTGACCGCAGGCTGCTCGGCGCCTCGCTCTTCATGAACTGGATCCTCGGACCGGCGTTGATGTTCGCCCTCGCGTGGCTGCTGCTGCCCGACCTGCCGGAGTTCCGCACGGGCCTGATCATCGTCGGCCTGGCCCGATGCATCGCGATGGTAATGATTTGGAACGACCTCGCCTGCGGTGACCGTGAGGCGGCCGCCGTCCTGGTGGCCATCAACTCGGTGTTCCAGGTCTTCGCCTTCGCCGCCCTCGGGTGGTTCTACCTGCAGACGCTCCCGGGCTGGCTCGGCCTGGAGACGACGTCGGCCGACTTCTCGATCTGGTCCATCACCGTCAGCGTCCTGGTCTTCCTCGGCATCCCGCTGGTCGCCGGATTCCTGACCCGGACCATCGGTGAGAAGGCCAAGGGTCGCGACTGGTACGAGGGGACCTTCCTGCCCCGTCTGGGTCCCTGGGCGTTGTACGGGCTGCTGTTCACCATCGTGGTCCTGTTCGCCCTGCAGGGAGACGCGATCACCAACCAGCCGCTCGACGTCGTGCGCATCGCGATCCCGTTGCTGGCCTACTTCGCGATCACCTTCGCCCTCGGCATGATCATCGGCAAGGTTCTCAACCTGGGCTACGCCAAGTCCGCGACCCTGGCCTTCACAGCAGCCGGCAACAACTTCGAGCTCGCCATCGCCGTGGCCATCGGCACCTTCGGCGTCACCTCAGGACAGGCGCTCGCCGGGGTGGTCGGACCCCTCATCGAGGTCCCCGTCCTCGTCGGCCTGGTCTACGTCTCGCTATGGGCCCGCACGTTCTTCGCCGAGCCCTCCTTCGCCGCGAACGGAGCCGACCATGTCTGACCACGCCACCGTCCTGTTCGTCTGCGTCCACAACGCCGGTCGATCCCAGATGGCGGCGGGCTTCCTGACCGCGCTCGCCGGAGACCGCGTCGAGGTGCTGTCCGCCGGGTCCATGCCCGGCAACCAGGTCAACCCCGTCGCCGTCGAGGCCATGGCCGAGGTGGGTATCGACATCGCCGGCGAGCAGCCCAAGAAGCTCACAACTGACGCGGTCATCGCCTCGGACGTCGTCGTCACGATGGGCTGCGGCGACGAGTGCCCGTACTTCCCGGGCAAGCGGTACGAGGACTGGGTTCTCGAGGACCCGGCCGGCCAGGGCATCGACTCGGTGCGACCGATCCGGGACGAGATCAAGTCCCGCGTCGAGGCTCTCATCGCTTCGCTCGAGCCGGTCGTCTCCAGCTAGACCCGAAGCGTGTCCGCGAGCGCGGGGAGGGCTCCGGGAACGAGCGCGTAGTACGACCAGGTGCCGCGCTTCGTGCGCGTCAAGAGACCAGCCTTCACCAGCTGTCCGAGGTGGTGGCTGACGGTTCCCTGGCTGAGGTCGAGCAACTCGTTGAGGTCGCACACGCACGCCTCGCCGTTGTCGGAGGCGGCGACCATCGACAACAGGCGTAGCCGAGTCGGGTCGCCCATCGCCTTGAACGTGGCCGCGAGAGTCGAGGCCTCGTCAGCGTCCATGACCCCGCCGGTGATGGGTGAGCAGCACGCGGAGGCGGCGGTGTCGATGACAGGAAGGACGGCGGACATGACGCCAGCCTACGCGTATTCATTGACATCTGTCGATGGATTACTACAGTGGTTCCATTGACGAACGTCGATGCGAGCGATGAGCGAGGAGACCACCAGTGCCTGTGCAGCCCTCAACCCACCTGCCGGTCGTCGTGATCGGGGCGGGACCCGTCGGTCTCGCAGCGGCCGCACACCTGCGCAGCCGCGACGTGCCGGTGCTGGTCCTCGAGACCGGCCCCGCCGCTGGTGCCGCCGTGGCCGAATGGGGTCACGTCCGACTCTTCTCGCCGTGGTCGGAGCTGATCGATCCGACTGCCGAGAAGCTGTTGGCGGACGCCGGATGGTCCGCACCGGACCGGGACAGCTACCCGACGGGCGCCGAGTGGGTCGGCAGCTACCTGCAACCGCTCGCCGACGTCCTGGGTGGCTCGGTTCGCTACCACACGACGGTCACGTCCGTCGCGAAGCAGTCGCGCGACCGCCTCGTCAGCTCGGGTCGCGACGAAGCTCCGTTCACCGTGCACGTCCGCACCGCCGACGGTGAAGCGCACCTCATCGCGTCAGCAGTCGTCGACGCGTCCGGCACCTGGACCCGGCCCAACCCTCTGGGTGGCGACGGGGTTCCCGCCATCGGCGAGTCGGACGCCGCCGCGCGGATCACGTACCGCATCCCCGATCTGCGCGATCCCGACGCCCGTTCGCGCTACGCCGGCAAGTACGTCGTCGTCGCCGGAACCGGTGCGTCGGCCAAGAGCACGCTGATCGGGCTGACTGCGCTTGCTCAGGACGGTCCAGGTACCCGGGTGACGTGGCTGGTTCGTCGCCCCACCGTGGGCGAGGCGTTCGCGGGCAGTGGTCAGGACGAGCTTCCCGAACGTGGCGTCCTGGGGCAGCGGGCACAAGCCGCCGTCGAGAGCGGACCGGTGACCACGGTCAACGGCTTCCGTGCCGCCAAGGTTGCTCCGGACGCCGACGGCCGGCTGTCGATCGAGTCGTTCGACGGCCAGGTCGTGCACGGAGTCGACGAGGTCGTCGTGCTGACCGGCTTCCGCCCGGACCTGCGGATGCTGTCCGAGATCCGGCTGGACCTCGATCCGGTGCTCCAGGCGCCCCGCGCCCTCGCGCCACTCATCGATCCCAACGAGCACTCGTGCGGCACGGTCTACCCGCACGGCGCCAAGGAGCTCGCTCAGCCCGAGATCGGCTTCTACCTCGTCGGCATGAAGTCCTACGGTCGAGCCACATCGTTCCTCGCCCTGACCGGCTTCGAGCAGACCCGCTCCGTCGCGGCGGCCATCGCCGGAGACCACGCTGCCGCTGCCAGGGTCGAGCTGACCCTGCCTGACACGGGCGTGTGCGGCGGGGCCGGACGATTCGACGACGAGACGGCTCAGGGCGGCGGGTGCTGCTCATGAGCAGCAAGACCTCGATCCGTGCCCTGGCAGATGACGACTGGGCGGACGTGCGTCGCATCTACGCCGACGGCATCGCCACGAAGAATGCCACCTTCGAGACCGAGGTGCCGCCGGTCGAGGTGCTGGACGCCAAGTGGCTGCCCGGCCACCGTTGGGTGGCGCTGGTCGGCGATCGCGTCGTTGGCTGGGCGACCCTCACCCCTACGTCACCACGGCCCTGCTACCGCGGTGTCGGCGAGACATCGGTGTACGTCGACGCTGACGCCGGCGGGCGAGGCGTGGGAACGACCTTGGTCCGCCATCAGATCGCGGCCGCCGACAAGGGCGGGCTCTGGACGTTGCAGACGTCGATCTTTCCCGAGAACGAAGCGAGTCTCGCCATCCACCACGCCGCGGGCTTCCGGGACGTCGGACGCCGCGAACGCATCGCACAGCTCGACGGCCAGTGGCGCGACACGATCCTGCTCGAGCGACGTCGACCCGACGGGTGACGACTCGAACGAGGATTCACAGAGCGCGCCCGGCAGGACTCGAACCTGCGACCTAGAGATTAGAAGGCTCTTGCTCTATCCAGCTGAGCTACGGGCGCCTGGGCCCAGCCTATCGGCGCCCGGCACCAGTCCGGGGAGATACCGACATCCCCTACGCTGGCCCCGTGACGACCGCCGTTCCGCTCCCGACCCAGGTGCCCGTCTACCGGGAGGCCGTCCGGCAGCGGGGACGCACGGCACTGGTCGTCGTCTTCGTCCTGGTCGCCCTCCTCGGCGTGGCCGGCGGCGTCGCGATCTCGCTCGGCGCAGGCGACGCGGAGGGCGCGGGCCTGTCGATCTTCTACGCCATGATCCCGCTGCCGTTCCTGTGGCTCGTGTTCTGGTGGCTCGACCGGTACGAGCCGGAGCCGCGCCGCTACAAGTTCGCCGGGTTCGTGTGGGGCGGCGTCGTCGCCGTCGCGATCGCCCTGGCCCTGGAGGTGTGGGCGGCCGACTACTGGGACCTCAGCGACGAGGCGACCGCGTCGTTCGTCGCGCCGCTCGCCGAGGAGCCGGCCAAGTGCCTGTTCCTGCTGCTGACGTTCGTCCGGGCCCGCCGCGTCGTCGACGGCGTGCTGGACGGCCTGATCTACGCCGGCATCGTCGGCATCGGCTTCGCGTTCGTCGAGAACATCGGCTACTACGCGAGCAGCTACCTCGGTTCGCCCGAGATCGAGATCGCCGGCGCCGAGGGTGTCACGACGACGTTCATCGTGCGCGGCGTGTTCAGTCCCTTCGCGCACCCCCTCTTCACGGCGGCGTTCGGCATCGCGATCGGCCTCGCCGTGACCCGCAGGTCGAAGGTCGCACGCGTCCTGATCGGCGCGCTCGGCCTGGCCGCCAGCATCGGCCTGCACGGTCTCTGGAACGGCTCGCTGAGCTACGGGCCCGACAGCGGAGCGGGTTTCGTGCTCGCGTACCTCGCGCTGGGTGCACTGCTGGTGGGCATCGGCGTGCTCGCGATCGTCGTCCGCGTCCGGCAGGTGCGGGTCCTGGAGCGCTCGCTGTCGTACGTCGCCGAGCGCGGCTGGATCCACCCGGCCGAGATCCCGTACCTGTCGCGCTTCGGATACCGCAAGGCCGCCCGCCGGTACGCGAGGGGCAATCACGGCAAGGTCGCGGGCCAGGTGGTCAAGCGCTACCAGGCGCTGGCGACCGAGATGGCCTTCCTCCACGACGCCCTGATGAGCGGCCGGCCCAAGCCGAACGGGGTCGAGCGGACGTACGCGCTGCTCGACGCGATGTACGCGCTGCGGCCCGCGCTGAGGCTGCCGCCGGCGCTCCACCCGGTCGTTCGTCACATCTGACCCGCGCGTCCCAGGCGGCAGGTCCGCACCGAGGGCCCGAGTCGACTAATCTGTGCGTACACCCCAACCGCTGCCCGAGACCGACGACGAGAGGAGCACCGTGCCCGGCGACCACGCTTCGGCCGAGCTCCTGGCGGCCATGAGCTCGCTGCTCCTCGGCGTCCGCGACACGTCCCTGCGGCTCGAGACCGACGGTGTCGAGGCCGTGCGGGTCACGCAGTCCGAGGTGCTCGACCAGCTGTCCGACTACATCTTGCCCCGGCTCGTGCAGCTGGACGCCCCGCTGCTGGCGATCGTCGGCGGCTCGACGGGTGCGGGCAAGTCGACCCTGGTCAACTCCCTGGTGGGGGAGCGGGTCACCGAGTCCGGCGTCCTTCGCCCCACGACCCGTTCGCCGGTGCTGGTACACCACCCCGCCGACGCGGAGTGGTTCCAGCCCGACCGCATCCTTCCGGACCTGGCGCGCACGATGGCCGCCGGCAACAGCTCGTACGGGTTGCGACTCGCGTCGACGACCAGCATCCCCCAGGGCCTGGCGATCCTCGACGCGCCCGACGTCGACTCGATCGACAAGGGCAACCGCGACCTGGCCGGCCAGCTGCTGGCCGCCGGTGACCTGTGGCTGTTCGTGACGTCCGCCGCCCGCTACGCCGATCAGGTGCCATGGGACTACCTGCGACACGCCGCAGAGCGCAGCACGTCCGTCGCGGTCGTGCTCGACCGCACGAGCGACGACGCCGTCGCCGAGGTGCGCGGCCACCTGGCCCGCATGATGACGTCGCGCGGCCTGTCGGACTCCCCGCTGTTCACGGTGCCGGAGTCCGCGCTCGACCCCGACGGCCTGCTGCCCGCCGACGCCGTCGCGCCCATGGTGCGCTGGCTCCACGAGCTGGCCGCCGATCCGGCCGCGCGCGAGATGGTCGTTCACCGCACGCTCGACGGCGCGGTCCGGCACATCGTCCTGCGCACACACGACGTGGCCGATGCGCTCGACGCCCAGATCGAGGTGTCCGAGTCGCTGCATCGCGACGCCGACACGATCTACCGCACGACCCTCGAGGAGGTGTCGCGCCAGAGCTCGGACGGCACGCTCCTGCGCGGCGACGTGCTGGCCAGCTGGCAGGAGTTCGTCGGCACCGGCGAGCTGCTGAGGTCCGTCGAGGAGAAGGTCGGCCGCATCCGCGACCGCTTCGTCGACGGCGTGACCGGCAAGCGCAACCGCTCGACCGAGGTCGCCGAGGCGATCGAGACCGGCGTCCGCATGCTGCTCACCGAGCACGCGGAGTCGGCCGCCGAGCAGGTCGCCCGCACCTGGGGCGCGACGCCGGCCGGGCGCCGGCTCGTCGACGGCGCGCCGGGCCTCGACCGTGCCTCGCACGACTTCCGCGTCCGGGCCGAGCGCATGGTGCACGAGTGGCGCCAGGGCGTGCTCGACCTCGTCCGCATCGAGGGCTCCGACAAGCGCATGACGGCCAAGTTCCTCGCCTTCGGCGTCAACGGCATCGCCGTCGCGCTGATGATCGTCTCGTTCTCGCGCGGCGCAGGCGGCACCGCGGCCGGCACCGCGGGGATCGGCCGACGGCTGCTCGACGCGATCTTCGGCCAGGCCGTCGTCGACGACCTGATCGAGAAGTGCCACGCCGATCTCGACTCGCGGGCCGCGGCCCTGTTCGGGTCCGAGCTGCAGCGGTTCCACACGCTGCTCGAGTCTCCCGATAGTCTCAAGGCCCGCCAGGCCTCGTTGCGTGAGTCGGCACGCCAGGCCGAGTACGCGCGACATGCCGACTTCCTGAACGGAGAGACGACGTCATGACGACCACCGTGCCCGCCGTCGATGCTGTGTTCGACGGGGGCCGCAACGACGTCGCGACGCGACTCGACGGTCTGACGCAGGCGGTGGAGTCCAGCCGAAGCCGCATCGACGAGGAGATCCTCGCTCCCGCGGAGATGCTGACGGGGCGCGCCGCGGAGCGTCTGACCCTGTCCGGCGAGCACACGATCGTCGCCCTCGCCGGCGCGACCGGCTCGGGCAAGTCATCGCTTTTCAACTCCCTGACAGACCTCGAGCTCGCCGGCGTCGGCGTGCGGCGGCCCACGACGTCGTGGGCGCTCGCGTGCGCGTGGGGCCCCGACGGCGCGCAGGGGCTGCTGGAGTGGATGGGCATCCCGGCCCGGCACCAGGTGTCGCGCATGAGCATGCTCGACCACTCGACCGAGGACACCAAGCTCGACGGGCTCGTGCTGCTGGACCTTCCGGACCACGACTCCACCGAGGTCTCACACCATCTCGAGATGGACCGGCTGATCAAGTACGCCGATCTGCTGGTGTGGGTGCTCGACCCGCAGAAGTACGCCGACGCGGCGATCCACGACCGGTACATCCGGCCCATGGCGTCGTACAGCGACGTGACCCTCGTGGTGCTCAACCAGATCGACCGCATCCCGTTCGAGCAGCGCGACCGCGCCCTGGCCGACGTGCGGCGCATCCTCGCCGAGGAGGGTCTGCCGGACGTCCCCGTCATCGGCGTCTCCGCGACGCGCGGCGACGGTGTCGAGGACCTCAAGCGCGAGCTCGCCGCCCGCATCCGCGCGAAGTCGTCGGCCAAGGCGCGGCTCACCAGCGACATCGCGGCCGCGGCCGCCGTCATGGCACAGGTCGGCGGCTCGGCCGAGGCGCCCGGCATCACGCCGGTCGACCGTCAGGCACTGAACGACACCCTCGTCGACTGCGCCGGCGTTCCGCAGCTCGTCGAGGCGATCGCCGCATCGACGCAGCGGCGTGCCGCGCTGCACACGGGCTGGCCGTTCGCCCGGTGGGTCGGCAGACTCGGTCCCGATCCGCTCGAGGAGCTGCAGCTCGACGGCGACCTGTCGCTGTCGTCGCTGGCCCGGGCGGCGCTGCCCGAGGCTGGCAACGTCCAGCGGGCCAGCGCCGAGCTCGCGATCCGCGATGTCGCCGAGAAGGCGTCCGCGGGGCTTGAACGTCCGTGGCGCGATGCCGTGCGCGACGCCTCCAGCCGTCCGGGCGAGGACATCGTGGCCGAGCTCGACGCCGCGATCCACGCGACCGGCGTCGAGGTCGCCAAGGCACCGCTGTGGTGGAAGGTCGTCCACGCCGTCCAGCTGCTGGGCGTCGTCGCGATCGTCGCCGGACTCGGCTGGCTGCTCGCGCAGGCCGTCACGAGCTTCTCGTCGGTCGAGCTGCCTGACCTGGGCGACGTCGCGGGCGTCCCGATGGCCGCCGTGGTCGTCGTGGGCGTCGTGATCGGTGGCATCGTGCTGGCGGCGCTGTCGCGCCTCGCAGCCGGCATCGGTGGACGTCGCAAGGCCGGCCGCGCCGACCGGGAGTTGCGGACGGCGATCGAGTCGGTCGCCGCGGAGCGCGTCATCGCGCCGATCGAGGCCGAGCTGGCCTCGTACCGCGCGTACCGCTCGGGCATCCTCGCCGCGCTGGGCTGAGACTCGTCCACAGGACGGGCGGCGGCGTCCGCCTGTCCACAGGTGACGGCCGGGCCCCTTCGTCGTGCCGTCGGCGCGGGGGAGGCTGGTGCTCCGTCCGAACCCGAGGAGCTCCCCATGTCCAGTGACAACATCCTGACCTTCCACGGAAACGTCGGCACTCCCGTCGCGCTGCGCGAGGGCGCCGCCGTGCCGTGGGTGCTGTTTCGCGTCGCATCGACCCCCAGCGTCTGGGACCAGGCGAGCCGTTCGTGGCGTGACCTGCCCACGACCTGGATGTCGGTGAAGGCCTTCCGCCAGCTCGCGCAGAACGCCGCCGACTCGCTCGAGGTGGGCGACCCCGTCGTCGTGATCGGCCGTCTGCGCACCGAGACGTGGACGACGAAGGAGGGCGAGGTCCGCGAGACCCTCGTGCTCGAGGCGACCGTCGTCGCGCACGACCTCGCCCGCGGCGTCACCCGCTTCCGGAAGGTCGACCGCCAGCAGCAGGCGCCGTCGTCGGACGGCACGGCGGCCGCCCTCGCCGAGCTGGAGTCGCAGGCGGTGGAAGCACCCGCCGCCTGACCGACCGCCGTGGGGCCACGGTGCGGCGCTCGTTAGTCTTGACCGCATGGCTGAATACGTCCTCGCACTGCAGAACATCCGTAAGGCCCACGGCGACAAGGTGGTGCTCGACAACGTCACCCTGTCCTTCCTGCACGGTGCCAAGATCGGTGTCGTCGGCCCCAACGGCATGGGCAAGTCGTCGTTGCTGAAGCTCATGGCGGGCCTCGACCACCCCAACAACGGCGACATCGTGCGCGATCCCGACGCGACCGTCGGCATGCTGCAGCAGGAGCCGCCGCTGAGCGAGGGCAAGACGGTGCTCGAGAACGTCCAGGAGGCCGTCGCCGACATCAAGGGCAAGCTCGACCGGTTCAACCAAATCAGCGAGGAGCTCGCCGAGCCCGACGCCGACTTCGACACCCTGCTCGCCGAGATGGGCGACCTGCAGACCGATCTGGACACGCACAACGCCTGGGAGCTCGACTCCCGGCTCGACCAGGCGATGGACGCGCTGCGCTGCCCGCCGCCGGACGAGCTGGTCGATCACCTGTCCGGTGGTGAGCGCCGCCGCGTGGCCCTGTGCAAGCTGCTGCTGCAGCAGCCCGACCTGCTGCTGCTCGACGAGCCCACCAACCACCTGGACGCAGAGAGCGTGCAGTGGCTCGAGGGTCACCTCAAGAACTACCCGGGCGCCGTGCTCGCCGTGACCCACGACCGGTACTTCCTCGACAACGTCGCCGAGTGGATCGCCGAGGTCGACCGCGGCCGCATCCACGGCTACGAGGGCAACTACACGACGTACCTCGAGAGCAAGAAGGAACGCCTCAAGATCGAGGGCCAGAAGGACGCGAAGCGCGCCAAGATGCTCGAGCGCGAGCTCGACTGGGTGCGGTCGAACGCGAAGGGCCGCCAGACGAAGTCCAAGTCGCGTCTGGCGCGCTACGAGGAGCTCGCGGCCGAGGCCGAGAAGTCCCGCAAGGTCGACACCAGCGAGATCAACATCCCCGCCGGACCGCGCCTCGGCGACGTCGTGCTCGACGCGAAGGGCCTGACGAAGGGCTACGACGGCCGGGTGCTGTGGGACGACATCTCGTTCACGCTGCCGCGCGCCGGCATCGTCGGTGTCGTCGGCCCCAACGGCGTCGGCAAGACGACCCTGTTCCGCATGATCACGGGGGAGGAGGTGCCCGACGCGGGATCGCTCGATGTCGGCCAGACCGTCAAGATCAGCTACGCCGACCAGAGCCGTGGCGAGATCGCCGGCGACAAGAACGTCTGGGAGGTCGTCTCGGAGGGTCTCGACTTCATCAAGGTAGCCAACTTCGAGATGAACAGCCGCGCGTACGTCGCGTCATTCGGCTTCAAGGGCCCCGACCAGCAGAAGAAGGCCGGCGTCCTGTCCGGTGGTGAGCGCAACCGCCTCAACCTGGCGCTGACGCTCAAGCAGGGCGGCAACCTGCTGCTGCTCGACGAGCCCACCAACGACCTGGACGTCGAGACGCTGTCGTCGCTGGAGGACGCACTGCTCGACTTCCCCGGCTGCGCCGTCGTCACCTCGCACGATCGCTGGTTCCTCGACCGCATCGCGACGCACATCCTGGCGTGGGAGGGCACCGAGGAGAACCCCGCTCAGTGGTTCTGGTTCGAGGGCAACTTCCAGGCGTACGAGGACAACAAGATCGAGCGCCTGGGCGCCGACGCCGCCCGCCCGCACCGCGTCACGCACCGCCGCCTGACCCGCGACTAGCGGTACTGGGCTAGTACCCCGGTGCCGCGGGCTGCTAGAACGTCTTGCCGTGAAGCGTGTCGACGACCTGATGCATGATCCGTCCGAGGGCTTCGAGGTCCTCCGGGCTCGCGTTCGCGATCAGGTAGTCGTTGACGCCGCGGACGTGCGTGTGGGCTGCGCGTTCGAGGACGCTGAAGCCGTGGTCGGTGAGGTGCGCCGACACGCCGCGTCCGTCGTTCGAGCACTGCCCGCGCTGCACGATGCCCTCGCGTTCGAGCCGCGCGATCGTGTGTGTCACCCGGCTGCGCGAGTGCGAGACGGCGTCGGCGAGCTCGGCCATGCGGATCGAGCGGTCCTGTGCCTCTGACAGTCGGACGAGGATCTCGTACTCCGGCATCGACAGACCGTGCTGCGTGCGGAGGTCGCGGTCGAGACGGTCGGTCAAAACGGTCGTCCCACTGAGGAACGCGCGCCAGACGTGCTGCTGCTCGGTGGTGAGCCACGGGGTGTCGGAGACGATTTCCATGTGATTCATTCTACGCTGTGAAAAGGTTGGTTGAAAGTTGAACTTCGTGCTATTGTCAATGTTGTTGAAAGATCAACCAGTTCAACCACACCTCTTCAGCGACGTCTTCCAGGAGCACACATGAGCACTGCCATTGCAGCCACCACCGGCACGTGGGCCATCGACCCGAGTCACACCGAGGTCGGCTTCACGGTCCGCCACCTCGTCAGCAAGGTCCGCGGCAAGTTCGAGACCTTCGAGGGCTCGATCGTCAAGGCCGACGACGTCACGGCGTCCAGCGTCAACGTGACCGTCGACCTGAGCTCGGTCAACACCGGCACCGCCGATCGCGACGCGCACCTGCGCTCGGGCGACTTCTTCTCGGCCGAGGAGCACCCCAAGATGACGTTCGTCTCGACCGGCATCGTCGTCAAGAGCGACAACGACCTCGTCGTGACGGGTGACCTCACGATCAAGGGCATCACCAAGTCGGTCGACCTCGCCACCGAGTTCCTCGGCGAGGGCGGCGACCCGTGGGGCGGCACGCGCGTCGGCCTCGAGGCCACGACGACGATCAGCCGCAAGGACTTCGGCATCGACTTCAACATCCCCGTCGACGGCGCCGACAAGCTCATGATCGGCGACAAGATCACGATCAACATCGTCGCCGAGGCCGTCCTCCAGGCCTGATCGACCCGCACGACCCGCTCGACGACAGCGCGAGCGGCGCAGAGGCGACCGGTTCCTACCCCCCCGAGGACCGGTCGCCCCTGGGCCGCTCGCGCTGTCTGCGTTGTCCGCTAGGCCGGAGGCCGTGAGGGCGAAGCCCGAAGCACCATCCGCACGGCCAGGCCGGCGTGCAGCGAGGCCAGCTCGTGGGCCGAGCGCGATCCGCCCGGCTCGAACCAGCGCACCAGGTCGACACCCAGGGACAGCAGCGAGAACGCCGTCCCGGGTACGTCGTCGACGTCCAGGACGCCCTGAGCGACCCCGTCGGTCAGGGCGTCCTGCATCGTCCGCTCGATGCTGCGGCGGAAGACCGCGACCTCGGTTCGGTGCTCGGGCGTCAGGGCGTGGTACTCCCACTGGACGATGCGTCCGACCCGGCTGTGGTCGGCGTGCCACCGGCTGAAGTCGTAGACCATGGTGCGGATGCGCTCGACGGGATCGGTCGTCGACGCCGCGGCCGTGTTGATGATCTCGAGCGCGTGCCGGTGACCCTGCAGGCTCACCGTGAACAGCAGGCTCTCCTTCGAGTCGTGGTGCACGTAGACCGCCGCGGGGCTCATGCCCGCGCGCGATGCGATGTCGCGTGTCGTCGTGGCGGCGAAGCCCTTTTCGGCGAACGCCTCGACGGCGGCATTGATGAGCCGTTCGCGTGCCGTGATGGTCGTCATCCCACTCCTTCGTCCGGTTGACAGCATGACGGAGTCCTTGCATGCTAAGCAAGCGCTTAGCGCGGACAGGGACGTCGACGACGAGGTGGCACCACATGAAGCGGATGATCTTCGACGAGGATCACGACGCGTTTCGCGACTCGTGCGCCGCCTTCTTGGCCAAGCACGCGACCCCGCACCTGGAATCGTTCATCGAGAACAAGGGGCTGCCCCGCGAGTTCTGGCTCGCCGCCGGCGCCGAGGGGTTCCTGGGGCTGGAGATCCCCGAGGAGTTCGGCGGCGCCGAGGCCGGCGACTTCCGCTTCAACGCCGTGCTTGACGAGGAGCTCGCCAAGCTCAACGCCGCAATCTCCTCCTGTGTCGCGATCCACACCGACATCGCGGTGCCGTACATCGTCGACCTCGGCACCGACGAGCAGAAGAAGCGCTGGCTGCCCAGATGCGCCACGGGCGAGATCGTGACGGCGATCGGCATGACCGAGCCCAGCGGCGGCTCGGACCTCGCGGGGCTCAAGACCACCGCGGTCCGGGACGGCGACGAGTGGGTCATCAACGGCTCGAAGACGTTCATCACGAATGGCTTTTCCGCCGACCTGGTCCTGACGGCGGTGCGCACTTCGCCCGAGAAGGGCGCCAAGGGCATCACGATGTTCGCCCTCGAGGCGACCGACGAGGGCTTCAGCCGCGGACGCAAGCTCGACAAGGTGGGCCAAGCGGAAGCCGACACGTCCGAGCTGTTCTTCGAGAACGTCCGCGTCGGCGACGACCGCATCATCGGTGAGGTCGACCGCGGCTTCATCTACATGATGGAGCGCCTGCCGCAGGAGCGGTTGAGCTGCTCGGTGTCGAACGTCGCGCACGCGAAGCAGATCCTCGCCGAGACGATCCAGTACGCGCACGACCGCCGAGCGTTCAACCAGTCGATCGGCAGCCTGCAGCACAACAAGTTCCTGCTGGCTGAGCTCGTCACCAGGATCGAGGTCGCCGAGGCGTACGTCGACAAGGCCGTCCTCGCGCACACGCGCGGCGAGGCGACCGCGACCGACGCCGCGAAGGCCAAGTGGTGGTCGTCGGAGATCCAGAACGACGTCCTCGACCACTGCGTCCAGCTGCACGGCGGGTATGGCTTCATGAACGAGTACCGCGTCGCCCGCGCGTGGCGCGACGCACGCGTCAGCAAGATCTGGGCCGGCTCCAACGAAATCATGAAAGAGCTCATCGGCCGCGACCTCGGCTTCTGAGCGCCGGGTTCGTCCCTGTCATCGCAGCACCACTACCCGAAAGGCACGACATGCCCGAAGCAGTCATCGTCTCCACCGCCCGCAGCCCCATCGGCCGCGCCGTCAAGGGATCGCTGAAGGACATGCGTCCTGACGACCTCACGGTGCAGATGGTCGAGGCGGCGCTCGCCAAGATCCCCGCGCTCGACCGCGCGGACATCGTCGACCTGCACCTCGGCGTCGGTCAGCCGGCCGGCGAGTCGGGCAACAACCTCGGCCGTGTCGTGTCCGTGCTCGCCGGCCTCGACCACGTGCCGGGCGTGACGGTCAACCGCTACTGCTCGTCGAGCCTGCAGACGACGCGCATGGCCTTCCACGCGATCAAGGCGGGGGAGGGCGACGTCTCCATCTCCGCGGGCGTCGAGACCGTGAGCCGCTTCGCGGCGGGCATGGCCGACATCGCCGACGCGTTCAACCCCGTGTTCGACGACGCGATCGCCCGCAGCGCGCAGCGCGCGCAGGGCGGCGCGGAGTCATGGGTCGACCCCCGTGAGTCGGGCCAGCTACCGGACGCCTACATCGCGATGGGGCAGACCGCCGAGAACGTCCAGCAGCTCATCGGCATGAGCCGCCAGGAGCAGGACGAGTTCGGCGTCCGCAGCCAGAACCTCGCCGAGAAGGCCATCGCGGACGGCTTCTGGGCCAAGGACATCACCCCCGTCACGCTGCCGGACGGCTCCGTCGTCAGCACCGACGACGGTCCGCGCGCGGGCGTGACGTACCAGTCGGTGTCGCAGCTCAAGCCGGTGTTCCGTCCAGACGGCACCATCACGGCGGGCAACTGCTGCGCCTTGAACGACGGCGCCGCGGCGCTCGTCGTCATGAGTGACACCAAGGCCAAGAAGCTGGGCCTCACGCCGCTCGCCCGCATCGTGTCGACCGGCGTCACGGGCCTGTCGCCGGAGATCATGGGCCTCGGTCCCGTCGAGGCGGTCAAGCAGGCGCTGCGCCACGCGAACATGAGCATCGGCGACATCGACCTGTTCGAGATCAACGAGGCGTTCGCGGTGCAGGCGTTGGGCTCGGCGCAGGCACTGGGCATCGACATCGACACCCTCAACGTCAACGGCGGCGCGATCGCAGTCGGCCACCCGTTCGGCATGACCGGCGCGCGCATCACGAGCACGCTGATCAACTCGCTGCAGCACCACGACAAGCAGTTCGGCGTCGAGACGATGTGCGTCGGCGGCGGCCAGGGCATGGCGATGGTCCTGGAGCGGCTCTCATGACGGACGACGGACTCACGCGAGACGGGCTCCCCGGCCGCTTCGCCGGCAAGGTCGCGATCGTCACCGGTGCGAGCCGCGGCATCGGCTTCGCCGTCGCGGAACGGATCGTCGCCGACGGCGGACGGGTCTGCATCACCGCGCGCAAGGCCGACGCGCTGGCCGAGGCGGTCGACGCGCTCGGCGGGCCGGAGCACGCGATCTTCGTGGCCGGCGCTGCCGACGACGTCGCCCACCAGGACGAGGTCGTGGCCAAGACGTCCGAGGCGTTCGGCCCCGTCGACTTCCTGGTCAACAACACCGGCATCAACCCCGCTTACGGCCGGATGGTCGACATCGATCTGAGCGCGGCGAACAAGATCTTCCAGGTCAATGTCGTGGCTGCGATCAGCTGGGCGCAGAAGGTCTACCACGCATCGCTGGCCGAGCGTGGGGGCGCGATCGTCAACATCGCCTCGGTCGCGGGCCTCCGCCCGGCACCGGGCATCGGCACGTACGGGGCCTCGAAGGCGGCACTGATCCACGTCACCGAGGAGCTCGCGGTCGAGCTGGGGCCCGACATCCGGGTCAACGCCGTCGCTCCCGCCGTCGTCAAGACCAAGTTCGCGACCGCGCTGTACGAGGGCAAGGAGGACGAGGTCGCGGCGCCGTACCCGCTGAAGCGGCTCGGCATCCCGTCCGACATTGGCTCGGTCGTCGCCTTCCTGCTCTCCGAGGACGCCGGTTGGATGACCGGCCAGACCCTCACGATCGACGGTGGCGTCCTCCTCACCGGAGGCGTCTAACCCCACCGCTGAGGGGAGACTTGTCGCCCCTTCCGGGGGTACTTACCGCCCCGAGGGTGGGGCGCGAACCACCCCCTCGAGGGGCAACAAGTACCCCCTCGGCGTTCGTGGGGAGGTGACCCACGCCATACGCGAAACATGAGGAAACCCTCGGATTAAAGTTGAGGAATCCCTCATGTTTTGCGAGAATGGTGAGACCGCCCGTCGATCCAGCGACGGCAGTGACGCCAAAGGGACACCACGTGACGACGATCGACACCACGCCTGCCACGACCACGACCAGCGAGCGCCGCGGCGCCCTCGTCGACCGCATCCAGGGCGGGACGCCGTATGCGCTCGCCTTCGGCGGGCAAGGCAGTCCGTGGCTCGAGCCACTCGCGGGACTCGTCCGCGACTTCGCGCTGGACGCCGAGCTCGAGCAGCTCGTGACGTCCGCCGACGAGCGCCTCGCGCCCGTCGCGACCGAGCTGGCCCGCGTCGGCGTGACGTTCACGCCGCTGGCGTGGGCCGATGTCCTCGCCTCGTCTGAGTCCGCCGAGGACGACGACGCCCCCGTGCTGCCGACCTCCGAGGTGCTGGATACACCCGGAGCGTCGGTACCAGGCATCCTGCTGGCCCAGCTGGCCGGCATCCGCGCCCTCCGCCGCCAGGGCATCGACCCGCAGGCCGTCCCGCCGGTCGCCGTGATCGGCCACTCGCAGGGGTACCTCGCGACCCGGTCGCTGGCCGGTGTCCCGGACGTCGAGCTGCTCGCGACCGCGCGCCTGATCGGTGCGGCCGCGCAGCTCGTGGGTCGTCGCCGCGGCCTGCTCGGCCAGACGATGCTGAGCGTCTCGAACGTCGTGCCGGAGCGCATCGACGAGATCCTGGCCGAGCTGCCGGCCTCGCTGCGGGTCGTCTCGCGCCTGCGCAACGGCCGCCGCAGCGTCGTCCTGTCCGGTCCGGCCGAGAGCCTGCGCATCGTGGAGGCCCGCTTCGATGAGATCGCCGCCGCGGAGAAGGCCGAGCGCGACCGCAAGGCCGTCGGCGGGACCGCGTTCGCGCCCGTCCTGGAGCCGCTGCCCGCGCTGCTCGCGTTCCACCACCCCGATCTCGCCGAGGCCGCCGATCTCGTCGCCCGCTGGGCCGACGCGTGCGGCCTCGACGCCGACGCCGCGCGCACCATGACGATGCGCTCGATCGTCGACCCCGTCGACTGGGTCGCCTCGCTGGAGCAGGCCATGGATGCCGGCGCCTCGTGGATCCTGGACCTCGGTCCCGGCGACCTCGCCGCCCGCCTGTCCGCCCGCGAGCTGCGCATCCGCGGAGCCAGCATCATCGCCACGACGACGCGCCGCGGCCACCGCGAGCTGACCGCCGCGGGTGCCGCACCCCGTCCGGCGACGCCATGGTCGGCGTACGAACCGACCGTCGTCACCCTGTCCGACGGATCGATCCACGCCGAGACGCGCTTCACCCGCCTGACCGGCAAGTCGCCCATCCTGCTCGCGGGCATGACGCCCACGACCGTCGACCCGGCGATCGTCGCCGCGGCCGCGAACGCCGGGTTCTGGGCCGAGCTCGCCGGCGGTGGCCAGGTCACCGAGGAGATCTTCGCCGAGCACGTCGCCCGCCTCGACCAGCTGCTGACGCCCGGCAGCACCTACCAGTTCAACTCGCTGTTCCTCGACCCGTACCTGTGGAAGCTGCAGCTGGGCCAGAAGCGTCTCGTCCAGCGCGCCCGCGCCGCCGGCTCCCCGATCGACGGCGTCGTCGTGACCGCCGGCATCCCCGAGCTCGACGAGGCCGTCGCGCTCGTCGAGGAGCTGCACGAGGCATCCATCACGCACGTCGTGTTCAAGCCCGGTACCGTCAAGCAGATCCGCCAGGTCGTCGCGATCGCGAAGGCCGTCGCCCCGACCGCCGTCCACGTGCAGATCGAGGGCGGCAAGGCCGGCGGCCACCACTCGTGGGAGGAGCTGGACGATCTGCTGCTCGCGACCTACGGCGAGCTGCGCGCGCTCGACAACGTCGTCGTGTGCGTCGGAGGCGGCATCGGAACGCCGGAGGTCGCCGCGGCGTACCTGACCGGCGAGTGGGCGCGCCGCCACGGCTTCCCGCTCATGCCGCTGGACGGCATCCTGGTGGGCACCGCCGCGATGGCGACGCTCGAGGCGACGACGTCCCCGGCGGTCAAGCAGCTGCTGGTCGAGACCCGCGGCACCGGCACCTGGGTCGGCGCCGGCACGGCTAAGGGCGGCATGGCCTCGGGCCGCAGCCAGCTCGGCGCCGACATCCACGAGATCGACAACACCGCGTCGCGCACGGGACGCCTGCTCGACGAGGTCGCGGGTGACGCCGACGCCGTCGCGGAACGGCGTGACGAGATCATCGAGGCGCTGAACCGCACCGCCAAGCCGTACTTCGGCGATGCCTCGACCATGACGTACGCGCAGTGGCTGCGCCGCTTCCTCGAGCTCTCCGGCACCCCGGACTGGCTCGACGTGACGCTGCGCGACCGCTTCGCGGCAATGCTGCAGCGCGCCGAGGCGCGCCTGAACGACGCCGACCGTGGCCAGATCCCGACGCTGTTCGCCGACGCCTCGAGCGTCGACGACGGGGCCGCGGCGCTCGCCAGGCTGCTCGAGACGTACCCGGCCGCCGAGGACGTCACGATCCACCCGGCCGACGTCTTGTTCTTCGTCGACCAGTGCCGCACGCCGGGCAAGCCGGTCAACTTCGTGCCCGTCCTCGACCAGGACGTCCGCCGCTGGTGGCGCTCGGACTCCCTGTGGCAGGCGCACGACGCCCGCTACAGCGCCGACGAGGTCTGCATCATCCCCGGGACCCTGTCGGTCGCGGGCATCGACCGGCTCGACGAGCCCGTCGCCGAGCTGCTGCGCCGCTTCGAGGACGCGACGATCGACGGCCTGCTGGCCGCGGGACGCTCGCCGCAGCGCGTCACGGGTCGCCGTCGCGTCGAGGACGCCGGCGACGTGCTGTCGCTCGTCCTCGCGGCGCCCGACCTGGTGTGGGCCGGCCGCACGGTCCGCAACCCCGTGCACCGCCTCGGCGACGGCTGGGTCATCGTCGACTCGCAGCGCGCCGAGCACCCCGAGACGGGCGCCGCGCTGGTGCAGGTGGACACCCGCACGGCCGAGCTGACGGTGCCGATGGCCCGTCCGCTGACGCTGCGCATCGACGTCGACGACGCCGTGCTGGTGGGCGGTGCGCCCGTCGTCAGCACGCCCAGCGCCGTTGCGGCCATGAGCTCGCTCGTCGCGGGCGCCGCCGGCGGGGCCGTCCCCACCGTCAACGACCGCCGCGCCGAGGTCACCGTCGACTGGGACCCCGACCTGATCGCCGATCACGCCGGCGTCACGGGTACGAACGTGCCTCTGCACCCCGTGCCCGACGTGCTCGTGGGCCTGGCCTGGCCGTCGGTGTTCGCGGTGCTCGGAGCAGCACGCGCCGACGACGGCACGCCCGTCATCGAGGGCATGCTCGACCTCGTCCACCTCGATCACGCGATCCGCCTGACCGGCAGCCTGCCGACCTCGCCGACGCGCCTGGTCATCTCATCGGTCCTCGACGAGGTGGAGGACACCGACTTCGGTCGCGTCGTCGCGGTCGACGTCACGATCTCCTCGCTCGAGGCCGACGGTGAGGAAGGCGACCTCGCGACCCTGCGGGAGCGCTTCGCGGTCCGTGGCCGTACCGGTGCCGGCCAGCTGGTCGACCCGGCCCGGGCCGGTGGATCGCTGGGCGACGACGTCCGCGACACCCCGCGCGTCTCGCGCGGCTCGGCGAGTCTTGTCGCGCCGAGCGACCTGCGCGCCTTCGCGGCCGTCACGGGTGACCACAACCCGATCCACACCAACGTCGCGGCGGCCCGCCTCGCCGGTCTCGGCGACCCGATCGTCCACGGCATGTGGATCTCGGCCGCCGCTCAGCAGGTCGTGAGCAATCGTCGCATCACCGGCTGGACGACGCGCTTCCTGTCGCCGCTGGCGCCGGGCGCCCCGGTCTCCGTCCAGGCCGACCGCGTCGGACTCGACGCGGGCGCCGAAGTCGTCGACGTCACGGTCCGCTCGGGCGGCGATGTCGTCATGTCCGCCACCGCGCGCCTGGAGGCGCCGCGCACCGCGTACGCGTTCCCCGGCCAAGGCATCCAGCACCCCGGCATGGGCATGGCCGCCTACACGCGTTCCAAGGCCGCCCGCGACATCTGGGACCGCGCCGACGCCCACACCCGTGAGGCGCTGGGCTTCTCGATCCTGACCGTCGTCCGCGACAACCCCACGACCCTCGTGACCCGTGGCGTGACGCACCGGCACCCCGACGGCGTCTTGTTCCTGACGCAGTTCACCCAGGTCGCGATGGCCGTGCTGGGCGCCGCCCAGATGGCCGAGCTGCGCGAGTCGGGCAGCTTCGTCGAGGGCTCGATCCTCGCCGGCCACTCGGTCGGCGAGTACAACGCGCTCGCCGCCGTCTCCGGGGTCATCCCGCTCGAGGCCGTCGTCGAGGTCGTGTTCCAGCGCGGCTCGGTCATGCACGCGCTCGTCCCGCGCGACGCGGCCGGCCGCAGCGACTACCGCCTCGCGGCGATCCGTCCGTCGCAGATCGGCCTCAGCGACGCCGACGTCACGGCGTTCGTCGACGGCATCGCCGATCGGTCCGGTGAGTTCCTGCAGATCGTCAACTACAACCTCAAGGACTCGCAGTACGCGATCGCGGGCACCGTCAAGGGCCTCGAGCTGCTCGAGGCCGAGGTGACGCGGCGCCGCGCCGAGTTCGGTGGCAAGGCCGCGTTCATCCTCGTGCCGGGCATCGACGTGCCGTTCCACTCCACCGTGCTGCACAATGGCGTCCCGGACTTCCGCGAGCGCCTGCGGGAGCTGCTGCCCGAGACGATCGACCCCGCGATCCTGACCGGGCGCTACGTGCCCAACCTGGTGCCGCGGCCGTTCTCCCTCGACCGCGCGTTCCTGCAGGAGATCGCCGATCTCGTGCCGTCCGCGCCGCTGGATGAGGTGCTCGCCGACTTCGGTGCGTGGTCGTCGCGTCCGGGTGAGCTGTGCCGGCTCGTGCTGATCGAGCTGCTGGCCTGGCAGTTCGCCAGCCCCGTGCGCTGGATCGAGACCCAGGACCTGTTCTTCACCTCGGTGGAGGACGGCGGCCTTGGTGTCGAGCGCTTCATCGAGATCGGCGTCGGCCAGTCGCCGACCGTCGCGAACCTCGCCTCGTCGACGCTCAAGCTGCCGGGCCGCTTCGGCCCGCCGGTCCAGGTGCTCAACTTCGAGCGGGACAACGCTGCCGTGTTCGCCACCGACGAGGAGCAGCAGGCCCACGACGAAGACGACGCCCCGGTCGCGTCGGCTCCCGCCGACAGCGCGGCGCCGGTT
>JAOPXY010000181.1 GCA_025964895.1 Aeromicrobium sp.
GGGTGGCGTCACGGCCGGCTTGGGACTGCGGTTGCCGCCGCCCTGCCCGGACGGCTGACCGCCTCCGTTGCCGTTGCCGCGACCACCGTTGCCGTTGCCGCCGCCGTTGTTGCCGCCGCCGTTGTTGCCGGCTCGGCCCCCGCGGCTGCCGCGACGCTGCTCGTCCCGCTTGGGCTCCACCGGCGCGTCCTGGATCATGACGCCGCGGCCGTGGCAGTGCTCGCACTCGTGGCTGAACGACTCCAGCAGCCCCGTGCCGATGCGCTTGCGCGTCATCTGCACCAGGCCCAGCGACGTGACCTCGGCGACCTGGTGGCGCGTGCGGTCACGGCCCAGGCACTCGACGAGACGGCGCAGCACGAGATCGCGATTGCTCTCGAGCACCATGTCGATGAAGTCGACGACGATGATGCCGCCGATGTCGCGCAGCCGCAGCTGGCGGACGACCTCCTCGGCGGCCTCGAGGTTGTTCTTGGTGACGGTCTCCTCGAGGTTGCCGCCTGAGCCGGTGTACTTGCCGGTGTTGACGTCGACGACCGTCATGGCCTCGGTGCGGTCGATGACGAGCGAGCCGCCCGACGGCAGGAAGACCTTGCGGTCGAGTGCCTTGTGGATCTGCTCGTCGAGACGGTACGAGGTGAACGCGTCGACCTCGGGGTTGTCCCATCGCTTGACGCGCTCGGACAGGTCCGGGGCGACGTGGTCGATGTAGCCCTTGATCATGTCCCAGGCGTCGTCGCCCTCGACGACGAGCTGGTGGAAGTCCTCGTTGAACAGGTCGCGGACGACCTTGATCATCAGATCGGGCTCGGAGTACAGCAGCTCGGGCGCCTTGCCTGCGGCGACCTTGCCCTCGATGACCTCCCAGCGGGCCGAGAGGGCCGTGACGTCGCGCGTCAGCTGCTCCTCGGTTGCGCCCTCGGCGGCGGTGCGCACGATGACGCCGGTGTTCTCGGGCAGGACCTCCTTGAGGAGGGTCTTGAGCCGGGCGCGCTCGTTCTCGGGCAGCTTGCGCGAGATGCCGCTCGTCTGCCCGCCGGGCACGAGCACCAGGAACCGGCCGGGCAGGCTGACCTGGCTGGTCAGGCGGGCGCCCTTCTGGCCGATCGGGTCCTTGCTGACCTGCACCAGGATCGTCTGGCCCGGCGACAACGCGTCCTCGATCTTGCGGGCCTTGCCGTTGCCGAGCGTCGTCCAGTCGACCTCACCGGCGTACAGGACCGCATTGCGTCCGGCACCGATGTCGACGAACGCCGCCTCCATGCTGGGCAGCACGTTCTGAACCTTGCCCAGGTAGACGTTGCCGATGATCGAGACCTGCGACTCGCGGGCCACGTAGTGCTCGACGAGGACGTCGTCCTCGATGACGGCGATCTGCGTGTAGTCGTCGCGCTGGCGCACGACCATCTCGCGCTGCACCGACTCGCGGCGGGCCAGGAACTCAGCCTCCGACACGATCGGCGCACGACGGCGGCCGGCCTCGCGGCCCTCGCGGCGGCGCTGCTTCTTGGCCTCGAGGCGCGTCGAGCCGGCAACGCCGGTGATCTCGTCCTCGGCGTTGCGTCCGCTGCGGACCCGCACGACGGTGTTCTCCGGGTCGTCGGGCTGCACGTCGGCGCCCTCGCCGGCACGGGCCCGACGGCGACGACGACGCGTGCCGCCGTTGCCGTCGTCCTCGGTGTCGTCGTCGTCGGCATCGGCCGACTCCTCGGTGTCGGTCTCGCCCTTGCGGCGGCGGCGCCCGCCACGGCTGCGCCGACGGCGGCGCGGTGCGTCCGGATCGTCCTCGTCGTCGTCGTCATCGGCGTCGACGTCGGCCTCGGGCTCGACGGGCGCGGCCTGCGGACGGGCGGGAGCCAGACCCGGCTCGGGCGCCTTGAACATCGCGGCGACGGGCGGGACGGCCGGGGCCTTCGCGGTCTGGGCCTTCTCGGTCTGGGCGGCCGGCTCGTCGTCGGGTGCCTGGTCGGCCTTCTCGTCGCTCGTCTCGTCACGGGGGGTGGCGACAGGCTTGCGGCGGCGCGATGCCGACTTCTTCGCCGGCGGGGTCTCCTGGACGGGGACCTCGTCCTCGTCGACGGTGTCGTCGGGAAGCGTCTCCTGGACCGGCTCCTGGCGGGCCGGGGTCTTGCGGGCCGGCGCGACGGGAGCCGAGAAGCTGACCGCCGCGGGCGGTCCTGCGGGACGTCCTGCGGCGCGGCGGCGGACCTGCGGCGCCTCGTTGGTCGTGTTCGTCGGTGTGTCGTTGTCGTCGAGCATGCGCTCTCCTTCGCCCTGCTCCGATCGGGATCGGTGCGGGGCACGTATGCGGTCCGGCTGTGCGGACCTGAAGATCGGTCAACCCCTGCGCCACGCGCCTGGGTGTGACGGCGTACGTCGGCTTGTCACATCGACTCCCGCACCTGCCGCCGCGGTCGGCACCCGGTCAGGATGCGTCGCGGTCGAAGGCAAGTGGATCGCCTACCGTGCCTTCCTCCGGGTCGAGAGGACCTTGGGCCAAGCGAGTCGCGATGGGCGTCTGCTCGAGCTCGAGGCCCCCGCTGGACCGGAGTCCGGCAAGAACGTCGTCTGGTCGTATCGACGGTGTGTCGTGTCGCACGACCACCGCCAGTATCGCACACGGCCCCGTAGAGGTCAGTTCAGAACGCGCGGAGAGGGCCAGCACGGCGTCGCGGCAGTCGAGCGTGCGCAGCCCCCGCTTCATCATCCGCTCGATCAGCACCTCGTCCGCCGCGAGGAATCCGCCGACCGCCACCTGCGCGTGATCGAGCGACACGCCGTGCAGCGCGATGTGCCACGAGCTGGCCTCGAGCCGGTCGGCCAGAGCACCCGGACGGGCCACCACGACGTCGACGATGTCCAGGCCCGGCGGCAACGAGGCGTCGAGCGCGGCACGCACCTCGTCCGGGTCGCACGGACGGGTCATGCCGATCTCGAGGTACTCGGCCTCGCTCGCCGCACCCGTCGGCGACGCGTTCGCGTACGAGATCTTGGGGTGCGGCGTGAAGCCGGACGAGAACCCGATCGGGATGCCGGCCCGGCGGACGGCGCGCTCGAAGGCGCGCGCGAAGTCGCGGTGGCTCGTGAAGCGCAGACGTCCGCGCTTGGCGTAGCGGATGCGCAGCTTCTGCACGATCGGCAGCTGCGGATTGGGGGCTTCGGGATTGGGCGTGCCCTCGAGGGTCGTCACCCGTCGAGGCTACCCGCGAAGGCTCCGTGAACAATGAACCGGTGACGACGACCTCTCCTGCCTCCCCCTCGCACGGCGGACGGTGGCTCGTGGCGATCGCGATCGTCCTGCTCGCGGCCAACCTTCGTGTCGCGGTCGGCAGCATCGGCGTCGTGCTGGAGTCCGTCCGCGACGACCTGGCGATGAGCGCCACCGTGGGCGGCGTGCTGACGACGCTGCCGGTCATCTGCTTCGCGGTCTTCGGGGTGGGCTCGGCCGGCGCCGTGCGGCGCCTGGGCCTGCACCGAGCGGCGGTCGCGGTGCTCGTGCTGGTCGTCATCGGCCTCGCGACACGGTCGCTCGTGCACGACCGGCTCCTGTTCCTGCTGTGCAGCGTCGTCGCCCTGGCGGGAGCCGCGGTCGGCAACATCATCCTCCCGCCGCTGGTCAAGGCACACTTCCCGGACCGCATCGCGCTCGTCAGCTCGCTGTACGGGGCGGCCCTGATGGCCGGCGCGTCGATCGCGTCCGTGACGACCGTGCCCCTGTCAGACGCCCTCGGCGGATGGCGCGAGGGACTCGCGGCGTGGGCGGGTCTCGCGGTCGTCGCCCTGGTCCCGTGGCTCGTGGTGGTGCGCCGCGACGTCAGCGACGTCCGCGCCGAACCCGAGTCCGAGGTCCGCCTGCCGCTGCGCGCCGTGGCACGGTCGTCCGTCGTGTGGGCCATGCTGCTGGTGTTCGCGGTACAGTCGGCGATCGCGTACGCCCAGTTCGGCTGGTTCGCGGAGATCCTGACCGATGCGGGCATCTCGGAGGGCAACGCGGGTGCCCTGCTGGGGCTGCTGACCGCGGTGGGCATCCCGCTGACGCTGTCGCTGCCGTGGCTT
Organism: Aeromicrobium sp.; assembly: GCA_025964895.1. Taxonomy (GTDB): domain Bacteria; phylum Actinomycetota; class Actinomycetes; order Propionibacteriales; family Nocardioidaceae; genus Aeromicrobium. The sequence continues at coordinate 4,057 of JAOPXY010000181.1, forward strand.
ATGGGCCGGGTCGGCGACCGCCCGTACCTGCCGTGGGCCTTCGCCGCGGTGACCGCCGTCGGCTGGCTCGGCCTGCTGCTCTCCCCCGCGTCCGTGCCGTGGCTGTGGGCTGTGCTCCTGGGCCTCGGCGGCGGGGCGTTCACGTGGACGTTGACCATGATCGCCCGGCGTACGCGGACGACGGCCGGCACCGCGGCCCTCTCGGTCACGACCCAGGGATTCGGCTACCTGATCGCGGGCGTCGGGCCGTTCGGTGTCGGTGCGCTGCACGACCTGACCGGCTCGTGGGACGCCCCCCTGATCGCGCTGATCGCGCTGTCGGCGCTCATCGCCGTGTTCGGCACGATCGTCGCGCGGCCCGTGATGCTAGAGGACACCATCGGGCCGCGCTGATCGTCCCTCGCGTCACCCCGCTGCAGGGGTCGGGCGACCCGCGCCGGGGCGGGTGGCCCGGGCCTGGCGGGCGAGCCGGGCGATGAGCTCGAGGCGTCCGCCGGGGAGCTGGGCGGTCGCCCGCTCCGCGGCGATGCGCCGACGCTCGAGCCGTGCGGTGAGCTCGCGCTCCTGCTGCTGGATGTCGGACTGGGCGGTGAAGTCGGTGTACATGATGTTCTCCTTTCGACATCACCCAGACTCGTCGCTAAGGTGCCCCCGGCGCATTGGACGAACGTCGTATCTTGCGCGCGGGAGCCCTACCTCAGGCGGTTCCCCAGGTACCTCAGACGGACGGATTTCTGGGTTCTCCTGGGAATCCGACGCGTCACCCCTGTTGCAACCGGGGTGACGTGTCCGGATCCGGGGCCAACCTCGGAACCTTCCGGGGTTCTCCTGGGAATCCCAGGCGAGTCAGACGACGCTGAGCGGGAGAAGGCTGCGGCCCGTGGGGCCGATCTGGATCTCGGTGTCCATCTGCGGGCACACACCACAGTCGAAGCAGGGCGTCCAGCGGCAGTCCTCGACCTCGAGGGCACCGTTGGGGTCGATCGCGTCCTGCCAGTCCTCCCACAGCCAGTCGCGGTCGAGACCCGCGTCGAGGTGGTCCCACGGCAGCACCTCGGCGTACTCGCGCTCGCGCACGGTGTACCAATCGAGGTCGACCGGCTCGTCGGCCAGCACTTCCTCGGTCTTGGACGCCCAGCGGTCGTACGAGAAGTGCTCGCTCCAGCCGTCGAAGCGTCCACCGTCGCGCCACACGGCCTCGATGACCCTGCCGACGCGACGATCGCCCCGTGACAGGAGTCCTTCGATGATGCCGGGTTTGCCGTCGTGGTACCGGAAGCCGATGGCCTTGCCGTACCGGCGGTCGGCGCGGACGAAGTCGCGCAGCTTCTGCAGGCGGTCGTCGGTCGTCTCGTGGTCGAGCTGCGACGCCCACTGGAACGGCGTGTGCGGCTTGGGCACGAAGCCACCGATCGACACCGTGCACCGGATGTCGTTGCGGCCGGACACCTCGCGTCCGGTCTGGATGACGCGCTTGGCGAGCTCGCCGATCTGCATGACGTCCTCATCGGTCTCCGTCGGCAGGCCGCACATGAAGTAGAGCTTCACCTGGCGCCAGCCGTGCGAGTACGCCGCCGCGACGGTGCGGATGAGGTCGTCCTCGGTGACCATCTTGTTGATGACCTTGCGCAGGCGTTCGCTGCCGCCCTCGGGGGCGAACGTCAGGCCCGAGCGTCGGCCGTTGCGGCTGAACTCGTTCGCGAGGGTGATGTTGAACGCGTCGACCCGGGTCGACGGCAGGGACAGCGAGGTGTTGGTGCCCTCGTAGCGGTCGCCGAGCTGCTTGGCGACCTCGCCGATCTCGGTGTGGTCGGCGCTCGACAGCGACAGCAGGCCGACCTCCTCGAAACCGGTCTTGTCGAGACCGTTCTGCACCATGGCACCGATGCCCTCGATCGACCGCTCGCGGACGGGTCGCGTGATCATGCCGGCCTGGCAGAACCGGCAGCCGCGCGTGCAGCCGCGGAAGATCTCGACGCTGAACCGCTCATGGACGGTTTCCGCGAGCGGCACCAGGGGGTTCTTCGGGTACGGCCAGGAGTCGAGGTCCATCAGCGTGTGCTTCGCGACGCGCCACGGGACGCCGGGACGGTTGGGCACGATGCGCTGGATGCGTCCGTCGGGCAGGTAGGTGACGTCGTAGAACTTCGGGACGTACACGCCGCCGGACTTGGCCAGACGCAGCAGCACCTCGTCGCGCCCGCCGGGACGTCCCTCGTTCTTCCACTCGCGCACGACCGCGCTGATGGCCAGCACGATCTCCTCGCCGTCGCCCAGCACCGCGGCGTCGATGAAGTCGGCGATCGGCTCGGGGTTGAACGCCGAGTGCCCGCCCGCGATGACGATGGGGTCGTCGTCACCGCGGTCGACGGCGTGCAGCGGCATGCCGGCGAGGTCGATCGCGGTCAGGAAATTGGTGTAGCCCAGCTCGGTGGAGAACGAGATGCCCATGAGGTCGAAGGCGCGGACGGGACGGTGCGCGTCGACCGTGAACTGCGGGATGTCGTTGTCGCGCATGACCTTCTCCATGTCGGAGAAGACCGCGTACGTGCGCTCGGCGAGGATCCAGTCACGCTCGTTCAGCACCTCGTACAGGATCTGGACGCCCTGGTTGGGCAGGCCGACCTCGTAGGCGTCTGGATACATGAGCGCCCAGCGGACCTCCGCGCCGTCCCAGTCCTTGCTGGTCGCGTTGAGCTCGCCCCCGACGTACTGGATGGGCTTGCCGACCGACGGCAGCAGGGGCTCCAGGCGCGAGAACAACGAGTCGATGGGCATGGCTCCTAGGGTATGCCGTCCGGTCACACGGACGAAAACACCGCGGCCAGCGGACAAGGACGGCACCGCGGCGGACGATAGGCTCGCGAGGTGCCACGACGTCAGCGAAGGACCCAGCCGTTCACGGTCAAGTACACGCCGGTCTCGACCGACGGATCACTCGACCAGACCCTGACGATCACCAACAACACCGAGACCTCGGTGCAGCCGACCCTGCGGTTCACGCCGTACAACATGTACGGCCAGGAGCTGCCGCACGTCACGACGCAGGGCGTCAACGGAACGCACCTGGGCCGGGCGGTGCTGCCGGCCGGCGGCACCCTCACCGAGGTGCTGCGATTCGACGGTCAGGGCGAGCGCCAAGTGCGTGGGGTCGGCATCGAGCTCGCGGCGGTCGAGGAGGTCGACCACCCCGCGCTCGAGGAGCCGGTCAAGACCGTCATGATCGACCTCGATCAGAAGGCCACCGCCGACCCCGCCGAGTTCTGGGGCATCGGGATGGTGAACCCCAATCCCTTCGGCGTCACGATGCGGGTGTCGCTCGTCGAGCTGGAGCCGCGCGAACGCGACAACCCCCGTCAGGTCGTCGACGTCGCGACCTTGACCGACGACGTCGACCTGGCGTCGGTGTCCAATCACGTCATCTGGCTGCCCGAGGACGTCCGCGGACAGTTCCACGACGTCGTCCACTGCCTCGTCCTGCCGACCTACGCCTGACGGGCCCGCTGACCGCGAGTGGCGCATCTCTGCACGACACGCCGTCTCAGAACCTGCGATCTGCGCCTCTCGGCATTGTGTCTGCGCCGCTCGGTGAGGGAGCGGTTAGAGGTTCGGGAACCAGAGGTCGATCTCGCGGGCGGAAGACTCCTCGGAGTCGGACGCGTGCACGAGGTTCTCGCGGTTCGACAGCGACAGGTCGCCGCGGATCGTGCCGGGAGCGGCGGCGCGGCCGTCGGTGACGCCGTTCAGGAGGCGGACGACCGAGATGGCCTCGTCGCCCTCGAGCACGAGCGCGACGAGCGGTCCGGAGACGGCGAACTCGCGCAGCGGCGGGTACCACGGCTGGTCGACGTGCTCGGCGTAGTGGGCGTCGGCCTGCACCGCGTCGATCGTGCGCTGCTCGAGCGCCACGAGCGTCAGACCCTTGGCCTCGAACCGGGACACGATGGTGCCGACGAGTCCGCGACGGACGGCATCGGGTTTGATCAGGACGAGGGTGCGTTGCGACATGCCCAGTAACGTAGCGTGCGACCGAAGGGGCCCGTCCATGACCATCTCCGCCTGGTGGCGCGACGCTGTCATCTACCAGATCTACCCCCGCTCGTGGGCCGATGCCGACGGCGACGGAGTCGGCGACCTGCCCGGCATCACGGCCCGGCTCCCCCACCTCGCGGCGCTCGGCGTCGACGCGGTGTGGCTGTCGCCGTTCTACACCTCGCCCCAGCACGACGCGGGCTACGACGTCGCCGACTACCGCGACGTCGACCCGCTGTTCGGCACGCTCGACGACTTCGACGCCATGACGGCCACCGCGCACGACTTCGGCCTCCGGGTCGTCGTCGACATCGTCCCCAACCACTCCTCCGACGAGCACGCCTGGTTCCGCGCGGCGCTGGCGTCGCCGCCGGGCAGCCCCGAGCGGGCGCGCTACCTGTTCCGCGACGGCCGGGGCGCGGCGGGCGACGAGCCGCCCAACAACTGGCAGAGCATGTTCGGCGGGCCCGCCTGGACGCGCGTCACGGAGGCCGACGGCTCCCCCGGGCAGTGGTACCTGCACCTGTTCGACACGACCCAGCCGGACTTCGACTGGACCAACGACGAGGTGCGCGACGAGCTCGAGGACGTCCTGCGCTTCTGGCTCGACCGCGGGGTCGACGGATTCCGCATCGACGTCGCGCACGGCCTCGTCAAGGCCGAGGGTCTGCCCGACGGCGATCTCGACCACGACGCGAACGCCGATGCGACGGCGCTCACTCCGATGTGGGACCAGCCCGGAGTGCACGACATCTACCGCCGCTGGCGCAAGCTCGCCGACTCGTACGCGGCCGAGGGGCAGGACGCCGACCGCATCCTGTGCGCCGAGGCATGGGTGCTGCCGGCGGAAGCGCTGGCGCGGTACGTCCGCGAGGACGAGCTGCACCAGTCGTTCAACTTCGAGTACCTCATGACGCCGTGGCTCGCGGACGACCAGCGAGCCACGATCACCCGGTCCCTGGCGCACGCCGAGGCCGTCGGCGCGCCCCAGACCTGGGTGCTGTCGAACCACGACGTCGTGCGCCACGCGACGCGCCTCGGCTATCGGCAGCAGCCCGGCCTGCAGCGCATCGAGGGCATCGGCCCGGACGACCCGCAGCCCGACACCGCGCTGGGCCTGCGCCGCGCCCGCGCCGCAACCGCCGTCATGCTGGCGCTGCCCGGCTCGGCGTACCTGTTCCAGGGCGAGGAGCTCGGGCTGCCCGAGGCGACCCGCCTGCCGGGCGAGGTGCGGCAGGACCCGACGTTCGCCCGCACCGGCGGCGCCTCCAAGGGCCGCGACGGCTGCCGGGTGCCCGTCCCGTGGGAGGACGGTGTCCCGTCGTTCGGCTTCGGTCCCGCCGATGCCGCGTGGCTCCCGCAGCCGGCGGAGTACGGCGAGCTCGCCGTGGACCGACAGATCGGCCGCCCCGACTCCACTCTGATGCTCTACACGGAGCTGCTGGCCCTCAGGAAGGAGCTGCGCCTCGGCCGCGGCACCCTGACCTGGCTCGACGGATACCCGGCGGACGTGCTGGCGTTCCTGGTCACCTCGTCCGAGGGGTCGGTGACCGTGCTCGCGAACCTCGGCGACGTGGCGCTCGCCCTGTCCGATGGCGCAGACGTGCTGGCATCCAGCCTGTCGCGTCATGACAGCACATTCATCGCCACCGACGAGACGGTCTGGCTCCGACGCTGAGCTCTGGCTTGCACTCCCCGGTCCATCCCAGTAGGTTCGTCTCGACCCTGTGACCCGCGTCACATGCGTGGTGCTCCGGGGCTGGGGTGGGGAGTACGGATGTCAGAACGATCGTTCAAGAAGGTGGGAGCCGGCGTCGCTGCTGCGGCGCTGTCGCTCAGCATGTTGACGGCCTGCGGCGGGGGCGGCGGCAAGCCGACCCTCAACTGGTACATCAATCCTGACGGGCAGGACACGCTCAACAAGCTGGCCAAGGACTGCAGCACCGACGACTACCAGATCAAGATCCAGCTGCTTCCGTCGAGCGCAACCGACCAGCGCACGCAACTGGCCCGGCGCCTCGCGGCGAAGGACAGCTCGACGGACCTCATGAGCCTCGACCCGGTCTTCGTGCCCGAGTTCGCCAATGCCGGCTGGCTCGCGCCCTTCGAAGGCGACCTGGGCGACCAGGTCCTGGAGGACGTGCTCGCCGGCCCCGCCGACATCGTCCAGTGGGACGATCGGGTCGTCGCCGTGCCGCAGTGGGCCAACACGCAGGTGCTCTGGTACCGCAAGTCGCTCGCCGAGGCCGCGGGACTCGACATGACCCAACCCGTCACGTGGGACCAGGTCATCGACGCCGCCGCCGACAACGACGGCACCGTCGGGGTCCAGGCCAACAAGTACGAGGCGTACGTCGTGTGGATCAACGCGCTGATCCAGGGCGCCGGCGGCAACATCCTCGACCCCGACACCGTCGAGGACGGCCGCGACGCGAAGGTCACGATCGACTCTCCGGCAGGTGAGGACGCCGCCGCGGTCATCAAGAAGCTCGCCGACTCGCCCGCCGCGCAGCCGGACTTCACGACGTCCAACGAGGGGACGAGCCTCGGCCAGATGTTCCCTGAGCAGGGCCCGGGCGAGTTCATGACCAATTGGACCTTTGTCTACAACAACTACAAGGGTCTCGTCGGCAAGCCCGGCGGCCCCACGGACGAGGCCGCGTTCGCGGACCTCGGGTGGGCGCGCTACCCGCAGACCGTCCAGGGCGAGGAGTCCAGGCCCCCGATCGGCGGCATCGACATCGGAGTCGGCGCGTACACGAAGCACCGGAACTTCGCCCAGAAGGCCGCGCTGTGCGTCACGAGCGACGACGCCCAGTCCGCCCTCGCCGTGAACGACGGGTTCGCGCCGACACGGGCAGCCGTGTACGACGCCCCCGCGGTGAAGGAGGTCTTCCCGGCTGACCTGCTCGCGCTGTTCCGCGAGAGCCTCGACTCCGGCGGACCTCGCCCGAAGAGTGCGTTCTACAGCCAGGTCTCGAGCGCCGTGCAGTCCCGCTGGCACTCGCCGGCCTCGGTCGGCGCGAGCACCCCCGGCAAGTCGGCCGCCTTCCTCAAGGCGATCCTGAGCGGAAAGGCCCTCCTGTGACCAGCGTGATCGCGAACGAGGCGAAGTCGTCCTCGAAGGCACCGAAGCCGCCTGACTCGGACCGCTCCCGGACCGAGAACCGCCTGGCGCTGAAGCTCGTGGCGCCGGCCATCGTCCTGATGCTGGTCGTCACCGCGTTCCCGATGCTGCGGGCGCTGTACCTGTCGCTGTTCAGCTACTCCCTGACGGCGCCGGACGACCGCGAGTTCATCGGCCTGTCGAACTACTGGACCGCGCTGACCGATCAGCTGTTCTGGCGCGACACCGGCAACACGGTGTTCATCATGATCGTCACGGTCGTCTTCGAGCTGGTCATCGGCTTCGCGTTCGCGATGGTCATGCACAAGGTGATCTTCGCGCGCGGCACGATCCGCACCTCGATCCTGGTCCCCTACGGCGTCATCACGGTCGTCTCGGGCTTCGCGTGGCAGTTCGCCTTCTCCAACACCAACGGCTTCATCAACAGCTGGCTCGGCTGGCTGCCGGGCATCGACGCCGACTTCAGCTGGTTCGACAAGTACTCGACCTCGATGATCGCGATCATGGCCTCGGAGATCTGGAAGACGACGCCGTTCATGTCGCTGCTGCTCCTCGCGGGCCTCGCGCAAGTGTCGGAGGACATGCTCGAGGCCGCCAAGGTCGACGGCGCAACGTGGTGGCAGCGGCTCTACAAGGTGATCCTGCCCAACATGCGGGCCGCGATCATGGTCGCGGTGCTGTTCAGGGCGCTCGACGCCTACCGCATCTTCGACAACATCTTCGTCATGACGGCCGGGGCCAACGGCACCGAGTCGATCTCCTTCCTGACCTACCGGCAGGTGATCGAGCAGTTCCAGCTGGGCATCGGCTCGGCGCTCTCGGTGCTGCTGTTCCTGTCGGTGCTGGTCGTGGCCCTCGTGATCGTCAAGCTGTTCCGGGTCAATCTCGCCGACGCACGGCAGGAGAGCTGACATGGCCACCGATACCAAGAGCAAGGTCGGCACAGGCGTCGGCATCGCCGCGATCCTCATCTGGTGCCTGCTGCCGGTCGCATGGATCGTCTCGCTGTCATTCAAGTCGCAGGACGCCGTGACCAACGGCAGCCCGGGCTTCTTCCCGTCCAGCGGCGGCGGCGCAGGATTCGACAACTACCAGTCGGTCTTCCAGAACGACGAGTTCGCCCGGTCGATCCTCAACTCCATCGGCATCTCCCTGATCGCCACGGTGCTGTCGGTCATCTTCGCGACGCTGGCGGCGTACGCCATCGCGCGACTGGAGTTCGGCGCCAAGACGTTCGTGCTGACCACGGCACTCGTCATCGCGATGTTCCCCGTCGTGTCGCTCGTCGGGCCCCTCTTCGACATGTGGCGCACGCTCGGCATCTACGACAGCTGGCTGGGCCTCATCATCCCGTACATGTCGTTCACGCTGCCCCTCGCGATCTGGACTCTCTCGGCGTTCTTCCGCGAGATCCCGTGGGAGATGGAGCAGGCCGCGCAGGTCGACGGCGCGACGTCGTGGCAGGCGTTCCGCAAGGTCATCGTGCCGCTCGCGGCCCCCGGCGTGTTCACCGCCGCGATCCTGACGTTCTTCTTCGCGTGGAACGACTTCGTGTTCGGCATCTCGCTGACCTCGACCGAGCGCGCCCGTCCCATCCCGGCGGCCCTGTCGTTCTTCGTCGGCAACGACCCGTTCAACCGGCCGGCGTCGCTGCTGGCCGCCGGCGCCGTGGTCGCCACGGTGCCCATTGTCATCATCGTCCTGTTTTTCCAGCGCAAGATCGTCGCCGGCCTGACCGCCGGCGCAGTGAAGGGTTGAGCTCATGGCAGCCATCGAGATGAAGAACATCGTCAAGAAGTACGGCGACGGCTTTCCCGCCGTCAACGACGTCAGCATCGACGTCGCCGACGGGGAGTTCATGATCCTGGTCGGTCCGTCCGGCTGCGGGAAGTCGACGCTCCTGCGCATGATCGTGGGCCTGGAGGACATCACGTCCGGCGACATGGTCATCGGGGGCGACCGCGTCAACGACCTGGCCCCGCGCGACCGCAATCTGTCGATGGTGTTCCAGAACTACGCGCTGTACCCACACCTCACGGTCTACGAGAACATCGCCTTCCCGCTGCGCCTGGCCAAGATGAAGGATGCCGAGGTCGACGAGAAGGTGCGCGCGGCCAGCAAGACCCTCGACCTCGACGAGCACCTCGAGCGCAAGCCCGGCAACCTGTCGGGTGGTCAGCGCCAGCGCGTCGCGATGGGACGAGCCATCGTCCGCGAGGCGAAGGCCTTCCTGTTCGACGAGCCGTTGTCGAACCTCGACGCCAAGCTGCGCGGCCAGATGCGCACCGAGATCGCCCGTTTGCAGAAGCGGCTCGGCATCACGACGGTCTACGTGACGCACGACCAGACCGAGGCCATGACGCTCGGCGACCGGGTCGCGGTCATGAAGCGTGGCGTGCTGCAGCAGCTCGCTACGCCGCGCGAGCTGTACGAGCAGCCGGTCAACCTGTTCGTCGCCGGCTTCATCGGTTCGCCACCGATGAATTTCCTGCCCGCGACGGTCGAGAACGGCCAGGTCACCCTGCCGTTCGGCACGTTCCCCCTGCCCGCCGGCAAGGCCGAGCGCACCCAGGGCAAGGGCCTGCTGATGGCCGGCATCCGGCCCGAGCACTTCGAGGACGTGTCGGTCATCGAGTCCGGCGAGGTCGACTCGGCACGCACCTTCAAGGCGCACATCGACGTCCGCGAGTGGCTCGGCGACCAGCAGTACGCGTACGTCCCGTACGAGGCCGAGGCGAAGGTGCAGGACCAGCTCAAGGAGCTGGCTCGCGAGTCCGACAGCGACTCCCTGCGCACCCAGCTCGTGGTCTCGCTCGACGCTTCCAGCAAGGTCGCCGAGGACAGCGACACGACCCTGTTCATCGACACCGACCAGATGCACCTGTTCGACCCGTCCTCCGGCGACAACCTCACCGTCGGCCTCTGACGCCGTGGTTTAACCGGTTAACCGGGTAAACCACGGCGTCCATGCGCACATTCACCCGTGGAGGTCGATGGTTGCCCGTCGGAGACGACGGACCGACCGCGGTTTACCCGGTTAACCTGGTAAACCGCGAGCTGCGTCAGCGCCTCTTGCCGGCGGCGTTCTTGACGGTGTCCATGATCTCCATGCTCCACTCGTGGTCGCGGATCAGGCGGTAGCGCTCGCACGCGACCCGCATGTAGGCCTCGGCGGGACGCTCGTCCGCGCCGCGGACGCCGGCCTCCTCGATCATCTCCACGACCGGCGCGAACTCCTCGGCGTACCAGCGAGCCGCCATCGCATTCTTGTCCATGTAGGCGCCCTCGGCGTGCATCGTCCGCGCCGCCCAGGCCTCGACCGTCTCGGCGATCTCGCCGTACATCGACGGCGTGTCGACCGCGACCGCCGCTCGCGCCTCCCCCGTGAACGGCACGCGCTCAAGCATCAGCCGGCGCCAGAACTTGAGCTCGAGATCGGCCCGCGCATTGATGCCGACCGGCGCGAGGAACGTCTCGATCGCCGTGACGCGGGCCTCGATGACCTTGAGCCCCAGGCTGCGCGCGACCGACACCCGGTGGTGGCCGTCGCTGACGAAGTAGAAGTCGCCGATCTGGTACGCCTCGATGGGCGGGATCTCCTCGCCCGTGCGGCTCGCGCGGGCCAGCCGCTCCCACCGCTGACGACTGCGCGTCGACGTCGGCCGGAACCGCCGGTCGAAGTCACGCATCTTGTCGACCGAACCGACGATCGCGTCGAGCGGGATGACCTTGGTGCCCACGTAGTACTCGGCACGCCGGCCCAGCGCCTCGACGACCTCGTCGAACGACATCGTCTGCACGACGTCCTCCGCGCCGCCCCTGACCCGAGCGGCGAGCGCCGCGAGCATCTGCTGGCGGCGGGCGCGCAGGAAGTCGCTCTCGGCGTCGACCCGCGGGGATCCGGAGCTGCCGACCACGTCAGGCCTCGCGCCTCGCGCCGACACCGGCGGGTGCGGCGTGGTGGGGATGGATCTCGATGACCTGCCACGGGATGACGTTGCGGATCGTCGTCGCACCCACGTGCCGGTCGTCCTTGTGCCGCCCGAAGGGGTGGATGTGGCCGTGCAGGTGCCACGACGGCTGCAGCGTCTCGAGCACGCCGTGCAGCGCGTCGATGCCCAGGTGGCTGGGATCGTCGTCGTCGCCAAGTCCCAAGGGCGGGGCGTGGGTGAGCAGGACGTCGACGGGTGCCCCGCCCCGTGCCCGCCTGAGCAGCTGCCGGGCCCGCCGGTCGTACTCCTTCTGGGTGTACTGGTGGGCGCCGGTGTTGTAGCGGACGCAGCCGCCGAGGCCCGCGACGCGCAGCCCCCCGACGTCGAGCACGACCCCGTCGAGGTTGACCATGCCCCGGGGCGCGGTGGCCGTGCCCCGGCCGATCGCGGGATCGTGGTTGCCCGGCACCATCGCGGCCGGAACGCCGACGAGCGACGTGAGCGTCTCGAGGTAGTCCCACGGCAGGTCTCCGGCCGCAAGCACCAGGTCGACGTCCAGGTCGCGGGCCCGCGACGGCATCGTGAGGACCTCCTCGTCGGCGACCGCCAGCACTCGGACCATGCTCTCGACCCTAGCGCGATGCGCGGCCCATGACACTCGTCCAGCGGGCACGATCTGCGGACGACGGCTGCCAGGCGCTGGGCTGCGGACTGCTCAGTTGCCGTCCTGGCCGGACGGCCTGCCGTCCCGCGCCCAGCGAGCCTTGTCGTCCTCGATCTTGCGACCGAGGAAGTAGGCGCCGAACCACAAGGCGGCGAACATCAGGCCGACGAAGAACATGATCGGCACGAGGAAGCCGAGACAGATCGCCGCGACCTGGATCGCATGTCCCAGGAGGTAGGCCTGCGGACGGCGCAACGAGCCGGCGACCAGGACGCACAGCACCGCCAGCCCGAGCCCGAGCACCAGCGCGAGGGTCGTGTCGACGTCCTCGACCGAGATCATGACCGGCACCGACAGCGCGAGGATGATCGCCTCCAGCGTCAGCATCGCGGCGCACATTCCCCTCATGCGACGAGCCCCCTCATGCGACGGTCCCGCCGAGCATCCGGCGGGCCTCGCCGACCGTGACAACAGAACCGGTCACGAGCACTCCCCCGCTGCCGATCGCGTCGTCACCGCCGTCGCCGCCGTCGGCCATCGCGACGGCCCGCTCGAGCGCGTCGTCGAGGCGGATCGAGGTGCTGACCCGCTCGTCGCCGAAGATGTCGGCGGCGATCTCGGCCAGCTCATCGGCCGGCATCGCCCGGTCGGTGCTGTTCTGCGTGCAGACGATCTCGGCCATGACCGGCTCGAAGATGCGCAGCATCTCCTCGACGTCCTTGTCGGCCATCACGCCGACGACGCCGATGAGCGGGCTGAACGAGAACGCGTCCTGCACCGCGTCGATCGTCGCCTGGGCGCCGTGCGGGTTGTGCGCGGCGTCCAGCAGCACGGTGGGGCTGCGCCGGACGACCTCGAGCCGGCCGGGGGACGTGACCTCCGCGAAGGCCGCCCGCACGAGATCGGCGTCGAGCTGCTTGCTGCCTGTGAAGGCCTCGACCGCCGCCAGCGCGTACGCCGCATTGTGTGCCTGGTGAGCGCCGTGCAGCGGCAGGAAGATCTCGTCGTACGCGCCGGCCAGACCCTGCAGACCGATCTGCTGGCCGCCCAGCGCCGTGACCCGGTGGTTGACCCCGAAGTCGATGCCCTCGCGCACCGCGACCGAGCCGACGTCGAGCACCCGCCGCATCAGGACGTCCATGACCTCGGGCGACTGCTCGGCCAGCACCGCGTGCGAGCCGGGCTTGATGATGCCGGCTTTCTCGACGGCGATGATCTCGGGGCGGTCGCCCAGGTAGCTGGCGTGGTCGACACCGATGGGCGTCACGACGGCTACCTGGCCGTCGCCGACGTTCGTGGCGTCCCACGACCCGCCCATGCCGACCTCGATGACCGCGACGTCGACCGGTGCGTCGGCGAAGGCCGCGAACGCCATCGCGACGACCAGCTCGAAGTACGACAGCGGGTGCTGCGAGGAGTCGTCGACGATCTGGGCGTACGCGGCGACGTCGGCGAAGGCGTCGACGAACTGCGCCTCGCTGAGCGGGGCGCCGTCGAGAGATATGCGCTCCGTCATCGACTGCAGGTGCGGGCTCGTGAAGCGTCCCGTCCGCAGGTCGAGCGCCCGCAGCAGCGCGTCGATCATGCGGCTCGTCGAGGTCTTGCCGTTGGTTCCGGTCAGGTGGATGATCGGGTAAGCCCGCTGCGGATCGCCGAGCAGTCGGCAGATCGCGGCGATCCGGTCGAGGGAGGGCTCGAGGCGGGTCTCGGGCCAACGGCCGAGGAGCGCGCGCTCGACCTCCGCGTAGGTAGGTGTCATCGCGTCCAGTATCGCAGCACCTCAGGGTGGCACCAGGGTGACCACGGATGTTCAAAATGTCCCCCGGTTGCGCCATAGTGTTCCTAAGTAGAACAAATCCGCGTCGAGGAGCCCCCATGAATCGCAATATCGCCGGCTGGATCGCCCATCGCTGGGTCAAATGGGTGGTCCTGGTGATCTCCCTGCTGATCCTCGGCGTCTTCGGCAGTCTCGGAGGCAAGCTGTCCTCCGTGGTCGACAACGACATCGCCTCCTGGCTGCCGGGCGACGCCGAGTCCACCAAGGTCATCGAGCGCTCGCAGCAGTTCTCCAACCCCGACGACATCCCTGGTGTCGTGCTCTACGTGCGCGACGGGGGCACGACCGCCGACGACCTCGCGAAGGCCACGGCCGACGCGGCCGCGATCAAGGACGTCGAGACCGTCTCGGCCGTCACGGGACCGTTCCCGTCCGAGGACGGCCAGGCCCTGCAGGTCCTGGCCACCATCACGATGAGCGACGACGGCTGGGAGGACCTCCCCGACCGGGTCGACGAGATCAAGGCCATCGCCGACCGCGACGCAGCGGGCCTCGACGTCAGCATGGCCGGCCCCGCGGCTCTCGGCGCCGACCAGGCCGAGGCGTTCTCGGGCATCGACGGCGTCCTGCTGCTGGCCGCTGTCGCGATCGTCTTCATCATCCTGCTGATCACCTACCGGAGCCTGCAGCTCGCGATCCTGTTCCTGTTCTGCGGCGTGGGGGCCGTCAGCATGGCGCAGGGACTGGTCTACCTGTTGGCCAAGAACGCCGATCTCACGGTCAACGGGCAGAGCCAGGGCATCCTGAGCGTCCTCGTGCTCGGCGCGGGTGTCGACTACGCCCTGCTGCTCGTGGCCCGCTACCGGGAGGAGCTGCACAACTACGAGGACCGGCACGAGGCGATGGCGCACGCGCTGCACCGTGCGGCGCCGGCCATCATCGCCAGCGGGGCGACCGTCATCATCGGCCTGCTGTGCCTGCTGTTCGCGCAGATGAACTCCACCGCGAGCCTGGGCCCGGTCGGTGCGGCCGGCATTGTCTGCGCCCTGCTGGTCATGCTCATCATGCTGCCGGCCCTCCTGGTCGTCGTCGGGCGCTGGATCTTCTGGCCGTTCGTGCCCCGCTTCGGCGAGCCGCTCAAGAGTGACACCGGCATCTGGGCCAAGGTCGGACAGCGCATCAAGAAGGCCCCGCGCGCCGTGTGGGTCGTGACGACGCTGATCCTCGTGGGCCTCTCGTTCGGCATCGTGCAGCTCGATGCCAACGGCCTCACGAACGAGCAGAGCTTCACGAAGGAGCAGCCGTCGGTCGTCGCGGAGAAGAAGCTCGCCGAGCACTTCCCCGGCGGCGCCGGCTCCCCCGTCGCGGTCATCGCGGCCGGCGACCAGGCCGATGCGGTCGGGACCGCCCTTGCCGACGTCGAGGGCATCGACGCCGCAAGCGTCCAGGTCAAGAGCCCGGCCGGCAGTCCCGTCGCCTACGTGGAGGGCACGCTGTCATCGGCCCCCGACTCGACGGAGGCCTTCGACACGATCGACCGGGTGCGCGACGCGGTGCACGCGGTCGACGGCGCCGATGCCCTGGTGGGTGGCAACACCGCGGTCAACAAGGACGTGCAGGAGGCGTCGGGTGCCGACAGCCGGCTGATCATCCCGATCATCCTCGGAGTCGTGCTGGTGATCCTGGCGATGCTGCTGCGCTCGATCGCCGCGCCGCTGATCCTGCTCGTGACGGTCGTGCTGTCGTTCGCGGCCGCCGTGGGCATCAGCGCCCTGGTGTTCCGGCACGTGTTCGGCTTCGAGGGCGCGGACTCGTCGTTCCCGCTGTTCGCGTTCGTGTTCCTCGTCGCGCTGGGCATCGACTACAACATCTTCCTGATGACCCGGGTCAGGGAGGAGTCCCTCAAGCACGGCACCCGCAAGGGGGCTCTGCTCGGCCTCGCCGCGACGGGCGGTGTCATCACCTCGGCCGGCTTCGTGCTCGCCGGCACGTTCACGGCGCTCGCGACGCTGCCGATCGTGTTCCTCGCCGAGCTCGGCTTCGCCGTGGCGATCGGTGTCCTGCTCGACACGATCATCGTCCGGTCGGTCCTGGTGACGGCGCTGAACCTCGACATCGGCCGGCACGTCTGGTGGCCCGGCCAGCTGTGGCGGACCGACGGTCCAGAGCACGTGGCCGACGAGGCGCACCCCGCCGAACCGGTCGCCGCCGGCGGCGAGCCCGTCCACCGGGCCTGACGACACCGCGATGACGGCCTAGGTGGGTCCGGCGACGTCCGGCCCACCTAGACTGTCTCCTCGTGACTAGCGAAACGTTCGGCGTCCCCGAGAAGCCCGTGCTCGAAGGCCTGGAGGCCACCTGGTCAGCCCGGTGGGCCGAGCAGGGCACGTACGCCTTCGATCGCAGCAGGAGCCGTGAGGAGATCTTCTCGATCGACACGCCTCCGCCGACGGTCTCGGGTTCGCTGCACGTGGGCCACGTGTTCTCCTACACGCACACCGACCTGATCGCGCGCTACCAGCGCATGCGCGGCAAGGAGGTGTTCTACCCCATGGGGTGGGACGACAACGGGCTGCCGACCGAGCGCCGCGTGCAGAACTTCTTCGGCGTCCGCTGCGACCCGACGCTGCCCTACGAGGCCGGCTACACGCCGCCCGCCGAGCCCGATGCCAAGCGCCAGGTGCCGATCAGCCGGCGCAACTTCATCGAGCTGTGCAATCAGCTCGTCGAAGAGGACGAGAAGGTCTTCGAGCAGCTGTGGCGCACGCTGGGCCTCAGCGTCGACTGGTCGCAGCAGTACACGACGATCGGCGACGAGTCGCAGGTCGTGTCGCAGCGCGCCTTCCTGCGCAACGTCGCCCGCGGCGAGGCCTACCAGCAGGACGCCCCGACCCTGTGGGACGTGACGTACCAGACCGCCGTCGCGCAGGCCGAGCTCGAGGCCCGCGAGTACCCCGGCGCGTACCACCGCGTCGCCTTCCACGGCCCCGGTGCCGACGGTGAAGCAGCTCAGGTGTTCATCGAGACGACCCGACCCGAGCTGATCGGCGCCTGCGTCGCGCTGATCGCCCACCCTGACGACGAGCGTTACCAGCCGCTGTTCGGCACGACCGTCACGTCGCCGCTGTTCGGCGTCGAGATCCCCGTCGTGGCCCACACGGCCGCCGAGCCCGACAAGGGATCGGGCATCGTGATGTGCTGCACCTTCGGAGACCTGACCGACGTCATCTGGTGGCGCGAGCTGCAGCTGGCCAACCGGACGATCATCGGCCGCGACGGGCGCATCCTGCCCGACGTGCCCAAGTGGATCACCGAGCCGTCCGGCGTCGAGCTGTACGCGACCCTCGCGGGCAAGACCACGTTCACGGCCCGCGAGCTGATGGTCGCCGCTCTCAAGGAGTCCGGCGACCTGGACGGCGACCCGAAGCCGACCCAGCGCATGGCCAACTTCTACGAGCGTGGCGACAAGCCCCTGGAGATCGTGTCGACGCGCCAGTGGTACATCGCCAACGGCGGGCGCTCCGCCGACCTGCGCGCCGAGCTGATCGCCCGCGGCGACGAGATCGAGTGGGTGCCGACCTACATGCAGTCGCGCCTGACGAACTGGATCGGCGGCCTCAACGGCGACTGGCTGGTGTCGCGCCAGCGCTTCTTCGGCATCCCGTTCCCCGTCTGGTACCGCCTCGACGCGGCCGGTGAGCCCGTCTACGACGACCCGATCCTGGCCGACGAGGCGAGCCTGCCCGTTGACCCCGCGTCGCAGGCGCCCCCCGGCTTCGACGACTCGCAGCGCGGCGAGCCCGGCGGCTTCATGGCCGACCCGGACGTGCTGGACACGTGGGCCACGTCGTCGCTGAGCCCGCAGATCGTCTGCGGCTGGGAGCGCGATCCCGAGCTATTCGCCAAGACGTTCCCGATGGACCTTCGCCCGCAGGGTCACGACATCATCCGCACCTGGCTGTTCTCGACGATCGTCCGGTCGCACCTCGAGCACGGCAGCGTGCCGTGGACCCACACGGCGCTGTCGGGCTTCGTCGTCGACCCGGACCGCAAGAAGATGAGCAAGTCCAAGGGCAATGTCGTCGTGCCCGATGAGATCCTCACGTCGTACGGCGCCGACGCCGTCCGCTGGCGCGCCGCGGGTGCTCGCCCGGGTGCCGACTCACCCTTCGACGAGGCGCAGATGAAGGTCGGCCGCCGCCTCGCAATGAAGGTGCTCAACGCCAGCAAGTTCGTCCTGGCCCCCGAGGAGCAGTACGGCCTCGGCGCCGACGCCGCGCACCTGGACGCGTCACTCGTGACCGAGCCGATCGACCTGGCGATGCTGACGCGCCTGCGCGGGGTCGTGGACGAGGCGACCGTCGCCTTCGACGCCTACGACTACGCAGCGGCGTTGGAGGTCACCGAGAAGTTCTTCTGGGACTTCTGCGACGACTACCTCGAGCTGGTCAAGGAGCGCGCCCGTCGCGACGACGCCGGCGGGGCGTCCGCCAAGAGCGCCTTCGTGCTGGCGCTGTCGGTGCAGCTGCGCCTGCTGGCTCCGTTCCTGCCGTACGTGACCGAGGAGGTGTGGTCATGGTGGCAGGAGGGCTCGATCCACCGCGCCGCCTGGCCCGTGAACGCCACCGACCTGACCACGCCGGAGCAGGATCCCGGCGTCCTGGCCGCCGCCGCCCGCGTGCTGGCCGACATCCGCGGTGCCAAGTCGGTCGCGAAGGTCAGCCAGAAGACCGAGATCGGCACGCTGACCGTCACGGCCACGGCCGATGCGCTGAAGCTGCTGGCGCTGGCGTTCGACGATGTCCGTGCCGCCGGTCGGGTCACGGCCACGCCGACCCTGACGCCCGACGAGTCCACCGACGGCTTCGCCGTCGAGGCGGTTCCGCTCCCCACCTCCTGACCACGTCCCGGCCACACCCCGCGAGTGGTGCAGAGGGGACCGCGAGCGGTGCGGTCTGGACGTTTCGAGACGGCGCGTTTGTCCAGAAAGCACCATTCGGGGACCGGTGCGCACCACTCAGGGAGGGGTTCTAGAGGGTGCGAAAGGTGATGCCGGCGGCCTGGAGGCGCTTGATCAGGGCGTCGCCCATCGCGACGGCGGTCGTGGTCTGGCCGGACATCTGGGGCAGGTCGTCGAAGGCCAGGCACAGCGCCGACTCGCTCAGCATCTTGGCGGTCTCGGTGTAGCCGGGATCTCCGCCGGCCACCTCGGTCCTGACGGTCTTCCCGCCACCCTCGCCGATGACGCGAAGCGTGAACCACGACTTCGCGCGCTTCTCCTCGTCCGGGCCGTCACCCTGAGCCTTGAGCTTGAGCAGCAGGTTGCGCGTCGGCGGCAGTTGCGCGCCGGCGATCAGCACCGCTCCACCGGCCAGCGTGCCGGCCAGCATCGGTAGCTTCTTGAACTGGGCGAAGTGCGAGTACGTGAACGCCGGTCCGTAGCGGTCGAGCGAGCGCGCCGACCGCAGGACGATCTGCGGGTCGATCGTCGGCAGTGGCATCGCCCAGCCCTTTCCGTTCGCGCCCCGACCGAGCTTCCCGCCACCACGGACAGAGCGGCCCTCGGGACGAGGCTCGAGCTTCTTGCGCTCCGCGGCGGTCTTCGCCGACTGCCGGACGCGCGAGAAGGCACCGATCGCTGAGTGGAACGTGCCGCCGGACGGTGCGCCTCCCGCGCGGAGATAGCCCTTGACGTCGAGCGGGACGTTCTCGGGCAGCTGCTGCACCGTGAACAGGACGCCGAGGTCGTGCGGGATCGAGTCGAAGCCACACGCATGCACGAGCCGGGCGCCGGTCTGCTGTGCCACGGCGTGGTACTTCAGCCACATCCGGTCGACGAACTCCGGCTCGCCCGTCAGGTCGACGTACGCGATGCCGGCCTCGGCCGCCGCCTTGACGGCGGGCTCCCCCAGCTCGACGTACGGACCCACGGTCGTGATCAGCACGCGAGTGCTCCTGGCGAGGGCCGCCATCGAGTCGGCGTTGCCGGTCTCGGCCGAGATGATCTCGGGGCGCACGCCGCCGAGCGCATCGATCCGGTCGGCGATGGCCTCGAGCTTGGATTGGTTGCGACCGGCGATCGCCCAGGTCGCGCCCGCGGGCAGGTGCGTCCCGAGGTACTCGGCGGTCAAGCCGCCGGTGAACCCGGTGGCGCCCAGCAGGGCGATGTCTACGGAAGTCATGGCGACAACCTACCGACTGGTAACCCCCGCGGCCAGCGCGAGAGCCCGTCGGCGGACTATTACGAGGCCTTCTTGGCAACCTCGTCGTGCGTGAGGATCTGCGGACCCTCGGCACCGGAGACCGTCGCGGCGTTGACGACGACCTTGGCGACGTCGTCACGGCTCGGAATCTCGTACATGACGGGCTCGAGCACGGCCTCGATGATCGACCGCAGACCACGGGCACCGGTTCCGCGCTTCAACGCCAGCTCGGCCATGGCCTCGCTCGCCTCGAGGCTGAACTCCAGCTCGACGCCGTCGATCTCGAACAGCCGCACGTACTGCTTGGTCAGCGCGTTGCGGGGCTGCGTCAAGATGGCGACGAGCGCCTCCTTGTCGAGGTTGTCGACCGCGGCGATGACGGGCAGGCGGCCGAAGAACTCCGGGATCAGGCCGAACTTCAGCAGGTCCTCGGGCAGCACCTTGGAGTACAGCTTGTGGGGCTCGACGGTCTTGCCGATGTCCTGCTGCGCCGCGCTGAAGCCCAGCGCCATCTTGCCGCTGCGCTGCTCGATGATCTGGTCGAGCCCGGCGAACGCGCCACCCACGATGAACAGCACGTTGGTGGTGTCGATCTGGATGAACTCCTGGTGCGGGTGCTTGCGTCCGCCCTGTGGCGGCACCGACGCAGTCGTGCCCTCGAGGATCTTCAGCAGCGCCTGCTGCACGCCCTCGCCCGACACGTCACGCGTGATGGACGGGTTCTCGCTCTTGCGCGAGATCTTGTCGACCTCGTCGATGTAGATGATGCCGGTCTCGGCCTTCTTGACGTCGTAGTCGGCGGCCTGAATCAGCTTCAGGAGGATGTTCTCGACGTCCTCGCCGACGTAGCCGGCCTCCGTCAGCGCCGTGGCGTCGGCGATCGCGAACGGCACGTTCAGCATGCGCGCCAGCGTCTGGGCGAGGTACGTCTTGCCGCAGCCCGTGGGCCCGACCATCAAGATGTTGGACTTGGCCAGCTCGACCTGGTCGTCTTTGCCGCGGCCGGTCGCGGCCTGCGCCTGGACGCGCTTGTAGTGGTTGTACACCGCGACGGCGAGCGACTTCTTGGCGCCGTCCTGTCCGATGACGTACCCGTTGAGGAACTCGTAGATCTCGTGCGGCTTCGGCAGCTCGCCCAGGCTGAGCTCGGCACCCTCGGCGAGCTCCTCCTCGATGATCTCGTTGCAGAGGTCGATGCACTCGTCGCAGATGTAGACACCCGGACCCGCAATGAGCTTCTTGACCTGCTTCTGGCTCTTTCCACAGAAAGAACACTTCAGCAGATCGGCTGTTTCACCAATGCGTGCCATGGGGGTATTCCCTTCCTACCGGTGCGCTGTCGTGCCGGGCCCGGAGTGTGACCGAGAGGACGTAGATCCACCGTAGCGGCGAATGGCCTCATCGTCTCGGTCACCACTCCGGATGTTGCCGTGAATGACGGGTGGTGCTGGTGATGCAGGCGTCAGACCGTAGGGACCTTGAGCGTGTCGAGCACCTCGTCGACCAGGCCGTACTCGACGGCCTGCTGCGCGGTGAGGATCTTGTCGCGGTCGACGTCCTTGCTGACTTCCTCGATCGACTTGCCCGTCGCGTCGGAGATCATCTTCTCCATCAGCTCGCGCATGCGGAAGATCTCGTTGGCCTGGATCTCCAGATCGGAGATCTGGCCGCCGGTGCCCTCGGTGTAGGGCTGGTGGATCAGGATGCGGCTGTTCGGGAGCGCGAGCCGCTTGCCCGGCGTGCCGGCAGCCAGCAGGATCGCCGCGGCCGAGGCGGCCTGGCCCAGGCACAGGGTCTGCACGTCGGGCTTGATGTAGCGGATCGTGTCGTAGATCGCCGTCAGCGCGGTGAACGAGCCGCCGGGGCTGTTGATGTAGATGCTGATGTCGCGATCGGGGTCCATGGCCTGCAGCGACATGAGCTGCGCCATGACCGCATTGGCGACGTCGTCACTGATCGGGGTGCCCAGCATGATGATGCGGTCCTCGAAGAGCTTGGTGTACGGGTCGATACGGCGGAAGCCGTAGCTCGTGCGCTCTTCCCACTGCGGGATGTAGTAGCTCATGCGATGTCTCCTGCGTTCGCGACGACGTGATCGATCAGTCCGTACTCCTTGGCCTGCTCCGGCGTGAACCACCGGTCGCGGTCGGAGTCGAGCTCGATCTGCTCGACGGTCTGTCCGCTGTGCACGGACTGCAGCTGGTTGAGCTGCTTCTTCAGCAGGACGCTCTGCTCGGCCTGGATCTTGATGTCGGACGCCGATCCGCCGATGCCGCCCGAGGGCTGGTGCATCATGATACGCGCGTGCGGCAGGGCGTAGCGCTTGCCGGACGTGCCGGCGGCCAGGAGGAACTGCCCCATCGAGGCGGCCAGGCCCATGCCGAACGTCGCCACGTCGTTGGAGATGAACTGCATCGTGTCGTAGATGGCCATGCCGGAGTCGACCGAGCCACCGGGCGAGTTGATGTACAGGTAGATGTCGGCCTGCGGATCCTCTGCGTTGAGCAGGAGCATCTGGGCGCAGATCGCGTTGGAGTTGGAGTCGCGGACCTCGGAGCCCAGGAACACGATGCGTTCCTTGAGCAGACGCTGGTAGATGTGTCCGTCGAGATCGGAGGGGCCGGCCTCGCCGGCCATCCGGGGAAGGAGTGGGCTGGAGCTGTCCGATGTGTTCACGTCCCCAAACCTAGACGGGACGGGAGACGAACACACGCCAAAACACGGCTGTTCGCTGACAGCGTGATGTCGTGTCGTGCATCACGGGCGTGCCGCCTCCGCCTCGCCCTGGATGCGCTCGAGCGTCCGCCGGATGCCTGTCGCGAGCCCGGCCTCGAAGGGCGTCGTGCCGCCCAGGACCGTGCGGGTCAAGACGTTCGACAGCCGCGAGACCCCGTGCGGCGCACGGCGGCTCTCGGTGAGGCGGGTGCCCGTCGCCGTCGGCTCGAGCTCGTACGTCCAGACCGTCCGGTTCTCGAGGATGCGGAAGGCCAGCGTTCGCTGCGGCTCGAAGGCGACGACCTTGGCGTTCGTCGGCCAGCGCTTCCAGCCCTGCCGGTTGAGGTTGATGGTGCGGCTGCCGAGCTTGACCTCGCCCCCGATGACCCACATCCGCAGGCACTGGGGGCTCCACTCCCCCATGCGCCGCAGGTCGGACACGATCGCCCACACCGCCTCGGGCGGCGCGGCGATGTCGATGCTGTCCTCGATCAATGGCTGGTTCGTCATGCGGCTCCTCGGTCGGGGTGGCCCGAGCCTAGCGATCGGACGGCCGCGGGGATGACCTCGGGCTACGTCGAGGCCGGCAGCGCGCGGGGGGCGCGGGTGCGGGCGGTGATCCAGTCGACGATCCAGTCGCCGACCCGGGGATGGTTGAGCAGCGCGAAGTGGTGCGCGCTGGGCAGGTACTCGAACCGGGCGCCCTCGACGATGGGCCCCGCAGGTCCCACGCCGGTGGCCGACGAGAAGTGCACGAGCAGGTCGCCCAGGACGCCGCTGAGCGGATGCCTCTGCGATGCGCCGAGCGTCGCGGCGACGAAGTGGTACTCGGCATGCGCCAGCGGTGCGGCGGCGATGCGGTCGAGGCCCCACTGGCCCGTGAGGTCCTGCCCCTCCCACTCGTCGCGGGAGATGTAGCCGTGGCGCAGGTCGACGATCCCGGCGGACCGCTGCTCCAGGATCGAGCTGAACGGCGCCGACTCGGGCCAGAAGCGCAGCAGCTGGGAGCCGAGGTGAGCCACCTTCTCCAGGTTGGCGCCCGCGTGCGGCGTGCCGAGGCAGACGATGTCGCGCACGAGGTGGTGCCACGTCTCGCCGGCGGCGGTCGCGTGGTTCGTGGCCGCCCGGGCCACCAGACCGCCCATCGAGTGCCCGATCAGCGTGATGCGGGTGATCGGCACGGGCCAGTTCTCGATGAGCTGCTGGATCAGCGTGTCGAGGTGGTGGCCGTTCTCGGAGATGTGCAGGCCCGTGTTGTAGCGGATCAGGACGGGCGTGCCGTCGGTCTCGGTCGCGACCCGCTGGGGGTACGTCGTGCCGTGCGCCTTGGCCCCGTTCGACCACGACTCGTCGTTCTCGCACAGGCCGTGCAGGAAGATGACCGGGTGGCTCGTGGCGTCGCGGAACGCTTGCGTGAGGGGCCAGCCCGTCGGGGCCACGTCGGCGCCGTCCACCCGCACGGCCATCGTGATGGCCTGCGGATCGTCCAGCATGCGCAGCTCGTCGCCGATGAGCCCGTTGATCGCCGCGACGACCAGCCGCCCACGGGGCGTCGCCTCGATCGGGCGTCCGACGCCCCGTGACGCGAGCGCACGCACCGAGCCGCTCGACACGCGCAGGACCCCGGACACCGCGCCGTACACGGACGTCACGACGGCGTCGTGCAAGGACTCCGGGACCCGTCCGCCGACGAGGCGCGTCGTCCTGAACAGCCGCGACGACACCGCCTGGTGCACGTCACGCACCGTCCCGACGATCACGCGGTCGCCGTAGTCGAGGGCCAGCGCCGCGACGTCGGTCGTGCGGGCGGGCTCGGCGGTCATGTTCCCATACTGCCGGTATCCGGGGCGCATGCAAAACGCGTGACGGCGAGGGTTTGATCACCCTCGCCGCCACGCGTCGTCATGCCTGCCCGCGGGCAGACGTCACTTCGTGTCGTCGACCTCGTCGGCGTCGACCTCGTCGGCGTCGTCACCCTCGGCGGCGTCGACCTCGGCGTCGTCCTCGCCGAACGTGCCGTCGGCGCGCAGCTTCGACAGCTCGACGACGTTGCCGGACTTGTCGGTGACCTTCGCGCCCTCGACGAGGGAGGCGAGCGCCTTGCCGCGCAGCACCTCGCTCACCATCTCGGGCACGTGGTTGTGCTCCATGATGTGCTGGATGTACGAGTTGGGGTCCTCGCCCGACTGCTGCGCGCGGCGCATGATGTGCTGCGACAGCT
>JAOPXY010000218.1 GCA_025964895.1 Aeromicrobium sp.
ACGTACGTCCTCGTGGTCGCGCCGTGGTCGTCGCCAGGGCTCAGCGACGCTCCTCGCGCTGCTTGCATGTCATGCACAGTGTCGCACGCGGGAACGCCATCAAACGATTCTTGCCGATCGCCTCACCGCAGACCTCGCACTGTCCGTAGCTGCCCTGGTCGAGCCGGTCGAGCGCCTTCTCGGTCTGCAGCAGCAGCTCGCGCTGGTTGGCTGCGAGGGACATCTCGGCGTCGCGTTCGAGGCCTTTCGACCCGACGTCGGCCTGGTCGTTGCCGGCTCCGTCGACCCCGTCGCGGAGCAGATCCTGCAGCTCGCGGGCCGAGTGGTCGAGCTCGCTGCGGAGGCGGGTCAGATCGGCCTCCAGCTCGGACCGCACTTCCTTGGTCTCAGCGGCGGTCCAGGGCTTCTCGTCAGCCCGTACGGCGAGCTTCGTGTTTGGCATGCGTGGAGAGTAGACCGCAGATCGGTCGCACACAACTCGCACCGCCGCCGGGTCGTCGCCGCTCACCCGTAGAATTGAGCGTGTGACTTCACCCCCCTCCGCCCGCGCAACATATCGGCCCGTTCCCGCCCACGTCGATCTGCCGGTGCTGGAGCGGGAGATCCTGGATCTGTGGGCCGATCAGGGCACGTTCGCGGCCAGCCTCGACACCCCCGCTGACGCCCCGCGCTGGACGTTCTACGAGGGCCCACCGACCGCCAACGGCACCCCGGGCACGCACCACGTCGAGGCCCGCGTCTTCAAGGACGTGTTCCCGCGGTTCAAGACGATGCAGGGCTACCACGTCGACCGCAAGGCCGGCTGGGACTGCCACGGCCTGCCGGTCGAGATCGCGGTCGAGAAGGAGCTGGGCCTCGGCGGCAAGCCCGACATCGAGGCCTACGGCATCGCCGAGTTCAACGCCCGGTGCCGTGAGGCGGTCGTCCGCAACGTCGATCTCTTCGAGGAGATGACCGACCGCATGGGCTACTGGGTCGACATGAGCGACCCGTACCGCACGATGGAGCCGTCGTACGTCGAGAGCGTCTGGTGGGCGCTGTCGACGATCTACAAGAAGGGCCTGCTGACGCAGGACTTCCGCGTCGCGCCCTACTGCCCGCGCTGCGGCACGACGCTGTCGGACCACGAGCTCGCGCAGGGCTACGAGACCATCACCGATCCGTCGGTCTACGTCCGCTTCCCGCTGACGTCGGGTCCGCTGGCCGGCCGTGCCTCGATGCTGGTCTGGACGACGACCCCCTGGACCCTGGTGTCGAACACCGCGGTCGCCGTCAACCCCGAGTTCACGTACGTCCTGGCCACCGACGGCACCGAGACGCTGCTGGTCGCCGAGCCGCTCGTCGCCAAGGCACTGGGTGAGGGCTGGACGCTGACGGGTGAGGCGTTCGCGGGCCGCGACATGGAGCGCTGGACGTACCAGCGTCCCTTCGAGCTCATACCGTTCCCGAGCGAGGCCCATTTTGTGGTGCTGGCCGACTACGTCACGGCCGAGGACGGCACGGGCCTCGTGCACCAGTCCCCCGCCTTCGGCGCCGACGACATGATCGTCTGCAAGGCGTACGACCTGCCGGTCGTCAACCCCATCCGCGCCGACGGCCACTTCGAGGACGACGTCCCGCTCGTCGGCGGGCAGTTCTTCAAGACCGCCGACCGTGTCCTCGCCGACGACCTCGCGTCGCGCGGACTCATGTTCAACGAGCTGGCCTACGAGCACTCCTACCCGCACTGCTGGCGCTGCCACACGCCGCTGATGTACTACGCGCTGCCCGCCTGGTACGTGCGCACGACCGCGGTCAAGGACCGGCTGCTGGAGGAGAACGCCGGCACCAACTGGTTCCCCGAGACGATCAAGAACGGCCGCTACGGCGACTGGCTGACCAACAACATCGACTGGTCGCTGTCGCGCAGCCGCTACTGGGGCACTCCCCTGCCGATCTGGCGCAACGACGCCGATCCGTCGAAG
This sequence comes from Aeromicrobium sp., assembly GCA_025964895.1. GTDB lineage: Bacteria > Actinomycetota > Actinomycetes > Propionibacteriales > Nocardioidaceae > Aeromicrobium. The sequence goes on from JAOPXY010000218.1 coordinate 1,965, forward strand.
ATCGTCTGCATCGAGTCCCTCGCGGAGCTGTCGGCCCTGACCGGCCGCGACCTGTCCGACCTCGACCCGCACCGGCCGTACATCGACGAGGTCACCTTCGAGGTCGACGGCGAGGCGGGCACCTACCGCCGCGTCCCCGATGTCATCGACGCGTGGTTCGACTCCGGCTCGATGCCGTTCGCGCAGTGGGGCTACCCGCACGCGGAGGGCTCGAAGGAGAAGTTCGAGCAGGCCTATCCCGCGCAGTACATCTGCGAGGCGATCGACCAGACCCGTGGCTGGTTCTACTCGCTAATGGCCGTCGGCACCCTGGTGTTCGACCAGAGCTCGTACGAGAACGTCGTCTGCCTGGGTCACATCCTGGCCGAGGACGGCAAGAAGATGAGCAAGCACCTCGGCAACATCTTGCTGCCGATGCCGCTGATGGACGAGCACGGCGCCGATGCCCTGCGCTGGTTCATGGCCTGCTCCGGCTCGCCGTGGGCACCACGCCGCATCGGTCACACCGCGCTGTCGGAGATCGTGCGCAAGGTGCTCCTGACGTACTGGAACACGACCGCCTTCCACGTGCTGTACGCCGGCACCGAGGGCTGGACGCCCACGTCCGGCGAGGTGCCGCCGGTGGCCGAGCGTGAGGTGCTCGACCAGTGGCTGCTGTCGGAGCTGCACACCCTGACCCGCGACGTCACCGTCGCCCTGGAGAAGTTCGACACACAGGCCGCCGGCGCGCGGCTCGCGTCGTTCATCGACGACATGTCGAACTGGTACGTGCGCCGGTCGCGGCGCCGCTTCTGGCGCGGTGACACCGCGGCGTTCGCGACGCTGCACGAGACGCTCGACGTGCTGACCCGCCTCATGGCGCCGCTGACGCCGTTCATCGCCGAGCGCGTGTGGCAGGACGTCATCCTGCCGGTCACGCCGGACGCCCCGGCGTCGGTGCACCTCGCGTCGTGGCCCGTCGCCGACGAGTCGCTGATCGTCGAGGGCCTCGGCGCCCGCGTCGACCTGGCCCGCCGGGTCACGGAGCTCGGCCGCGCCGCGCGGGCGGAGGCCAAGGTCCGCACGCGCCAGCCGCTGCGCCGTGCGCTCGTCGCATCCGGCGCGTGGCAGCAGCTCGGCGCCGATCTGCGCGCGCAGGTGTGCGAGGAGCTCAACGTCGGCTCACTGGAGTCGCTGGCCGACGCCGGCGGCGATCTCGTCGACCACTCCGCGAAGGGCAACTTCCGCAACCTCGGCAAGCGCTTCGGCAAGGAGACCCCGCAGGTCGCCGCGGCGATCGCGGCGGCCGATGCGGGGGCGCTGGCCGCCTCGCTCGCCGCCGCGGGCACCGCGACGGTCGACCTCGACGGATCGCCGGTCGAGGTCGGACCCGACGACGTCATCGTGTCCGAGCGTCCACGCGAGGGCTGGTCGGTCGTCAACGACCAGGGCGAGACCGTCGCGCTCGACCTCGAGCTGGACGACGAGCTACGCCTGGCCGGTCTCGCCCGCGAGGCGATCCGCGTCGTGCAGGAGGCGCGCAAGTCCTCCGGCCTCGACATCAGCGACCGGATCACGCTGGCGTGGTCGGCGGACGGTCCGATGGCCGAGGCGCTGCGCACGCACACGGCGCTGATCGCCGATGAGGTGCTGGCCACGTCGATCACCGAGGGCGTCGACGTCCCGGCGTTCACCGACGCCGACCTGGGCCTGTCCTTCACCGTCACGAAGGCCTGACCGCTCCGGCCGGGAGACGGACGATGAGGGTCATGGGTAGCCGGACCGGCCCGTAACCCTCATCGTCCGTCCACCCCGTCGCTGCGCCGGACCAACGACGAGGGGTCGTGGCACCCAGAACGACCCAAAACCCTCATCCTCCGTCCACCCCGTCGCTGCGCCGGACCAACGACGAGGGATCGTGGTAGCCGGAACGACCCGTAACCCTCATCGTCCGTCCGCGCCCCCGTCACGCAGAACGGCCCGCCTCGTTGAGGAGGCGGGCCGTTCCGGGTGCAGCGAGGTGCTGGGGGCTCAGAAGTTCTCGTCGTCGCCGAGCAGCGAGCGTAGACGGCGCGGAGCCGTCTCGGTCGGTGCCTCGACGGGCGTGGAGCTGCTGGTGCTCTCGTTCGCCGCGAGCTGGTCGAGCTGGCTCTGGAAGTAGTTCTTGAGCCGAGCGCGGTACTCACGCTCGTACGCCCGCAGGTGCTCGACCTCGCGCTGGATCTCGTACCGATCGCGCTCGATCGTGGCCACGGCCTGCTGACGACGCTCGTTGGTCTCCTCGTCGAGCTTCTGCGCGCGGATGCGGGCATCGGTCTCGAGTCGGTCGGCCTTTCCACGTGCCTCGTTCGTGATGCGCTCAGCCTTCGCGCGCGCCTCGCCGACCATGCGATCGGCTTCTTCCTTCGCCGCGTCCATGAGCTGGTCGGCGTTGGTCGAGGCGATCTCGAGCAGACGGGCCGCGGCGGACGACGCATCGCCCATCGACGGCGCGGTGCGCACCGGCGGTGCCGGGGCCACGACAGGCGCCGGCTCGGGCTCGGGCTCCGGCTCCGGCTTCTTGGCCTCGACGGGCTCCTGCACAGCGGGAGTGGGCGGGGCCTGCGCGGCGGGGGTCGACGACGAGAGGGCCGGGATCAATCCGGTCGGCTCGCCGGTCGATGCAGCAGCTACCTTGGCGCGAAGTTCTTCGTTCTCGACCGTCAGACGCTCGAGCTCGGCCTCGACCTCGTCGAGGAACTGGTCTACTTCGCCCATGTCATAGCCTTCGCGAAGACGGACTGGCGTAAAACGCTTGTTACGCACGTCCTCTGGCGTCAGTGGCATGAGTACACCTCGGGTTTCGGGTTAGTCCTGGGGACTCGGAGTCTCCACCGTACTCGGTAGGAGTTCACTTCTGCCACAGGCGTACCGACATCGGGACATCGGTTCCGCACAGGCGCGCGACGTTAGAAGAAAACGACTCCGACGACGGCGCGCAGGATGTAGATCGCGATGATCAGGATCATCGGCGACAGGTCGAGCATGACCGTGCCGAGGCGCAACGGGGGGATGACGTTGCGGACCGCGCGCAGCGGCGGATCCGTCACCGAGTAGAGCCCCTCGCACAGCACCGCGATGACGCCGCGCGGATGCCAGTTGCGCGCCAGCATCTGAACCCAGTCCAGCACGAACCGGGCGATCAGGAGCAGGAGGGCCACTAGCAGGATCAGATCGAGGACACGCCCCGCTGTTTGCATCTGAGCTCAGTTCTGGTTGAAGAAGCCGCCGGCAGCAATGCGCTGCTTGTCCTCGTCGGTGACCGAGATGTTCTCGGGTGACAGCAGGAAGACCTTAGCGGTGACGCGGTTGATCGAGCCGTGCACCGCGAACACGAGGCCCGCGGCGAAGTCGACGAGGCGCTTGGCGTCGTCGTCGTCGATCTCGGACAGGTTCATGATGACCGGCACGCCGGAGCGGTAGTGCTCACCGACCGTGCGGGCGTCGTTGTACGTGCGAGGGGTCACGGTCTCGATGCGCGCCAGGTCGGACGCGGTGGACGCGCGACGCTCGGGACGCTCGACGCGCTCGGGGCGGCGACGCTCGTCGATGCTCGCCACGGCGGAGGGACGTACGACGGCCGGCTGGCGGGTCGGGGCCTGTCGCGTGGCGGCCGGCTGCTCGTCGGGCTCGAGGTCGTCGAACTCGTCGTCGAAGTCAGCTTGTTCGACGAGACCGAGGTACTCGCCGACCTTACGCATTGCGCCAGCCATGGTTGCTCCGTGTGTCGAGTGGGGAATGACATTCCTGAGATTACCCGGTGGGAGGCCGCTCGCCGAGTATCGAACGCCCGATCCGCAGGTGTGTCGCGCCGGCGCCGATCGCCGCCTCGAAGTCGCCGCTCATCCCGGCCGACACGATCGTCGCCGCCGCGTGGTCACGGCGCAGGTCGGCCGAGAGCCGGGCGAGGTGATCGAAGTGGGGTGCCGGGTCGTCGCCGAGCGGGGCGACCGTCATGAGCCCGCCCAGTGCGAGGCCGGGAGCCGCGGCGATCGCATCGGCCAGCTCGCCGACGCCGGCAGGGACGACCCCGGACCGGCCGGGGTCCACGGCGCCAAAGTCGACCTGGACGAGGCAGGTCAGCTCGCGTCCGGCGGCCTCGGCGCCACGCGAGAGCGAATGGGCCAGCTTGACCCGGTCGACGCTGTGCACGAGATCGGCGTAGCGCGCGACCGCTCCGGCCTTGTTGGTCTGCAGCCCGCCGAGGAAGTGCCATCGCAACGGGGCGGAGACGGCCTTGGCCTTGTCGCCCGCCTCGGGATGGCGGTTCTCCCCCACGTCGGTCACGCCCAGCCCGGCGAGCAGCTCGACATCGGACGCGGGATACGTCTTGGTGACGACGACCAGGGTGACGTCGTCGCTCGCGCGCCCCGCCGCGCGGCACGCGGCGGCGATCCGCTCCTGCGTCTCGGCGAGATTCGCGGCGAGCTCGGCGCGCCGGGCCTCCAGGTCGCTCACGGGGCGATCACCGCGACGGCGCCGAAGCGGCCCGAGTCCTGGCCCTGGCGCCGGTACGAGAACCAGCGGTCGTGCTCGATCGTGCACTCGTCGGCGCCCAGGTCGGTGACGTCGACGCCCAGCGCCTCCAGCTGCGACACGACACCGGCGCCCACGTCGATCGCTGCGGTACCCCACGACGTCGTGGACCGCGACTGCGGCACGACCGCCGCGACGGCGTCGGCCAGGTCGACCGGCAGCTCGTAGCAGCGCCCGCAGGCGCGGGGCCCGATCCAGGCGGCGATCGACGTCGCGCCGCGATCGCGCAGGCGCCGGACCGCTGCGGCGACGACGCCGTTGACGAGTCCCTCGCGGCCGCAGTGCACCACGCCGGCCAGGGACTCCTCGGGAGCGGCCAGCACGACCGGCGTGCAGTCGGCGACCCTGACGAGCACGCCGATGCCGGGCCGGTCGGTCAGCAGGGCATCGGCGACCGGGATCTCGTCGGGCGCGGCATCACCGGCCCACACGACGTCGGCGCTGTGCACCTGCGTCATGCGGACCAGCCGCTCGACGCCGAGCTCGTCGCCGAGCCGCTGGAGGTTGCCCTCCACCCGCGCGGGATCGTCGCCGTTCGACGTGCCGAGGTTGAGCGAGCCCCAGGGGCCCTCGCTGACCCCGCCGAGCCGGTCGGTGAACGCGTACGACACCGGTCCAGAGCGGCCCGACGTCCAAATCACCACGCGGTGGTCAGCGCAGGAAGTCGGGCACGTCGAGGTCGTCCCCGTAGTCGGCGGCCATCGGCTCGGGCGGGACCGTGCGGTTGCCGGCACCGTCGGACGGCGGCGGCGTGCGGGCGTCGAGGTACGGATCGGGCGCCAGGTAGGTCTCCGCCGTGGGGGGCGACGTCGGCGCGGGGGCAGCCACGGGTGCGGCGGGCGCGGCCGAGCCGGAGTCCTTGAGCAGCGCGGGCTTGGTGGCGTCGCGCAGCATCGGCTCGCCGCCGTCGAAGCCGGCCGCGATGACCGTGACCCGCACCTCGTCGCCGAGGGCGTCGTCGATGACGGCACCGAAGATGATGTTGGCGTCGGGGTGCACCGCGTCGGCGACGAGTCCGGCCGCCTCGTTGATCTCGAACAGGCCCAGGTCGGAGCCGCCGGCGATCGAGAGCAGCACGCCGCGGGCGCCCTCGATCGACGCCTCCAGCAGCGGGCTCGACACGGCGCTCTCGGCCGCGACGGCCGCCCGGTGCTCGCCGCGCGCCGAGCCGATGCCCATGAGGGCCGAGCCGGCGTCGGACATGACGGACTTGACGTCCGCGAAGTCGAGGTTGATCAGGCCCGGCGTCGTGATGAGGTCGGTGATGCCCGAGACGCCCTGGTGCAGGACCTGGTCGGCCTGGCGGAACGAGTCGAGCAGGCTGACGTTGGGATCGCTGATTGACAGCAGCCGGTCGTTGGGGATCACGATCAGCGTGTCGACCTCGTCGCGCAGCGCCTGGATGCCCGCATCGGCCTGGCCGGAGCGGTTGCGGCCCTCGAACTTGAACGGACGCGTCACGACGCCGATCGTCAGCGCCCCGAGGGAGCGGGCGATGCGGGCCACGACGGGTGCGCCACCGGTGCCGGTGCCGCCGCCCTCGCCGGCCGTAACGTAGACCATGTCTGCACCCTTGATGGCGGCCTCGATCTCCTCGGCGTGGTCCTCGGACGCCTGCTTGCCGATCTCGGGGTTCGCGCCCGCGCCGAGCCCGCGGGTGGAGTCGCGGCCAACGTCGAGCTTGACGTCGGCGTCGCTCATGAGCAGTGCCTGTGCATCGGTGTTGATCGCGATGAACTCGACACCCTTGAGTCCGACTTCGATCATGCGGTTGACGGCATTGACGCCACCGCCACCGATGCCGACGACCTTGATCACGGCGAGGTAGTTCTGGACCGCCATCGTGTGTCCCTTCCGAGGATGTTCGAAGTGTGTGGTGAAGCAGAGAGCATGGGGTTCGGCCGAACTGTAACCCTGAGGTGAAGAGTTATAGTTATGTCAACCTGTGGCCTACGAAGAACGGTACGCGCGCCCCATCATCGGTTCGGGACGACACGCCGCGTGTCACTCACGCGTGGTCGGCTGGTCCGGTGCGCTGACGTCGTACCGCGCGGCGTCGATGCCCAGCAGGGAGTCGAGCACCGTGAGCTTGCGCTTGCCGTCGGCGTCGCTCCCCCACACCACGGTGCGTCCCTCGGTGAGGTCGAGCTCGATCGAGTCCTTGCTCGACGCCGTGACCGACTGGATCTGCTTGCGCAGCGCGGGGTCCTGCTCGGCGATCAGCCGGACGACCGACACGACCGACTCGCTGATCGGCAGGCGGTCGTCAGGATCGACGACGGTGAGCTTGGCCTCGATCGTGCCCTTCGGGGCCGACGAGTAGGACCGGTAGTCGAGGCCCTGGCGGTCGATGCCGCGGATCTCGCCGTCGATCATCGACCACACGACGGTCTTGCGCTCGACGATCGTGATCGACACGGTGCGCGGCCAGGACCGCGAGACGTCGACGGACTCGACCCGCTCGAGCCCGGCGACGCGTCCCTCGATCGCGGCGATGTCGATGCGCGCGAGGGGACGGCCCAGCGGGACGTCGGCGGCGCGCAGCACCTGCGACTGCTTGAGGGTCGCACGTCCCGCGACCTCGACGTCGCGGACCGCGAGCACGCTGGAGAACCAGATCATCCACACCAGGCCGGCCGTCGCCGCGACCGCGAGCACCGCGATCGCGATGCGGCGCCACCGCCGGCGCCGCTTCGACCGGGAGCGCTCAGCGAAGCGCTCCTGGGTCACGGCGCGGTGCCCAGGGCCGAGAGGACGGCGGGACCGACCGTCGTGATGTCGCCCGCGCCGAGCGTCAGCAGCAGGTCGCCGGCGCGCAGCTCGGGCACCAGCAGGTCGGCGAGGGTCGCGACGGGACCGCCGAGCGTCGCGGGCGGTCCGGCGACCGCGTCGACGACGAGGGCCGACGTCACGGCCGGGTCGGCGACCTCACGGGCCAGGTAGATGTCGGCGACGACGACGCGGTCGGCCGCCGAGAGCGCGTGGCCCATCTCGGCGCCGTACACGCGCGTGCGGCTCACGAGGTGCGGCTGGAAGGCCACGACCAGCCGCCCCTCCCCCGCGACCGAGCGGGCCGCGGCGAGATCGGCACGGATCTCCGTCGGGTGGTGCGCGTACGAGTCGTAGACCCGCACGCCGCCGGCCTCGCCCAGTGGCTGCATGCGCCGGTTCGCGCCGGTGTAGGCGCCGAGCCCCGCGATCAGCAGGTCGACGTTCTGCTCCAGCAGCAGCCCGGTGCCCAGCGCGAGCAGGGCGTCGAGCGCGTAGTGGGCTCCCGGGACGGCGAGCGTCACGGGACCGAGGTCGACGCCGCGCCACGAGACCGTGAACGTCGTCGTCGTGCCGTCGATCCGCAGACCGCGCCCCTGCAGGTCGGCGTCGTCGGCGAATCCCGCCGTCAGCACCTCCAGGCCCCGCGACCGCGCGACGGGGGCGAGCACCCGGGCACCCGCGTCGTCCGAGCTCAGCACGACGAACCGTCCGACCCGCCCGATGAACTCGCTGAAGGCGGCGTCGTACGCCTCGACCGTGCCGTAGTTGTCGAGGTGGTCGGCGTCGACGTTCGTGACGACCGCGCCATCGGGCTCGTAGACGAGGAAGGCGCCGTCGCTCTCGTCGGCCTCGGCGACCAGCAGGTCGCCCGCGCCGACGCGGGCGTTCGCGCCCAGGCTGGCGACCTCCGCACCGATCGCGAACGACGGCTCGGCGCCGGCCGCGATCAACGCACACGTCAGCATCGCCGTCGTCGTGGTCTTGCCGTGCGTGCCCGCGACCGCGATGGTGCGCCGGCCGTGCATGACCGAGCGGAGCCCCGCCGACCGCGGCCACAACCGCAGCCCCCGGCGCAGCGCCTCGACGATCTCGGGGTTGTCGTCACGGACCGCGGTCGTCGCGATGACGGTGTCGACGCCGTCGAGGTGTGCCGCGTCGTGCCCGACGTGGCACGTGATGCCCTCGGACTGCAGCGCCCGCACGACGTCCGACGCCGTGGCGTCACTGCCACTGACGGTGACGCCCTGCTGTGCCATCAGACGGGCGATCGCCGACAGGCCCGCACCGCCGATGCCGATGAAGAAGACGTGGCCGAGCTCGCCGGCGGGCGGGATCTCGGACGGGACCGCGATCCTCACGACTGCGCCGCCTCGGTGATCATCGCGGCGAGACGCTCGTCGGCGTCACGGCCGACGATGCCGGACGCGGCCGCGGACATCGCCGCGAGCCGGCCCGGGTGCGACACCAGCGGGATGACGACGTTGTCGATCCATGCCGGCGTCAGCGCGGCATCGTCGATCAGCAGCGCTCCCCCGGCCTGGACGACGGGGTGGGCGTTGTGGGCCTGCTCGCCGTTGCCGATGGGCAGCGGGACGAACGCCGCCGGCAGGCCGACCGCAGCGACCTCCGTGACGGTGTTGGCCCCAGCCCGGCACAGGATCAGGTCGGCCGCGGCGTACGCGAGGTCCATCCGGTCGATGAACGGCACCACGACGTACGGCGGATCACCGGGGCGCGGGCTGACCGTGACCTCGTCGGGCCGGCCGGCCGCGTGCAGCACCTGGACGCCGGCCGCGGCGAGATCGCGGGCCGCCGCGGAGACGGCGTGGTTGATGCGCCGCGCGCCCTGCGAGCCACCCGTGATCAGCAGCGTCGGCCGGTCGGCGTCGAGCCCGAAGAACGCGCGCGCCTCGGCGCGCAGGACGGCGCGGTCGAGGCCGGAGATCTCGCGACGGATCGGCAGGCCGATATACCGCGCGTGTGGCAGGTCGGTGTCGGGGAAGCTCGTGGCAACGTGCGTCGTGAGCCGCGCACCCAGCTTGTTCGCGATGCCGGGGATCGCGTTGCCCTCGTGCACCACGAGCGGGACGTGCCGGCGGCGGGCGACGAGATACGCCGGCACCGACACGTAGCCGCCGAAGCCCACGATGACGTCGGGGCACACGCGCTCGACGACGTCACCCGTGGCCTTGACGGCGGCCCGCAGCCTCGAGGGCACCATGACCAGCGCCTTGCCGGGCCGGCGAGGCAGCGGCACGGGCGGGACGAGCTCGAGCGGGAAGCCGGCCTGCGGGATCAGGGTGACCTCGAGCCCGCGGGGCGTGCCCAGGCACGTCACGTCGACGCCCGCGTCGCGCAATACCGCGGCGGTGGCGAGCAGCGGCGAGGTGTGGCCGGCGGTCCCTCCGCCGGCGAGTAGCACGCGCACGGCTCATCGCCTCCCTGCGACGCGCACGCGCGGGGGCGCAGACCGGCGTCGACGGGACGTGCGGCCGGCCTCGAGGGCACGCTTGGCGCCCGGTTCGGTCTTGGCGCAGTTGATCAGGATGCCGAGCGCGACGAGGTTGACCAGCAGGCTGGAGCCTCCGTACGAGATGAGCGGGAGCGGGATGCCGATGACCGGCAGGAGACCCAGCACCATGCCGATGTTGATGATGGCCTGGATCATCAGCCAGATCGTGATGCCCGAGGCCGCGTAGCGGACGAACGGCTCGCGGGTGCGGGTCGCGACGCGGATGCCGGCGAAGCCCATGACGATGAACAGCACCAGCACGACGAGCGTCCCGAGCAGGCCGAGTTCCTCGCCGATGACGGCCAGGATGAAGTCGGTGTGGGCCTCAGGCAGGGAGCCCCACTTCTGCCGGCTGCCGCCGAGACCGACGCCCCAGAAGCCGCCGGTTGCGAGTGCCATCATGCCGTGGATCGCCTGGAACCCGGCGCTGTCGGGATCGGCCTCGGGATTGGTGAAGTTCAAGAGGCGCTCGACGCGGTGCGGGGAGTTGGCGACCGCGAACAGCAGGCCCACGAACAGCCCCGCGAGGATGCCCCACATGTGGCGGCGCGGCAGGCCCGCGATCCACAGCATCCCGACGGTGAGGGCGAAGATGACGACCGCGGTGCCGAGGTCGTGCTGGAGGACGACGAGCAGGCCCACCGCGCCGGCGACCGGCACCATGGGCGTCAGGACGTAGCGCGGCGTGCCGAGGTACTTCTGGCGGCGTGCGTACAGATCGGCGATCCACAGCACGAGGGCGAGCTTCGCGAACTCCGAGGGCTGCAGCTGGAAGCCGGCGAACAGCGGAAGCCAGTTGCGGTTGCCGTTGACCGTCAGGCCCACGCCGGGGATGAACGTCGCGCCGATCAGGGCGACGGACACCAGCAGGAACGGCAGGATGAGCCGGCGCAGGAACGGCAGCGGGATGCGTGAGGCGATGACGGCGCCGGTGATGCCGATGACGGCGAAGATCAGCTGGCGGAGCACGATCGAGAACGAGCTGCCGTACGTGACGAGGGCGAAGACCGAGCTCGCGCTCAGCACCATGATGAGGCCGATGCCCAGCAGCAGCGCCGTCGTGCCGAGCAACAGCTGGTAGGACGCGAGCGGACGCTCGAGCGTCCGGCGTACTGCCTCGCTCATGCCGCGCATCCGGGTCGTCCTCTGCCTCGGGACTGTGCTGTCCGTGGGGGAAAGTGGGTTCAGGTCCGGTTTCGCATTCCGTGCACCGCGCGGGCGAAGCTGTCGCCCCGTGCTGCGTAGTTGCGGAACTGGTCCATCGACGCGCACCCCGGAGCAAGCAGCACGGTGTCGCCCTGACGGGCGAGCGATGCCGCGACCTCCACGACGCGGTCCATGGGATCAGTCTCGCCTGTGTCGACCTCCGCGACGGGGACATCAGGCGCGTGTCGCCTGAGCGCGTCGGCGATCAGCTGCCGGTCGGCACCGATCAGCACGACGCCCCGCAACCGGTCGCGCGCGGCGATGACGAGCTCGTCGAAGCTCGCCCCCTTGGCCAGTCCCCCGGCGACCCAGACGACGCTCTCGAAACCCTGCAGCGATGCCCGGGCGGCGTGGGCGTTGGTCGCCTTGGAGTCGTCGACCCAGCGGACGCCGTCGATCTCGGCGACGTCGGCGATGCGGTGCGCGTCCGGCACGAACGAGCGCAGGCCGTCGCGCACGGCTCTGGGCTCCACCCCGTGGGCGCGGGCGAGGGCGGCCGCGGCCAGGGCGTTCGCCACGACGTGCGGCGGCGGGACGCTGTCGGCGCCACCTGAGCCGCCCGCCCGCGCGGCCAGGCCGATGTCGCCGATGCTGCCGAGCTCGGCGGCGCTCGAGACGCGTCCGGCGATGAAGGCCCGGTCGGCGATCGCGTCGTCGACGAGACCGATCATGCCCGCCGCGGGGATCCCGAGGGTGAAGCCGATCGCGCGGCAGCCCTCCACGACGTCGGCGTCCTCGACCATGCGCTCGGTGACGGGGTCCTGCACGTTGTAGACGCACGCGACCTGCGTGCGCTCGTAGATGCGCGCCTTGTCGGCCGTGTACGCGTCGAGCCCGCCGTGCCAGTCGATGTGGTCGGGGGCCAGGTTCAGCACCGCACTGGCCTGCGCCGAGAGCGACTGGCTCCAGTGCAGCTGGTAGCTGGACAGCTCGACGGCGAGGACGTCGAAGGGTTCGGGGTTCATGACGGCCTCGAGCACCGGCGTGCCGACGTTGCCGACCGCGAGCGCGTTGAGGCCCTGAGCGCGCAGGATCGACTCCAGCATCTGCACCGTCGTGGTCTTGCCGTTGGTGCCGGTGACGGTGAGCCACGGCGGCGCGTCCTCGCCGCGCAGCCGCCAGGCCAGCTCGACCTCGCCCCACACGGGGATGCCGCGGGCGGCGGCCTCGGCCAGCATCGGCGTCGTGGGCGACCAGCCCGGCGACGTCACGAACAGGTCGACGCCCTCGGGGAACGACGCGGTGGAGCCGGGGCCGATGCGCACGTCGACGCCGAGGATCTCCAGCAGCGTCGCCTTCTCGCGCAGCGCGTCGTCGTCGCCGTCGTCGAGCGCGACGACGTCGGCACCCAGGTGCTGCAGCGTGTCGGCGGCGGCGAAGCCGCTGACCCCCAGGCCGCCGACCGCGGCGCGGACGCCCTCCCACGACGACTCGCGACCCAGCAGCGTCACGTCGAGCGTCATACGCCGGTGACCCACTCGCTGTAGAAGATGCCGAGACCCGTGACGACGCACAGGCCGCTGATGATCCAGAACCGCACCACGATCGTGATCTCCGCCCACCCCAGCAGCTCGAAGTGGTGCTGGAGGGGCGCCATCCGGAAGATGCGCTTGCCGCCGGACAGCTTGAACCAACCCACCTGCAGGATGACCGACATCGTGATCGCGACGAACAGGCCGCCGATGATGACGAGCAGCAGCTCGGTGCGGGTCATCAGCGCGAAGCCGGCCATCGCACCGCCCAGCGACAGCGACCCGGTGTCGCCCATGAAGATCTTGGCCGGCGACGCGTTCCACCACAGAAAGCCGAAGCACGCACCGGTCAGCGCCGCCGCGACGACCGCCAGATCGAGGGGGTCGCGCACCTCGTAGCACTTGCTGCCGGGATTGAACGAGCAGTTCTGCCCGCTCTGCCAGATGTTGATGAAGATGAAGGCGCCGAAGACCATCATGGAGGCGCCCGTCGCCAGGCCGTCGAGGCCGTCGGTCAGGTTGACGCCGTTGCTGGCGCCGGCGATCAGCACCAGGACCCAGACCACCAGCAGCACGGTCGGCAGCTTCCAGCCGAAGTCGCGCGTGAAGGAGATCGCGTGGGTGATCGGCGTGCGCCCGGTGTCGTCCTCCCAGCCGATCGCGAGCCAGGCGAAGATCAGGCCGATGACGGTCTGGCCGATCAGCTTGGCCTTGCTGCGGAGCCCCAGGTTGCGCTGCTTGGAGACCTTGATGAAGTCGTCGAGGAATCCGATGGCGCCCAGCCCGACGAACAGGAACAACAGCAGGAGGGCGGACGCGCTGGGCTGCGTCTGCGTCGCGAGCTTGGCCGCGAAGTAGCCGATGACGACCGCGATGATGACGACGAGCCCGCCCATCGTGGGCGTTCCGCGCTTCGTGTGGTGCGACGTGGGTCCGTCGTCACGGATCAGCTGTCCGTAGCCCTGCTTGACCAGGACGGAGATCGCGAACCGGGTGCCGATCAGGGTCACCAGCAGCGAGAGCGCTCCTGCGATCAGGATGGCCTTCATCGCGTGATGGTTCCTTCCAGCAGTGCGTGGGCAACACGTTCGAGCCGAACGCCTCTCGATGCTTTCACAACAAGCACCTCGTCCCCTGACAGGCTCGCGGAGAGTGTGCGGGTCGCCACATCGACGTCCTCGGCGATCTCGGCGATGCTGCCCGCACCCTCCGCGATGCCGTCCGCGCCCTCGCCGACGACGACGACGCGGCGGTAGCCGAGCTCGGCGGCGAGCCGTCCGACCCGGACGTGGGCCGCGTGACTCTGGTCGCCGAGCTCGAGCATCGCGCCCAGCACCGCGACACCGCGGCCGTCGGCGATCGCGGCGACGGCGCGCAGGGCGGCCTCCATCGACTCGGGGTTCGCGTTGTAGGCGTCGTTGACGACGATGAGGCCGTCGGCGCGCCGGTGCCGCTCCATGCGCATGGGCGACACGGCGGTGGCGGCCGTCGCGAGTCGGTCGGCGATCGTCGGCAGGTCCAGCCCGAGGGCGAGCGCCGCGCTGGCGGCGGCGGCGGCGTTGTGCGCGTGGTAGCCGCCGATGAGCGGCACGAACGCCTCGACGGTGCGGCCGTCATGCGACAGCGTGAAGTGCGGCGAGCCGGCCTCGTCGACGCGGACGTCGCCGATCCGCACGTCGCCCGCGGCACCGAACGTCATGACGGACGCCTCGGCGCGGCCGGCCATCGCGGCGACCCGTGGGTCGTCGGCATTCAGCACAACCACGCCGTCGGGCCCGACCGCCTCGGCGAGCTCGCCCTTCGCCACGGCGATCGCGTCGGCCGAGCCGAACTCCCCCACGTGGGCGAGCCCGACGTTGAGGACGATGCCGATCGCCGGCGGCGCGACGTCGCACAGGGCCCTGATGTCACCGATCGCCCGGGCGCCCATCTCGGCGACGAGGTAGCGCGTGAGCTCGTCGACCCGCAGCACCGTGAGCGGCACGCCCAGCTCGTTGTTGTAGTTGCCGATCGTCGCGACGGTCGCACCGTCAGGCGACAGCACGTGCGCGAGCAGGTCCTTGACACTCGTCTTGCCGCTGGACCCGGTGAGCGCGACGACCCCGACGTCCTCGCGCTCGTCGAGCACGTGCCGCGCGAGCAGGCCGAGCGCACGGGTCACGTCCGGCACGACGACCGACGGGACGCCCGTGTCGCGGCTGCCGAGCACCGCAGCCGCGCCGTTGGCGACGGCCTGCGCGGCGTAGTCGTGCCCATCGGCGTGCTCCCCGGCGATCGCGACGAACAGGCCGCCGGGCTCGACGGCGCGCGAGTCGAGGGTCGCGGGTGCGTCGACGACGATCGCGCCGTCGCCGGCCACGGTGCCGCCGGTGACGCGAGCGATCTCGGCGAGGGGCAGCGGGATCACGCGGTGCCGCCGATCAGCTCGACGAGCACCTCGCGGTCGTCGAACGGATGGACGACGCCCTCGATCTCCTGGCCGCGCTCGTGGCCCTTGCCGGCCACGACGACCGTGTCGCCGAGATGCGCCATCGCGACGGCCTGCGCGATCGCCTCACGCCGACCGTCGACCTCGATCGCGACCCCGGGGCCGGCGGCGGCGCCCTCCATGACGGCGGCCCGGATCGCGCCGGGCCGTTCCGAGCGCGGGTTGTCGTCGGTGACGATCACGACGTCGGCGTGCCCGGCAGCGGCCTCGCCCATCAGCGGACGCTTGCCATGGTCGCGGTCTCCCCCGGCGCCGATCACGACGATCAGACGTCCGGCGGTGACGGGACGCAGCGCCGTCAGCACCGCGGTGACGGCATCGGGCTTGTGGGCGTAGTCGACGATCGCGGTGAACGACTGACCCGCGTCGACGCGCTCCATGCGGCCGGGCACGCCAGGGCTCGTGGCGATGCCGGTGGCCAGCTCGGCCGGATCGTGGCCGGCCGTCGCCAGCCCGGCGATGACGGCCAGGGCATTCGACACGTTGAAGACGCCCGGCAGCGGGACCGACAGGTCGATCGCGATACCGTCCGGCCCCAGTACCTCCAGGTCGGTGCCGAGCCGGTGCGGGCGAACGTTCGCGGCGCGCCAGTCGGCCGGGTTGCCGTCCGTCGAGAACGTCGTGACGGGCAGGCGGGTCAGCTCGCGCAGGCGGCGGCCGTGCGCGTCGTCGACGTTGATGACCGCGTGGTGGGCATGATCGGCCGTGAACAGCGCCGCCTTCGCGAGGAAGTACTCCTCGAGGTCGTGGTGAAAGTCCAGATGGTCGCGGCCCAGGTTCAGGAACACCGCGACGTCGAACGTGAAGCCGTCGACCCGTCCCTGCACGAGCGCGTGACTGGAGACCTCCATGGCGCAGACCTCGACGTGTTCCTCCCGCATCACCGCGAACAGCGACTGCAGCTGCGGCGCCTCGGGCGTCGTGAGCGTCGAGGCCGCGGGCACCCCGCCGATGCGGGTGCCGATCGTGCCGACGACGGCGACTCGGCGGGCGCCCAGCGCGGCCTCCGCCAGGTACGTCGTGGTCGTCTTGCCCTGCGTGCCCGTGATGCCGAGCGTCGTGAACGCCTCGGCGGGATGTCCGTGGAACGCCGCGGCCAGGCCCGCGAGCCGCCGGCGGGGCTCGTCGACGACGATCGTCGGCAGACCGTCGACCAGCGCCGCGCCCTCGGCGTCGGTCAGGACGGCGACGGCCCCTCTTTCGGCCGCGGCGCCCGCATAGGTCGCTCCGTGCACGTTCGCACCGGGCAGCGCGGCGTAGAGGTCACCCGGCTCGACGTGGGCGGTGTTGAGCGAGATTCCGGTGACCGTGGCCTCGCCCGATGCCGTGGTGCCGAGCTCGGCGGCCAGGTCGGCGAGCGCCCGTCGAGGTGTCTCCCGAGGCCGCACCCGCATCACATCGTCCACCCAGCAACCCTATCGGGCGTGGACAGCCGGCCCCCGGGGCAACACGGGTCCGCAGGTTACGGAGTGATGACCCCGTCGAGCCGGCGGAGGCGTGCTAGCCGCGCCTCACCGTGGCGACGACGGCGACGGTGTCGTTCTTGCTGCGGTTGTTCGCCGACGTGGCGCGGATCGTGAAGGTCCGCTTGCTGCCCTTTCTGACGCCCTTGACCTTGGTCACCCTGACGGTCAGGGCTGGCCGACTGCCCGGGCCGCAGGTGCCGGTCCGGTAGGTGCCCTTCAGCACCGCGGCGGTGACGTTCTTGCGTCCCTGCAGATAGGCCACCGTGAAGTGCTTGCTGCTGCGAGTGCCCCGGATCGCCACCGAGTCGGCGGCGTCCCCGCGGTTCGTGACGCGGATCGTGGAGGTCGCGGTCCGCGCGCGCCGCCCGTTCAGGGTGGACGTCACGCGCTGACGCGAGACGCTGAAGCTTCCCCTGCCGACGAATGCGCGTCCGCCGACACGGACCTCGGCGTCCGGCCGGTACGCGGTCGTGGTGAGCGTCTGTCCGCCGACGGTCACGACGACGGTCGGATGTCCGGGCTCGTCCGTCACCCCCGAGATCGTCGGCGTCGTGTCGCTCGTCTCCTGCGTCGCGCCGCCGTCGAATCCCACGGGCGGTCGAGGGCCGTCAGGCGTGGTGACGACCGTGCCGATCTGCAGGATCTGGCTCATCGAGCCGGTGTTCCTCGCCGCGTCCGTCGTCGTGGCGAGCACACGGTAGGTGCCCCAGGCGACGGACTGCGCGCTCACGCCCCAGGTGCCACCCGCCTCCACGATCGCGGTGAGCGACTGCCCGCCGAGCTCGACGTGCACGATCGTGCCGGCCTGCTCCGCGGTCGTGCCGTACGTCCACGGCGAGGTGTCGGACGTCGACCGGGTCGGGCCGCCGTCGATCGTCAGCACCGGCACCGTGACGTCGACGGTCATGACCTGGCTGTCCATCCCGGTGCTGTCGGTGTCGTCGGTGACGGAGGCCTGCACGAGGTGTGCCGTCTCGGTCAGGGCGTCCGCCGTCACTGTCCACGCGCCACCGGCTGCGGTCGTGGTCAGCGTCTGGCCGCCGACCGTCACGGTCACTACCGGGGTACCGGGCTGGTCCGTCGTACCCGAGATGACCGGCGTCGTGTCGTTCGTGGCCGTGGCCGCACCGCCCGCGATGGTGACGACCGGCAACGACGTGTCGACCGTGAGCTCCTGCGTCGCGGTGCCCACGTTGCCCGACGGGTCGGTGACCGACGCGACGACCGGGTGCATGCCCGCGGTGAGCGTGCCCGTGCTGACGGTCCACAGCCCGAAGGCGGCCCTCGCGGTCAGCACCTGCGAGCCGACCGTCACCGTGACGAGTGGGGTGCCGGGCTCGTCCGTCGTGCCGGCGATCCGCGGTGTCGTGTCGGCAGTCGATGCCGCAGGGCCACCGTCGATCGCCACGACCGGTGCCACGAGGTCGTCGATGGGCTTGGTGATGGGGCTGTCGGCCAGGGCCATGGTGCTGGCGGTCAGTGCGCGGCCCTTGAGCGACGCGCCCGCTCCGAAGGAGATCACGCCCGCGCCCAGCAGCGTCCCGACGAACTGGGCGTCGGCACCGAGCGCCACCGCGCCGACGACCTGCCAGTAGACGTTGTTGGCCAGGGCGCCGTTCTTCAGCACCACCTTGCTCGCCGCCGCCGAGCTCAGCGCAGCGCCGACCTGGAAGACGAAGATCGCGCCGGGTTCGCCGGCGGCGTCGAGCGTGATGGTGCCGGTGTTCGTGATCGCCGCGCCAGCGGAGTACAGCCCGGGCGTGAAGGTCTTGCCGGCCAGATCACCGGCGAACGGAGTGCCGTCGGCCTGCGCGGCGATCGCGTCGTACGCGGCCTGTCGGTCGGCGTGCGCGGCCTTGACAGCGGCATCGCCGACGCGGGTCGTGCCCGTCACCTTACCCGGCGGGAACCCGGCGAGCGTGCCGGTGACTCCGAGGTCGAGCGCGAGCACCGTCCCGGCGCCGGTGTTGGTGACGCTGGGCCCCGCGAGCACCGAGTAACCGGCAGCGGTACCGAGCGCGACGGGTGCGGCCGGGACGGGTGCGGCCGGGACGGGTGCGGCGCCGGCCGGCGACACCCCCGCCAGCAGCGCGGCCACCAACAGAAGGCTCGCGCCGAGTCCCACCCGGGCCCGGACGATCGGCGTGAGGATCTGACGAGATGTGCGGGCAGGACCCATGAGCTGTTGCCTTCGGTCGAGGCACTGACGTCACCGGCGCGGTGATCCGCAGCGGTGAGACCCAGCAGTTGCACTTCGCATCGACAGTAGCGCCGTCCGCCGACCGGAATCGGGAAAGGCCTGGATTCCAAGCAATCTGTACAGAAGTCCAGTTCTCGCCCCGCCAGGAGTCGGCCTCAGCGAAGCCAGACCGTAGCTCGCACCGGGTGGTGGTCCGACGCCATCGGCCGGACGTTTCTTCCGCGTCTCAGCGGCGCCACGACCGCCCAGTCAGACACGCCAAACCCGCGGGGCACGAAGATGCGGTCGATGTGGTCGCCGTACTTGACGTCGCGCCGCGGCTTGGACTCGAAGCCGTTGGAGCTGCTCATCCATGACTTCGCGAACGACGCCGACTGCTGGTAGGCGTCGATGTAGCCCGCACGGGCGAAGACCCGTCCGACATTGTCGTCATGTCGTGCCGGGCTGATGTTGAAGTCACCTGCATAGATCACCCGGCCCTTGGCCTCAGATGCCTGCATGCCCTGGATCAGCGCCACTGCCTGTCGCCGTCTCGTCCTCTTCGCGGCACGCGACGTCCCGGACTCGAGGTGGACCGAGACGAACGTGTAGGGCTGATGAGTCACCGTGTCGTACATCGTGATCCACGGGGAGCCCGCGCCGAAGCCGCGGACGATGCCGTCCTCGGTGTCACCTTGGTGCCGCAGGTGCGATCCGGGCCCGCTCGTCCGCACGAGCACGGTCGCGTCGTTGGTCGAAGACACCGTCACGTAGCCGCGCTCGATCAGGTCCGAGCCGAGGGAGAACCCGTGACCCCACAGCTCCTGGACCGCCACGACGTCGGCGCCGGACTCGATGATGCGTCGAGTGATAGCACCGTGACGCTTCTTCCACCCCTTGCACACCGACGCGCACACGTTGAACGTCGCCACGCCGATCGAGGTGGTGGCCGGGGCGACAACGGGTCCGGGGGTGGCGTGGCAGTAGGTCCTGGATCGTCCCGACCCGTTGGCGCGAGCGACCTGGAAGCAGTACATCGTCCCGGGGTGCAGCCCGGCGACCTTGCGTGTGGACGTCGACGCCCTGACGGACTTCTTCGAGCCGCCGCCCTGGCGCTCGGAGTACACCCGGAACGAGCCGTGTCCCGGCCAGTCCAACGTCACGGACGTCGGCGACGCCGCCACGATCCACGGCGCACCCACCCGGCTCGCGGCCTGGCTCGGCGCGACCATCAGCGCGACCAGCAACGCCGTCCCCACGGACAGTACAACCGACTTCACCCCGAGAGCTCTCACGACGAGAACCGTAGACGACCGGCGGGCTCAACGGCGTCGATCGCTGCCACCACACGAACCCACCCCACGTCGAGCGGAGCGGGACAGGCGGCCCCGAGCGAGCGCCAGCGAGCGCGGGGAGAGGGCGAGGAACGAGCCCTGAGGCGGCGAAGTCGTCCCGCCTACTCCCAGGTCTGCTCGACCTTGGGGCTCTTCGAGCCGCTCGGGGCGACGCCGAAGCGCTCCAGTGCCATCGACATGACGTCGTGGAACACCGGGGCGGCCGTGGAGCCGCCGCCCGCGTTCGCGTACGGCTTGTCGAGCACGATGTAGGTCAGGAAGCGGGGATTGTCGGCGGGGGCGAAGCCCATGAACGAGACCGTGTTCTGGCCACGGATGTACCGGCCCGTCGCCGGATCGACGCGCCATGCGGTGCCGGTCTTGCCGGCGACCCGGTAGCCCTCGATCTGCGCCATCGGGGCCGTGCCGTCGTCGGCGGTCACGGCCTCCATCATGCGGGTCACGGTCGCGGCGGCGTCCTTGGAGACGATCCGCTTGCTGGTCGAGGGCTCGACGGGCGTCTCGTTCCCCTCGGTGTCGACCGTGCCGGTGACGACGGTGGGCTCGCACATCTTGCCGGCGTTGGCGATCGCGCCGACGGCGCGCACCATCTGCATCGCGGTCACCGAGACGCCCTGGCCGAAGGCGATCGTGGCGTGGTTGGCCTTGGTCCAGTCCTGGCCGTTTGCCAGGATGCCCTTCGACTCGCCGGGCAGCTCGACGCCCGACTTCTGGCCGAAGCCGAACTTCGTGAAGTAGTCGTACATCGTCTGGTCGCTCATCTGCTGCGACGCGACGATCGTGCCGAGGTTCGACGACAGGGCGATGACCCCGGCGGCGGTCAGCTTCAGCGTCCCGTGTTCCCAGTAGTCGCCGATGCGGAACTTGTCGATCGTGAGGCTCGACGGGACGACGATCGGGGTGTCGGC
This sequence comes from Aeromicrobium sp., assembly GCA_025964895.1. Lineage (GTDB taxonomy): Bacteria > Actinomycetota > Actinomycetes > Propionibacteriales > Nocardioidaceae > Aeromicrobium. The sequence continues at coordinate 22,877 of JAOPXY010000218.1, forward strand.
CTGCACCTTGCCCTGGTCGGCGAGCGCGGCCATCGTGACGGTCTTCATGACGCTGCCGGGCTCGTACACGTGCTGGACGCCCCGCGAGACGGTGTTGCTGTCGACCATGCCGGTGCGGGTGTCCGCGTCGAACGTCGGCGCCTGCGACATCTGCACGATCTGGCAGGTCTTGACGTCCATCGTGATCGCGAGGCCCCAGTCGGAGCTGGATTCCTTGACGGCGTCGGCGAGGCGCTGATCGGCGTACCACTGCAGGTCGCGGTCGATCGTGGTCTTGACGTCCTGGCCCGGCACCATCTCGGTGACGGTGCTGTCGGCCATCGGGATCCGCTCGCCGGTCGGCGACACCTCGTACGTGCTTGTGCCGTCGGTGCCGGTCAGCGTCTTGTCGTACTGCTGCTCGAGCCCGGCGACGCCCTCGCCCGCGGCGTTGGTGTACCCGATCAGGTTCGCCGCGAGGGTGCCGCCCGGGTACGACCGCAGCTTCTCCCGCTCGCTGAAGACGCCCACGAGCTCGGCCTTCGCGACGGCGGCGAGGGCCTTGTCGGCCGTCCACTTCGGGACGTCCTTCGCGAGGACGACGTACTTCGTGCCGGGCGTGCGGAGCTTGTCGATCGTGTCGAAGTAGTCGATGCGGTCGCCGAGCTGCTCGCGCAGGATGCGCGCGACCTGCGGCGCGTCGGCCGTGGTCATCTCGGGGTTGGCGGTGATCGTGAGGCCGTCGATGCTGGTGGCCAGCTGCGCGCCGTTGCGGTCGAGGATCGCGCCGCGCGGCGCGGGGACGACCCGGGTGTCCTGTCCGGCGGCCGCGGCCTGTGCCGCGTACGCGCTGGCGTCGAGCCCCTGGATCTGGAATAGCCGGGCGCCGAAGACGCCGAAGATGACGAAGACCAGGATCGTGCAGAACCTCAGGCGGCGACGCGTCAGCACGGTCACGGTCATCGCGTCACGCTCCTGATGTTGCTGCCGGCCTCGGCAGGCTTAGGCTCGCCCAGCACCTTGTCGTCCGACAGGCGCAGAAAGGCGGGGTTGGCGTTGGGGACCATGCCGATCGCGATCGCGCGGCTGGCAACGTTGGCGGGGCTCTGCAGGCGGTCGACCTCGCGGGCGATCGACTGCTGCTCGGTCTGCAGCGTCGCGGCCTGGCGGTCGAGCTTCGCCGCCTCGAACGACTGCGCCTGCAGCACGGTGCTCATGATGATGAGGCCGACGAGACCGATCGCGAGGACCGTGAGCACCACGACGACGAACGGCGCCTTGCGCGCGCGGCTGCGGACAGGACGGACGAGCCGCAGGCCCGCGGCCTTCGCCTCCTCCATCGTGCGCGGCGCGGGCGCGAGTGCCCGGGCGACCATCGAGCTCATGCGGCATTCCTCTCCACGACACGGAGTCGGACCGAACGGGCCCGGGGGTTCTCGTCGACCTCGGCATCGGTCGCCATCTCGGCGCCACGGGTCACGAGCGTGTACTTGGCCTCGTGCCCGGCGGGCACGAACGGCATGTCGCGCGGCACATCGGTCGTCGTGACCTCCGTGAAGGCGCGCTTGGTGATGCGGTCCTCGAGCGAGTGGTAGGCCAGGACGACGACGCGGCCACCCGGTGCCAGCACCTCCAGCGACGCCGGCAGCGCGCGCCGGTAGACGCCGAGCTCGTCGTTGACCTCGATGCGCAGTGCCTGGAACGTCCGCTTGGCGGGGTTGCCGCCCGTGCGGCGGGCCGCCTGCGGGATGCAGTCGCGGATCAGGTCGACGAGCCGGGCGCTGGTCGTGAACGGCTCCTTGACGCGCTCGGCGACGACGGTGTCGGCGATGCGCTTGGCGAACTTCTCCTCGCCGTACTCGCGCAGCAGCCGCGACAGGTCGCGTGCGCTGTACGTGTTGAGGACGTCGGCGGCGGTCAGCTCGTCCTCGGGGTTCATGCGCATGTCGAGGGGGGCGTCCTGCGCGTAGGCGAAGCCGCGGTCGGCGACGTCGAGCTGCATCGAGGAGACGCCCAGGTCGAACAGGACGCCCGACACCGTCGCTGCGCCCGCGTCGCGGACGACGTCGGCGATCTCGTCGTAGACGGCGTGGGCGTAGGTGACGCGGTCACCGAACGGGGCGAGCCGTGCCCGGGCCCGTGCGAGCGCGTCGGGGTCGCGGTCGATGCCGATGACGTGCAGATCGGCGAACCGCGTCAGCATCGCCTCGGTGTGGCCGCCCAGCCCCAGTGTCGCGTCGACGACGACGGGACGTTCGACGGCGACGGACGGTGCGAGGAGGTCGAGGACGCGCTCGAGCAGGACGGGAACGTGGCTCGGCTCGGTCACAGCTGACCTAGGCCCATCGCGATCAGCACGGCGAGGACGACCGAGGATCCCAGGGAGAAGGCCATGAGTCGGACGCCGTCGGCCACGTCGTGCCGCACGCGCCTGTTCGTCCCTGTCGTCATGTCTCCTCGTCCTGTCTCGTGGTGCTGCTGGTCGTGCGGGTGGTGCTGGTGCGGGTGGTGCTCGTGCTGTGCCCGATCCGGGTTCGTGGAGCCAGATCCGCGACCGCCGGGTCTGACACCGGGGAAGTGATGTCAGAACCGAACGGGCGCAGATCTCGCCGCACGAACGTCAGAAGATGCCGGGCATCACTTCTTCTGACATATCCGCGAACGGGCCCTCCTGCGAGGCGGAGAACTCGTCCCAGCGACCGGAGTCCCAGATCTCGATGCGATCCATCGCGCCCACGACCGTGCACTCCTTGTCGAGCTGGGCCCAGGTGCGCAGGACCGCCGGGATCGGGATGCGTCCCTGCTTGTCCGGGACCTCCGACGAGGCGCCGGAGAAGAACATGCGGTTGAAGTTTCTGGCCGCCTGGTTGGTGAAGGGTGTGTTGCGGATGCGGTCGGTGAAGGCGTTGAACGACTCGGTCGTCCACCCGTAGATGCAGTTCTCCTGGCCGCGGGTGAGGACGATGCCGGTCTCGAGCCGAGGTCGGAACTTGGCCGGGAGGAAGAGCCGGCCCTTGTCGTCGAGGCGAGGGGTGTAGGTGCCGAAGAAGTTCGATACATCCGGGTTCACCTCGCTCCTCCTCGTCGACGGCCATGCACTCCATTTCGCACCACTCTACTCCACATCGCACCACTTGGCACGTACCTACGTGCTGCTTTGGGGCATGGCGCGGCGGACTCCCCACCCGTTGGAAGTCCGCGATCAGCCCGTCAGGGCAAAGAAAAACCGCCCACGAGGGGGCGGTTCAGGTGGTGGTGGAGCGTGGTGGAGGGAAATCGTCCCCCCTGCCCCACAGGTGGAGCGTTCAGCTCAAAAACGACTGGCGGAGCGGCTAGAGCCCGTCCTCGTCGCGGCGCCGCTGCCAGCGCTCCTCCATGCGATCGACGAACGAGCCGGACGGCTTCTGGCGCGGACCCCGACCCGGACGACCGGGACCGGCCGCAGGCACACCGGTCTCACCGTCGCGGCTGCCGATTCCACGGCGCCAGGCGCGGCTGAACAGGAAAGCCGTGCCCACCATGACCAGGAAGCCGGCGACACCGACCCACGTCATCTTGGACACCGCGCCGGTGAACATCACGACCACACCGGCGATGAAGCCGAGCGCCGCGATGACCGCGACCCGGCGGTTGTGCGCCATGAACTTCGAACCGCGCAACGTCGAGGCGAAGTCGGGGTCCTCAGCGGCCAACGACTGCTCGAGCTGGTGGAGCAGCCTGGCCTCTTCGTCAGAGAGTGGCACTCTTGCCTCCTGGATCGGGTGGTGCTGATGACAAGTCTAGGCGCGCGATCGTGTGCAGACCAGCGGAAAGAGCGGTGAACTCCGCAGACGTCCGCACCAGGCGTTCGAGCGCGTACAACGCGTCCCGGGATCCCGGCTCGGTGTCGGCTATCGCGCTGGGCACGAGATCGGCGAAGACCCGCACCGCGGCGGTCTCGACGGGGGTGAATCCGCCCGCCTGCAGCAGCTCGTCGATCTCCGCCGGCACGAAGCGTCGGGGCCCCATCTCCCGCAGGTCCCACGTGGCGGCGGATCGACCGAGCAAGGTCTGGGCCATGACGAAGTCACCCGCGAGTGCCCGCGCCGCGACGGCGGCGTTGCGACCCGCCACGATGACGCTGACGTGGCCCCCGGGTCGCAACACCGTGGCGACCGTGGCCAGGGCGTCCGCGGGGTCGTCGACGTACTCCAGCACCCCGTGGCACACGACGAGGTCGAATGCCGACGGCGGCACGTGCTCGGGCAGGTCGGTCGCATCGCCCTGCACGCCCGTCACGGGCTGGTCGAGCCCGGCCTCGATGCCGCGACGGTGCAGCGACGCGAGCGCGTCGGGGCTCGGATCGACGACCGTGACGCGATGCCCCAGCTGGGCCAGCCGGACGGCGTCGCTGCCGGTGCCGCCGCCCAGGTCGAGCACGTCCAGCGTCGTGCCGGCACCCGCGATCTCCACCGCGTCGGCGACGGCCTGCCACATCAGCTCGGAGCGCACCGGACCCATGCGGACACTGTGCCACAGCGCCCCTCGGCGCACCCGGCCACGTCGTGGACCACGTAGTCTGCGCGCATGGCGAACGTCGTGGTCGTGGGTGGTGGCTTCGCCGGGCTCTCGGTGGCGGCGCGCCTCGCGAAGCTGCGGCACGACGTCACCGTCCTCGAGGCCGCCGACCGGCTCGGCGGCCGGCTGCTCGGTCACGCCGCCGACGGCCACACCTGGCCGCTGGACGTTGACACCGTGACGCTGCCGGGCGTCTTTCGCGATCTGTTCCGCAAGTCCGGCCGACCGCTGGAGAAGGTCCTCGACCTCGTGCAGATCGACGGGCGGCGGCACGTCTTCAAGGACGGGACGGTGCTGGACCTGCCGCTCGGCAACCGCGGCGACCAGCACGAGGCGGTCACCGGCGTCCTGGGCGAGGACGAGTGGTCGCCGTGGGTCGACCAGTGGGCCGAGGTGTGGGACACGATCCGCCGCACGGCACTCAACGAGGTGTTCACCGGGCGGCCCGCGGTGACGCGTCCCGTCCGCAAGCAGCTGAGGCCGCGGCGGACGGTCGCGGCGCTCGACCGGGAGTTCCGGGACGAGCGGCTCGCCAAGATCGTGCTCGACCCGGTGCGGCTCGCCGGTCAGGACCGCCGCACGACGCCGGGCTTCGTCGCGGTCGGTCACTACGTCGAGCGGTCGTTCGGGCGCTGGCGCTTCGACGGCGGCTTCCCCGGCCTCGCGACCGCGCTGGAGAAGCGCCTCGCGGAGCGTCGCGTCACGGTCGAGCTCGGCGAGACCGCGCACGAGCTCGTCCTCGACGGCGGCCGATTCACCGGCGTCGTCACCGACCGGCGCACCGTGCCCGCCGACGTCGTCGTGTGGTGCGCGCCCACGTGGCCCGCTCCCCTGCCGCAGCCTCGCACGCTGCCAATCATCCCCGCGTCGCGCACGCTCCTGACGCTGTCGGCGGACGCCCCGGCGATGGCCGCCGAGACCCTCGTGCACGCCAACCCGCCGATCCGCCTCTGGACCGCCGGTCCGGACCGGTGGACCCTGGCCCACCGCTCCGGCGAGGATCCGCTCGACGCGCTGGCCCGCGTCGGCCTCGACCTGCGGCCGTTCGTGGTGTCGCGCACAGACCTGACGCCGAGCGATCTGGTGTCACTGGGTCACCCGGGCTGGGCCTGGAGCACGTGGACGACGGCCCTCGACCTGCCGGGCGTCGCGCCCACGGGCGGTCTCCACTTCGCCGGTGCGCACGCTCACCCCGGGTCGACGCCCGAGGCGATCGGCATGGCGACCGCGGCGATCGCCGAGTCCGTCGGCCCCGCCCCCCGCTGACCACTCGACCCCGATGAGGTCAGACGAGACCCTCGGCGCGCAGCGCCTCGAAGATCTCGCGGGTGCCCTTCGAGCGGTTGAGCGTCGTGAAATGCAGCCCGGGCGCTCCGCCGGCGAGCAGGTCGCGGCACAGCTGCGTCGCGAGCTCGATGCCCTTGGCCCGGACGGCGACCTTGTCGTCCGCGATCGGCTCGATCTGCTCGAGCACCTCTGTCGGCATCGCGGCGCCGGACAGCTCGGCCATGCGCGCAACCTGCGCGAAGTTCAGGATCGGCATGATGCCCGGGACGATCGGGATGTCGCTGCCCAGCGCACGCACCCGGTCGACGAGCCCGAAGTAGTCCGACGCCCGGAAGAACAATTGCGTGATGGCGTAGTGGGCGCCGGCCTCGGCCTTCGCGACCAGCACCTCCGCGTCGTGGTCGAGGCTTGCGGCGTCGGGGTGGCCCTCCGGGAAAGCGGCGACGCCGATCTCGAAGCCGCCGATCTCGCTCGCCAGCTCGACGAGGTCGATCGCGTACGTCATGCCGTCGGGGTGGGGCTCCCACGGCGCGCGCGGCCCGCCCTTGGGGTCGCCGCGCAGGGCGAGGACATTGTCGACGCCCGCCGCCGCGTACTGCTTGAGAACGGACTCGATCTCACCCTTGGTCTGTCCGACCAGCGTCAGGTGGCCGACGGGACGCATGCGGGTCTGCTCGGCGATGCGGGCCGTGATGCGGACCGTGCGCTCCTGGCTCGTGCCGCCCGCGCCGTACGTGACCGACACGAAGGTCGGGTCGAGCGGCTCGAGATCGGCGATGGTCTGCCACAGCAGCGCCTCTCCCTCGTCGTCCTTCGGCGGGAAGAACTCAAAGGAGTACGTCGGGGTGGACGACCGGAGGGCGTCGACGAGGGAGCGTTCAGCGGAGGCCATGGTCCAACGGTACCGTTCTGGCGTGACCACGGACGCGCGCGATCCCGACTTCCGGAGCCGCGTCGACGGCACCCTGACGGCGTTCGTGGAACGGCAGCGGACGATCTTCGCGGCGATGGGCCCCGACCTCGTCGAGCTCGCCGACGCCGCGACCTCGTTCGTCGGCGGCGGCAAGCGGCTGAGGCCGCAGTTCTGCTTCGCGGGGTGGCTCGTGGCCGGGGGCGACCCGGACGATCCGGGCATCGTGCCCGCCGCGGCGTCGCTGGAGTGGCTGCAGGGCAGCGCGCTGGTGCACGACGACCTGATGGACGGGTCCGACACCCGTCGTGGGCGCCCCAGCGTCCACCGCGCCTTCGAGGCCGCACACCGCGCCGACGACCGGCAGGGCGATCCGGCCGGCTTCGGCCTCTCCGCGGCCGTCCTGCTCGGCGACCTGATGCTGTAGTGGTGCGACGAGATGTTCCGCCAGAGCGCCCTGCCCACCGTCCCGGCGGCCCTGGCGTACCTCGATCTGTGCAAGACGGAGGTCGTCGGTGGGCAGTTCCTCGACGTCGTGGGGCAGACCCGGCCCTCGCTCTCGGTCGAGGAGGCCATGCGGATCGTCCGCTTCAAGTCGGCCAAGTACACCGTCGAGCGCCCGCTCCACATGGGTGCCGCGCTCGCCGGCGCCGGCCCCGACCTCATCGACGCGCTGAGCGATGTCGCCCTACCGCTCGGGGAGGCCTTCCAGCTGCGCGACGACGTGCTGGGCGTCTTCGGCGATCCCGCGGTGACGGGCAAGCCCGCCGGCGACGACCTGCGCGAGGGCAAGCGGACGGTCCTGATCGCCCGCACCCACGAGCTGGCGGATGCCGCCGGCCGCGGGCTGCTGGCCGACGCCCTCGGCACGACCGACGGCATCGACGCGCTGACGGCGCTGATCCGGTCGTCGGGCGCGCTCGACGCGGTCGAGACCGACATTGCCCGCCTCGAGGCCCAGGCTGACGAGGCGATCGACCGGCTCGGACCCGAGGCGCGGGCGGTCCTCGGCCCCCTCGCGCTCACCGCGACGCGTCGCAGCAGCTGAGCCGGGAGCAGCCGCCATCGGCGCGACACACGATTGGTACCAACACGCGTCCGCACTGGTCGCGTCGGGCTGTGGCACAGTCACTAGAATGCGTCCAGGACTCGTGCGGGTCCATCGGCACGACAAGGGAGGGCCGCTGTGACACTGACGGGCGACGAAGCCCTCGTCGGGCGTGTCCTCAACGAGCGCTACCTGATGGGCGAGCGCATCGCGCGCGGCGGCATGGCCAGCGTCTTCAAGGCCACCGACCAGCGCCTCGACCGCGAGGTCGCGATAAAGGTCATGCACCACGGACTCGGTGACGATCAGCAGTTCACGGGCCGGTTCGTGCGCGAGGCGAAGTCCGCGGCGAAGCTCAACCACCGCAATGTGGTGTCGGTCTTCGATCAGGGCACCGACGGCGACATCACGTACCTCGTCATGGAGTACGTGCCCGGCCACACCCTGCGCGACGTCATGCGCGCGGAGGCCCCCATGCCCCCGTACCGCGCCCTCGAGCTCGTCGAGCAGGTGCTGATCGCGCTGTCCGCCGCACACGCGGCCCGCATCATCCATCGCGACGTCAAGCCCGAGAACGTCCTCATCACCCCCGACGGCGACGTCAAGGTCGCCGACTTCGGCCTCGCCCGCGCCGTCAGCGCCGCGACGACCGCGACCGGCGGCACGCTGATCGGCACCGTGTCGTACCTCGCCCCCGAGATCGTCACGAACGACGGCGCCGACGCGCGCTCGGACGTGTACGCGTGCGGCGCGATGCTCTACGAGATGCTGACGGGCTTCAAGCCGCACTCGGGCGAGTCCCCGATCCAGGTCGCGTACAAGCACGTGCACGAGGACATCGGCGCGCCCTCGGCCCTCCAGCCGGGCATCCCCGAGTACGTCGATGCGCTCGTCGCCCGGGCCACGGTGCGCGACCGCAACCAGCGTTCGACCGACGCGCGCGTGATGCTGCAGCAGGTGCGCTCGGTGCAGCGCGCCATCGCGGCCGGGCTCGACGAGGATCCCGATCTCGAGGCCGATCTGCGTCCCGGTGGCCGCGTCGACGATGACGCCGAGGCCCGCACCGTCTCCGTGCCCCGCACCGTTCCCAGCACCGTCCTGGGGGCGGGCGTCAGCTCGTCCACGGCGGCTTTCTCGACGGTCGACGAGCACACCATGCAGTGGAGCATCGGCACTCCGGCCGCGGCCGCGACCGCGGCCCCGCCGCCACCGCCGCGTCCCGCCGAACCCGCCGCGAGGTCGTTGGGGCTCGACCCACCGATGTCGCGCGAGCAGTACGGCGACTCCGCGGGCAAGAAGCACTCGCGGCGCGGACGCTACCTGCTGATCGGCGCGCTCGTCGTCGCCCTCCTGGCCGGCCTGCTGACCTACTACTTCACGACCGTGCGCTACGACGAGACGCCCGTGCTGATCGGCAGCACCGAGACCGTCGCACAGGACAACGCCAAGACCGCGGGGTTCAGCTTCAAGATCGCCCAACGCGCGTTCTCCGAGACCGCGCCGACCGGCACCGTCATCAGCACCGACCCGGAGCCCGGCGAGAAGATCCTGCCCGGCGACACGATCGAGGCCGTCGTCTCCAAGGGTCGCGACCGTGTCTTCATCCCCGACAACAACCTGACCGGCATGCGGATCAGCGAGGCGAAGGCGGCGCTGGCCGAGCAGGATCTCACCCTCGGCGAGCGCAAGCGCGTCTACGACGAGGACATCGCCAAGGACCTCATCGTCCGGGCCGATGGCGTCACCTCGACCGACGCCCTGAAGCGCGGCGAGGCGGTCAACGTCCTGGTTAGCAGGGGCCGCAAGCCCATCCCGGTCATGAGCTACGTGGGCTCGACGCTCGCGACGGCAACGGACCGGCTCGAGAAGGCCGGCTTCAAGGTCACCAACAGCGAGGCCTTCAGCGACACGGTGCCGGCCGGCAGCGTGATCTCGCAGAACCCCGACGGCGGCACCCAGTTCCGCAACGACACCATCAACCTCGTCGTCTCCAAGGGCCCCGAGCTCATCACGATCCCGGACGTCCGGGGCATGAAGAAGGCCGACGCCCGCCGCACGCTGCAAAAGGCCGGCTTCGACGTCTTCTCGGTGTACATCCCGCTCGCCGGCAACTTCATCGTCCAGCGTCAGCTGCCAGCGGGCGGCGAGAAGGCCGAGCGCGGCTCCCGCGTCACGATTTCACCGATCTGAGCCGGACCGCGAGGGTGTCTCGTCGCGTCAGTCGCGCCCGGCGAGCATCTCGGCCACGAGGAACGCCAGCTCGAGGGACTGCGCGCGGTTGAGCCGCGGGTCGCACAACGTCTCGTACCGGTGCGTGAGGTCCTCGGCGGAGAGCTTGGCCCCGCCGCCGACGCACTCGGTGACGTCGTCACCGGTCAGCTCGACGTGGACGCCGCCGGGCCACGTGCCCAGCGCGCGGTGCACCTCGAAGAATCCGCGCACCTCGTCGATGACGTCGTCGAACTCGCGGGTCTTGTAGCCGTTGGACGTCTCGAAGGTGTTGCCGTGCATCGGGTCGCAGATCCAGGCGACCTCGATGCCCGCAGCGGTGACCTTCTCGACCAGCGGCGGCAGTCCGTCGCGGATCTTGCCGGCACCGAAGCGGGTGATGAAGCTGACCTTCCCGGGGATGCGCTCGGGGTTGAGCTTCTCGTACAGCGCGATCGCGTCGTCGGCCGTCGTCGTGGGGCCGAGCTTGACGCCGATCGGGTTGGCGATGCGGCTCAGCAGCTCGACATGGGCGCCGTCGAGCTGACGGGTGCGCTCGCCGATCCACACGAAGTGGCTCGACACGTCGTACGGCTGCTCGGTGCGCGAGTCGATGCGCGTCAGGGCGTGCTCGTACTCCAGGATCAGCGCCTCGTGCGAGGAGAAGAAGTCGACGGTGTGGAACTCGTCGGGATCGACGCCGATCGCGTCCATGAAGGCCAGGGCGCGGTCGATCTCGGCGCCGATGCGCTCGTAGCGCTCGCCCACGGGGCTGCTCTTGACGAAGTCGGTGTTCCACGCGTGCATCTGGCGCAGGTCGGCGTACCCGCCGGTCGTGAACGCACGGGCCAGGTTGAGGGTCGCGGCGGACGCGTTGTAGACGTCGACGAGGCGCTGCGGGTCGTGGGCCCGTGACGCGGGGGTGAAGTCGAAGCCGTTGACCGCGTCGCCGCGGTAGGCCGGCAGCGTGACGCCGTCGCGGGTCTCGGTGTCGCTGGAGCGCGGCTTCGCGTACTGGCCGGCGAGACGGCCGACCTTCACGACGGGCACGCTTGCGGCGTACGTGAGGACAACGGCCATCGACAGCAGGACCCGGAGCTTGTTGCGGACGTTCTCGGCCGTCACGCCCTCGAAGGTCTCGGCGCAGTCGCCGCCCTGCAGCAGGAACGCCTCGCCGCGGGCAACGGCTGCGAGCTTGTCACGGAGGGCATCGCACTCACCCGCAAAGACCAGCGGTGGCATCCGTCGCAGCGTCTGCACCGCGGCGTCGCGGGCCGTCGGGTCGGCATACGTGGGCTGCTGGGCAGCGCCGATCGCATGGAGGTCGTCAAGGCTGGGAATGCTCACCAACCAAGGATACGGCGCACGATGGTGTGCTCGAACCCGGCCATGGGCCGAGTGAGCTCCAGCGAACGAAGGCCAGGCGCTAGGGCGAAGCCCTG
>JAOPXY010000006.1 GCA_025964895.1 Aeromicrobium sp.
ACGGGGGCTTCCTGGACGGCCGTGAGGTCCTGCGTGTCGGCATTCTCCGCCACGTCTTCGACATCGTTCATGGCCACCATCGTGGTCGCGGGACCTGTCAGCAACCTGTCAGCGATCCAGGCGACACCTGGGCGCCGGATTCACAGGCTTCCCACAGGCCAGGCCTAGGAGACCCGGGTCCAGGAGGTTCACACTGAACGCATGGCTTCTTCACTGACCCGCGCCGACGGATCCTCGCTGCGTGTCCTCGTCGTGGACGACGAGATCAACATCGCCGAGCTCCTGCAGATGGCGCTGCGCTACGAGGGCTGGGAGATCCAGACCGCGCACACCGGACGCAAGGCCGTCGCCGCCGCGAAGGAGTTCGCCCCCGACGCGATCGTGCTCGACATGATGCTCCCCGACTACGACGGCATGGAGGTGCTGCGCAAGGTGCACGCCTTCGCGCCGGACGTCCCGGTGCTCTTCCTGACCGCGCGCGACTCCGTCGAGGACCGCATCGCCGGGCTCACCGCCGGGGGGGACGACTACGTGACCAAGCCCTTCAGCCTGGAGGAGGTCATCGCCCGGTTGCGCGGGCTCATGCGTCGCGCCGGCGCGACGGACGCGCGGCCCAGCACCGTCATCACGGTCGGCGACCTGACGCTCGACGAGGACAGCCGCGACGTCGTCCGCGCCGGCCGCGAGATCGACCTGACGGCGACCGAGTTCGAGCTGCTCCGCTTCCTCATGCGCAACCCTAAGCGCGTGCTGTCGAAGGCGCAGATCCTCGACCGCGTCTGGGACTACGACTTCGGCGGCCAGGCCAATGTCGTCGAGCTGTACATCTCGTACCTGCGCAAGAAGATCGACGCGGGCTTCGAGCCCATGATCCACACCAAGCGCGGTGCCGGGTACGTCCTGAAGCCGGTCGGCTGAGGCTGTGCGCAAGATCCTTCCGTCGTCCCTCACCGGGCGCCTCATCGTCACGGCCGTGGCCCTCGTCGCGGTCGTCAGCATTCTCGTGACGGTGAGCGCGACCCTCGTCATGCGGTCGTACCTCACCGACCAGCTCGACGACAAGGTCCAGCAGGCGCTGAGCCGCGCCGAGTTCCGCGCCGGCGCGAACATGCCGGAGCCTCCCGACGGCGGTCGGGGCGGCCAGGGATTCGGCCGCGACATCGGCAGCCTCGAGGCGGCCCGCGCCGGGACGACGACCGTGGGGACCGTCGTGGTCTCCGGCAACGGCGGCGGACCGCGCGACCTGTCGTCCAGCGCGGTCAGGGTCCTCGAGCAGGTCGAGCCGGACGGGAAGACCGAGACCGTCAGCCTGCCGGGGCTCGGGTCGTACCGTGTTGCCGCCACGACGACCTCGGCCGGCGACGTCGTCTGGCAGGGACTGCCCACCCGCGACATGGACGACACGATCTCGAGCCTGATCTGGTGGGAGTCGCTCCTCGCGCTCGCCGGCATCGGCGCGGCTGCCGTCGCGGGGCGCGTGCTCGTGCGCCGACAGCTGCAGCCGCTGCGCGACGTCGCCGCGACCGCGCACCAGGTCACCGCGATGCCGCTGTCGTCCGGCGAGGTCGGCACGACGGTCCGCGTGCCCGACAGCCTGACCGATCCTTCGACCGAGGTCGGCCAGGTCGGCGAGGCACTCAACCAGCTGCTCGGGCACGTCGAGCGCGCCCTCGACGCCCGCCACGAGAGCGAGCAGCAGGTGCGGCAGTTCCTCGCGGACGCCTCGCACGAGCTGCGCACCCCGCTGTCAACGATCAAGGGCTACGCCGAGCTCGGTCGCCGCACGGGCCGCGCGGACCCGGACCAGTTCCTCGCCAAGGTCGAGTCCGAGGCGGGCCGCATGTCGACGCTCGTCGAGGACATGCTCCTGCTCGCGCGCCTGGATGCCGGACGTGAGGTGGATCGTCGGCCCGTCGACGTCACCCGACTGGTCGTCGAGGCCGTCGACGACGCTCGCGTGGTCGACCCGCAGCGGCAGTGGGGGTTCGACGTCCCCAGCGAGCCCGTCACCGTGACCGGCGACGAGCAGCGGCTCCACCAGGCCGTCACGAACCTCATCACGAACGCGTCACGCCACACACCACCTGGCACCCGCGTCGACGTGTCGTTGTTGGTCGGCGACGTCGTGCGCATCGACGTCCACGACGACGGGCCCGGCATCGACGCGCCGCTGCTGCCGACGGTCTTCGAGCGGTTCACCCGCGGCGACTCGTCGCGCACCCGGGCATCCGGCGGCGCAGGTCTGGGCATGTCGCTCGTCAAGGCGATCATGCACGCCCACCACGGCGACGCGACCGTCACGAGCGTCCCCGGCGACACCACGTTCTCGCTGACCCTGCCCCCCGCCTGAGCCTCACGGCCCGCCGCGCGGGTCACAGGGACGGCACAGACGCAGCACACGGGCAGCCCACACTGGCGCCGCATCGTGGGGTCATGACGACGTTCTCACCGCCCTCGACGGCGCACCAGCGCTCAACGACCCCCGCCCGACAGCCCGCCGTCGCCCGGGCGCGCCGGCTGTGGCGCGGACGCGCCGAGGACTCCACCCTCGTCCGCCCGACCCTGCTGGCGCTCCTGCTGGCGACGGCGCTGCTCTACCTGTGGGGCCTGGGCGCGTCCGGCTGGGCGAACTCGTTCTACGCCGCGGCGGTGCAGGCCGGCTCCGAGTCGTGGAAGGCGTTCTTCTTCGGCTCCTCCGATGCGGCGAGCTCGATCACGGTCGACAAGACGCCCATGTCGCTGTGGCCCATGTCGCTGTCCGTCCGGCTGTTCGGCCTGTCGTCGTGGGCGATGCTCGTGCCCCAGGCGCTCATGGGCGTCGGCTCGGTGGGTCTGCTGTACGCGACGGTCCGCCGCACCACCAGCAACGCCTGGGCCGGCTTGCTCGCCGGGGCCGTCCTGGCGCTCACCCCCGTCGCGGTGCTGATGTTCCGGTTCAACAACCCCGACGCCCTGCTGACCCTGTTCCTGATCGCCGCGGTGTACGCGACGATCCGGGCCATCCAGTCGCCGGAGCGGGCCATCCGCTGGCTCGTCCTCGGCGGCTCGCTGGTCGGCTTCGCCTTCCTGACCAAGATGCTGCAGGCGTTCCTCGTCCTGCCTCCGCTCGCACTGGTGTACCTGGTCGCGGCGCAGCCGAAGATCCTGACCCGCCTCAAGCACCTCCTGATCGCGTTCGGCTCGATGATCGTCGCGGCCGGCTGGTGGATCGCGATCGTCGAGATGTGGCCCGCGTCCAGCCGTCCCTACATCGGCGGCTCGCAGAACAACTCGATCCTCGAGCTGACGCTCGGCTACAACGGCTTCGGCCGGCTCAACGGCAACGAGGTCGGCTCCGTCGGCGGCGGCGGGGTCGGAGGTGGCAACTGGGGTGAGACGGGCATCCTGCGCCTGTTCGGCTCCGAGATCGGCGGCCAGGTCGCCTGGCTGCTGCCCGCGGCGCTCGTCCTGCTCGTGCTCGGCGTGTGGTTCCGCCAGCGCGCCGGCCGCAGCGACCGACAGCTCACGGGCCTGGTCGTCTGGGGCGGCTGGCTGCTGGTCACCGGCCTGACGTTCAGCTTCATGGCCGGCATCTTCCACGCGTACTACACGATCGCCCTCGCGCCCGCCATCGCCGCGCTCGTCGGCATCGGAGCCACGATCCTGTGGGAGAACCGGCACTCCCTCGTGGCGACGCTCGGCGCGGCGTTCGTCATCGCGATGACGGGCGCGATGAGCTACGTGCTCCTCGACCGCACGTCGGACTTCATGCCGTGGCTCAAGTACGCCGTCGTCGTGGTCGCCTGCGTCACCGCCTTCCTGGTCGTGCTCCACCGCCTGCTTCCTCGCCGGGTCGCCATGGCGGTCGTCGCCGGCGCGCTGGTCGCGATGCTCGCCGGACCCGCGGCCTACGCCGTCGACACCGCGTCGACCGCGCACACCGGCTCGATCCCGACCGCCGGACCCAGCAGCACGGGCGGCGGCGGATTGGGCGGCGGCGGACGCGGGACCGGACAACGCCCCATGGGCCTGGGCACCGGCGCGGCGCCGACCGGACAGGGCACGACGGGACAGGGCACGACGGGCGGCCTGCTCACCGGCTCGGAGTCGACCGACGCCGTCGACACCCTGCTCGAGACGGATGCCGGCTCGTACACGTGGGCGGCCACGGCGGTCGGGTCGAACTCGGCCTCCGGCTACCAGCTCGCCACGGGCCTGCCCGTCATGGCCATCGGCGGCTTCAACGGCTCCGACCCGAGCCCGACCCTCGAGCAGTTCCAGCAGTACGTCGCAGACGGCGAGATCCACTACTTCATCGCGAGCGGCGGCGGTGGCGGACGTGGCGGAAGCGCCACCGGCAGCACCAGCACGGAGATCTCGACGTGGGTCACCCAGACGTTCGAGGCCCAGACCGTCGACGGGGTGACGGTCTACGACCTCTCGAGCGGCATCCAGTGACGGCCACCGCGATGGTCCACGATGCCGGCCGGTCGCCCGGCGGACCGCCCGCGCTCGACATCGTGATCCCGGTCTTCAACGAGGAGAGGACTCTCGTCGGGTCGGTCGAGGCGGTGCGCGAGCACCTGCGGACGCTGCCCTTCGAGCACCGCATCACGATCGCCGACAACGCCAGCACCGACGCGACGAGCCTCCTGGCCCATCAGCTCGCCGCCCGGTTCGACGACGTCCGGGTCGTGAGCCTGACCCAGAAGGGTCGCGGCCGCGCCCTGAAGCGGGCCTGGTCGCAGTCCGACGCCGAGGTCCTCGTCTACATGGACGTCGACCTGTCGACGGATCTCAACGCGCTGCTCCCACTCGTGGCGCCCCTGCTCTCGGGGCACTCCGACCTCGCGATCGGCTCACGCCTCGCCCGCACGTCCCGCACGACACGGGGCCCCAAGCGCGAGGTCATCTCACGGGCCTACAACGTCCTGCTGCGGGGCGCCCTGCGCGCCCGGTTCTCCGACGCCCAGTGCGGCTTCAAGGCCATCCGCCGCGACGTCGCCGAACAGCTGCTGCCCCTCGTCGAGGACGACGAGTGGTTCTTCGACACCGAGCTGCTGGTCGTCGCCGAGCGAGCGGGCCTGCGCATCCACGAGGTGCCGGTCGACTGGATCGACGACCCGGACAGCCGCGTCGACATAGTCCGCACCGCGGCCGCCGACCTGCGCGGCATGGGACGCCTCGGGTGGTCCCTGCTCCGCGGCCGCGTGCCGCTCGCCGACGTGACCCGCACACTGGGCCGCGCGAGCCGGCGCAGCGCGGGTGGACGGATCAGCGCCCAGATGGTCGTATTCGCGCTGATCGGGGGCCTCTCGACGCTCGCCTACGGCGGACTGTTCATCGTCCTGCGCGGCAGCCTCGGGGCGCAGCAGGCCAACGCGGTGGCGCTCGCGATCACCGCGATCGCCAACACGGCGGCGAACCGGCGGTTCACCTTCGGCTTGCGCGGCACGACCGGGGCCCTGCGACACCAGCTGCAGGGGCTGCTGGTCTTCGCCTGTGGGCTCGCCGTGACCAGCGGCGTCCTGTGGCTCATGCGGGCGACCGGCGGCGACAGCCACCCCGTCGTCGAGGTGCTGGTGCTGACGGCGGCCAACCTGTTCGTCACGGTCATGCGGTTCGTGGCGATGCGGGTGTGGATGTTCCGCCGGCCACCGGTTGTCTCGACCGTCGGCATGCAGCAAGATCGAGAGCGACGGCAGCACCCACAGACCGCCGACTGAACGAAAGTGACGGACCATGGCTCAGAAACAGTCCATCCTCGGGCGCATCGGGCAGCTCACCCGAGCCAACATCAACTCGCTCCTGGACAAGGCCGAGGACCCCGAGAAGATGCTCGACCAGCTCGTCCGTGACTACACCAACTCGATCGCCGAGGCGCAGGACGCCGTCGCGCAGACGATCGGCAACCTCCGCCTCGCCGAGGCCGACCACGCCGAGGACGTCGCCGCGGTCAAGGAGTGGGGCGCCAAGGCCATCGCCGCGTCGCAGAAGGCCGACCGCCTGCGCAGCGACGGCCAGGCCGCCGAGGCCGACAAGTTCGACGCCCTCGCCAAGGTCGCGCTGAGCAAGCAGATCGGCTACGAGAACGAGGCCAAGGCCGCGGCCCCCCAGATCGCCGCCCAGAACTCCACGGTCGAGCAGCTCAAGGCCGGCCTCATCAACATGCAGGGCAAGCTCGGCGAGCTGCAGAGCAAGCGCGACCAGCTCGTCGCGCGCGCCAAGACCGCCGAGGCCCAGGCCAAGGTGCAGCAGGCGGTGTCGTCGATCAACGTCCTCGACCCGACGAGCGAGCTGTCGCGCTTCGAGGAGAAGGTGCGCCGCGACGAGGCCCAGGTGGCCGGTCAGGCCGAGCTCGCCGCCTCGAGCCTCGACGCGCAGTTCGCCGAGCTGGAGGGCGACAGCACGCAGACGGAAGTCGAGGCCAGGCTCTCCGAGCTGAAGGCGCTCGCCGCCAGCAACGAGCCGGGAGCCACCGCGTGAAGCTGACGGAGAAGTTCGCGTACGACGGCGCTGACGTGGACGCCGTGTACGGGCTCCTCTCGGACCAGGCGTTCCGCACCGAGTCGTGCGCCAACCAGGGCGCGACCGACTACGAGGTGACGGTCGAGCCTGACGGCGAGGGTGCCACGGTCACGATCCTGCGCACGCAGGTGGCCGACCTGCCCGACTTCGTCAAGAAGCTCACCGGCAGCACCGTCAAGGTCAAGCAGACCGAGAAGTGGAGCGCTCCGGACACGGCCGGCAACCGCACGGCCGATGTCAAGGTCAGCATCATCGGTCAGCCTGCCGAGATGATCGGCGTCGCGAAGCTGTCGGCGCGCGACGGCGGATCGGACTTCACGGTCGACGGCGACGTCAAGGTGTCGATCCCGTTCATCGGCAAGAAGATCGAACCCGAGGTCGCCAAGGCGATCCGCTCCTCGCTGCGCGAAGAGGTCGAGTACGGGATGACCAAGCTCTAGGCGGTCACGAGCTCGATGACGGCGGCGATCTCCTGCGTGGCGAACCACGCGAGGTCGCCGCTGCCGTCGAGGTCGACGTGCAGCGACGCGACGTCGGCCAGCGTCACCGGCCCGTCGGGGTCGTCGAGCTCGGCCGCGGCCGCGACGACTCCGGTCTCGCCCGCTGTCTCGAGGGCAGCCAGCTCGTCCTCTTCGTCGACGGACGCCGCGACGAACGCCTCGGCAGGGGTCACCGTCCCGCCGCCGGCCAGTGTCGTGAGCTCGTCGAGGCTCAGCCCCAGGTACACCCGCATGGTCATCCCTTCACGGGGCGCTGGCGGCCCCTCGGTGCGCGACCCCGCCGACCGTCGACGGACTCGACCAGCTCGACCCGCGCGTCGTCAATGCACTGTGCGAGCACGTTGACGTCCGGCACCGCGTCGCGATCGGCGACGATGCCGAAGAAGACCTTGCTGTTGTACGACGTGACGCCGATCGACACGGCCCGGCGGCCGCTCAGCGGGATGCACGGGTACACCTCGGCCAGCTCGGCACCCGCGAGGTACAGCGGCTCCTGGGGTCCGGGGACGTTCGTGATCACGATCTGGTGGCCGCGGCCGGTCTCGGACTCGGCCACCCGTGCACCGACCGCGTGGAACGTGGACGTCGCGAAGCCCGGCAGGCTCGCGAGCTTGTTGGCGGCGACGGCCGATCCGGTCTCGCGGTGGTCGCGCAGCGCGTAGGAGTCCTGGTGCAGCCGCACGACGGGATTGCTCTCCCCGACCGGCAGCGACAGCAGATGACCACGGACCTTGGAGCCCAGCGACGTGGGCAGGCCGTCCTCCGCGACGACCGACATCGGCACCATCGCGCGGAAGCTGGTCTTCGCCGAGACGGGCTCGGCGCGGGTGAGCATCCACCCGCGGATGCCGCCGGCGACGCAGGCCAGGATGACGTCGTTGACGGTGCCGCCGTGCTCCTCGCGGATGCGCCGGAAGTCGTCGAGGTCGACCGCGAGCGAGGCGAAGCGCCGGTGCCGGCTGAGATCGGTCGACAGCACGCTCTGCGTGCCCTGCGCGTCGGCACCGATGACGGGCAGCTTGCGCGCCAGCCTGCCCAGGTTGAGCTCGGTGACCCGCAGCGCCTCGCCTGGACGACGCAGGTTGCGGCCGATCGTGTCGAGCACCAGGCCGAGGGCGGGCGGCTCGGCGCGGGGGGTCCACTCCTCGTGCGGGATGTCGCGCTCGCGCGCCGTCTCCTCCAGGAGCACCTGCGCGAGGTCGACGGTCTCCGAGCCGTCCACGAGCGCCTGATGCGCCTTGAACAGCAGCGCGACACGCCCGCCGGCGAGGCCCTCGATCAGGTACAGCTCCCACAGCGGACGGTCGAGGTCGAGCCGCCGGGCGATGAGTCGTCCGACGAGTTCGTGCAGGGCGTTCGTCGTGCCGGGGCGCGGCAGGGCGGAGCGCCGCACGTGCAACGAGATGTCGAAGTTCTCATCGTCGAGCCACACAGGGGTGCCGAGCGCGCCTGGGACGTCGCGAGGCACCTGGCGGTACCGCGGGACGAGGTCGATGCGCTCGTCGATGACGTGCAGGAGCCGCTCGTAGTCGAGCGGGTGGTCGCCGGGCTCGAGGATCACGAGCGAGGCGACCTGGCGCGGCACGGTCGGGCTGTCCTGGTGCAGGAACATCGCATCGAGGGGGCTCAACCGTTGCATGACTCTCCTCGTGACGTCCTGCACAGAAGTTACCACCGGCTCATGACACGGGCCCGGCACCGGCCGTCGTCGGCAGCGCGGCGGCCAGCACGTGGGAGGCCAGCACCTCGACGCGGGCCACGAAGGGCGAGGACGGCGCCGCGTCGCGCGGGGTGCGGCCGCTGACGGCGGCGAGGTCGAGCGCCGACTGGTCGTGTGGCAGGTGCACGACAGGCTCGATGCCCGTGAGGCGCGACACCGTGGCCCGGACCTCGCGATCGCCCCAGCCCAGGGACGGCCGCATCATGTTGACGACCACGACCGGCGAGCACCCCGGCAGCACCGTCGCGAGGTCGTGCAGGCCCCTGACGAGCCTGGCCAGCCCGACCGGATCGGGACGCCCGACGACCACGATCGAGTCCGCCTCCTCCAGCACCTGCAGGGTCGTCTGGTTGCGGGCCGCCGCCGGCGACGTCGCCGGCTCGAGCGAGAATCCGCAGTCGGCCACGACGAGCTCGGCCGCCGCACGCAGCTGCGTGAGCACGGCCTCGAAGGCTCCGGTGCGGACCTGCGGCCACATGTCGCCGCGCGGCAGGCCGGTCAGCAGCCGCAACCGCGGATCGATCTCCAGGAGGTGGTCGATCACCTCGGCGGACCGCCCGTTGTTCGCGGCGCGGCAGGCGGCAACGACGCCGCTGACGTCGTCCAGCACGCTGACCAGCTGACCGAGCGCGCCGCCGTAGGTGTCCGCATCGACCAGCACCGTGTCGAGGCCGCGGGCGGCGGCCGCTGCGGCGAGTCCCAGGGCCACGGTGCTGCGCCCGGGCGCCCCTGCCGGCCCCCACACCGCGACGAGCGGCGCCCTGCGGTCGTCCGGCGCGGCCGGCGCGGCGGGCACGTCGCGGGTCACCTCGTCGAGCGCACCGAGGCGCAGCACGCGGCGGATGCCCAGATCGGCGCAGCGCTCCGGATCGCTCTCGAGCGCGGCGACCCGGACGCCGCCG
>JAOPXY010000014.1 GCA_025964895.1 Aeromicrobium sp.
GCAGTCCCAGCCGTGGGCAGCCCTCGGGTGGGTCGCGTTCGTGGGCGCGGTGTTCCTGCCGTACACCTCGGTCATCTACGCCAACGCCGGCGTGCGCAAGAAGGGTGCGGGTCCGTCGCCGTTCGGACCCGAGGCGGGCAAAGAGATCGAGCCGATCCGCCAAGAACCCCTCGATCGTGGCTGACGCGCTGATCTGCTCGGCCAAGGGCTGCACGAATGAGGCCGTGCACCAGGTCGTGTGGAACAACCCCAAGTTGCACACGCCCGACCGTCGCAAGATCTGGCTGGCGTGCGACGACCACGAGCAGTCGCTGCGATCATTTCTGGACGCAAGAGACTTCTACCGGGAGACCGTCCCCCTGTAGGACCCCGACTCAGCTGGGTCAGCCGCCGATCGCCGACATGGGACGGTCGAGCTGCAGGAACGACGGGTCGTCGATGCCGTGGCCCGGCAGTTTCGTCGTCATGGCGGCCATCCACTGCTCCGCGATCTCGATGTCGGACGCGCCCGATCGCAGCGGACGACGCAGGTCGGACTCGGTGCGGGCGAACAGGCAGTTCATGATCTGCCCGTCGGCGGTGAGGCGCACGCGGTTGCAGTCGCCGCAGAACGGCTTGGTGACCGAGCCGATGATGCCCACGGTGTGCGGTCCGTCGTCGACGAGGAACTTCTCGGCGGGGGCCGATCCACGGCCGTCGAGCGGCGTCAGACGGACGTGCTCGCGCAGCAGTGCCAGCGTCTCGTCCGCCGTGACCATCGCCTCGCGATTCCAACCGTGCTGGGCGTCGAGGGGCATCTGCTCGATGATCCGCAGCTCGTACTCGTGCTTGATGCACCAGCGCAGCAGATCGGGCGCCTCCTGATCGTTGATGCCGCGCAGCAGCACCGCGTTGACCTTGACGGGCCGCAGCCCGGCATCGTGTGCCGCGGCCAGTCCGTCGATGACGTCGTGCAGCCGAGGACGACGGGTGATCTTCTCGAACGTCGCCGGATCGGTCGTGTCGAGGCTGATGTTGACCCGGTCGAGCCCGGCGTCCGCGAGGGCCTGCGCGGTGTGCTTGAGTCCCAGGCCGTTGGACGTCATGGCGGTGCGCGGCTGCGAGGGCAATGCCTTGGTCTCGGCGACGATCGCCGGCAGGCTGCGGCGCAGCAACGGCTCGCCGCCGGTGAACCGGACGTCGCGGATGCCCAGCATCTCGACGCCGATGCGGATCAGCCGGTTGAGCTCGTCGTCGGTGAGCGTCTCGTCGGTCGCGAGCCAGTCGAGGCCCTCCGCCGGCATGCAGTACTGGCACCGCAGGTTGCAGCGGTCGGTCAGCGAGACGCGCAGGTCCGTTGCGACTCTCCCGTGCCCGTCGATCAGCTGCATCCCCCTATCCTAGGTCGGATACCCCAACCCGGCTGCGCCAGCCTTGGCGGCGGCAACTACCGTCGAGGTGTGTATCGCTTCCTGCTGAGCGCGCGCTGGATCGGCTTCGCGGTCTTCGTGGTGCTGCTCGCCGCCGTCTGCACCCGTCTGGGCTTCTGGCAGCTGCACAAGCTCGACCTGCGACTCGACCGCAACGACATCATCACGGCGCACTTCGACGCCGATCCGGTCGAGCTGACGTCGGTCCTTTCGCCCGGCGACGAGGTCGACCTCAGCACCGAGTGGAGCCGCGTGACGGCCGTCGGCACGTACGACCTCGAGCACCAGCTGACGGTCAAGTTCACGACCCGCGACGGGGCGCCAGGCGTCGACGTCGTGACCCCGCTGGTCACGGCCGACGGCAGTGCCGTGCTGGTCGACCGGGGGTGGTTCGCGACGGACAACAACGTCTCGCGCCCGGACGTGCCCGAGCCGCCGGCCGGCGAGGTCACGGTCATGGGCTGGCTGCGGCAGGACAACGGGGCCGGCGGCAATGCCGTCCGCCCGTCTGGCGGGCAGATCCGCGCGATCTCGAGCGAGGCACTCGCCGACTTCGTGCCCTACGACCTCGCCGACGGGTACCTCAACCTGCAGGAGGAGTCGCCCGCGCCGAAAACTCCCCTGGCCGCCGAGCCCCAGCCCGAGCTCGGCCAGGGCCCCCACTTCTTCTACGCCCTGCAGTGGTGGTTCTTCGCGCTGCTTGCCGTCGTCGGCTACTTCTGGTTCGCTCGTGCCGAGGCCAAGGAACGCCGCAAGCCGTCCCGCATCGACGGCTTCGCCCATGATGATCGGCAGCTGAAGGAGCCCGTGTGACCCCTGACCGAGCCCGCGCGATCGCGCGCTCGGTCGCGGACCTCGTCGAGGAGCACTACGTGCTGGCCGAGGTGGCGGCCTCCGTCGCAGGGCTGCTGCGCGACGAGGCCCGCTCGATGGCGTACGACGCGGCGATCGACGAGGCCGAGGCGGCTCGGCGGATCACGCGCGATCTGCAGGCGGTCAACCACGACCTCCACCTTCGCCTGATCCACCACGAGGAGCCGCTCGCCGACGTCGCCGACCCGGCCGAGGCCGTGGCCGCCCATCTCCGCCAGGCGGAGGCATCGTCGTACGGCGTCACCGGCCCCACGTGGCTCGACGGGGAGGTCGCGGTCCTGCGGTTCGCCCCGCTGCTCTTCCATCCCTCGGTGAGCGGCGACGCGGTCGTGACCGCGATGCAGTCCGTGGGCGACGCGCGCGGGCTGGTGCTGGACGTCCGCGAGTGCCGTGGCGGCGCTCCGTCGGCCGTGTGCGTCGTCCTCACCTACCTGCTGGGGCCCGAGCTGCACCTGACCGACATGCTGACCCGCGACCCCACCGCGCTCAGGCAGCTGTGGACGTTGCCATGGGTCCCGGGGACGTCGGTGCCGGCGGACGTCCCGGTCGCGGTGCTGACGTCGGGCGCGACGTTCTCAGGCGCCGAGGACCTCGCGTACACCCTGCAGGCCCACCGGCGGGCCGTCGTCGTCGGCGAGACGACCCGCGGCGGCGCCCACCCTCGCGAAGGATTCCGGCTCAGCGACCACCTGGAGGCGACGATCCCCGTCGCGCGGGCGGTCAACAAGATCACCGGCGGCAACTGGGAGGGCGTCGGCGTCCTGCCGGACGTCGACGTACCGGCGACGGAGGCGCTCGACGCGGCCGTCAGCCACTTCGCCGGCCGATGAGGCGGTGCGTCAGGCCAGGGTGACCAGGTCGAGGTAGTCCTCGGACCACAGGTCCTCGTCGCCGTCGGGCAGCAGCAGCACGCGGTCGGGCTCGAGGGCCCGCACGGCACCCTCGTCGTGCGAGACGAGCACGATGGCGCCCTCGTAGTTGCGGATGGCCCGCAGCACCTCTTCGCGGGACGCCGGGTCGAGGTTGTTGGTCGGCTCGTCCAGCAGCAGGACGTTCGCGCTGGAGACGATGAGGCTCGCGAGCGCCAGACGCGTCTTCTCGCCACCGGACAGCACACCGGCGGGCTTGGACGTGTCGTCGCCGCTGAACAGAAACGATCCCAGGACGCTGCGCGCCTCGGTGTCGGTCAGTTGCGGGGCCTGCGCCTGCATGTTCTCCAGCACCGTCCGCGAGGTGTCCAGCGTCTCGTGTTCCTGCGCGAAGTAGCCGATCTTCAGCCCGTGGCCCGGCAGGATCTCGCCGCCGTCGGAGTCCAGCGTCCCGGCCAGCATGCGCAGCAGCGTCGTCTTGCCGGCACCGTTGAGCCCCAGGATGACGACCCGGCTGCCCTTGTCGATCGCCAGGTCGACGTCGAGGAAGATTTCCAGCGACCCGTACGACTTCGACAGGCCCTTGGCCATGAGCGGTGTCTTGCCGCAGGGCGCGGGCTTGGGGAACTTGATGTGCGCGACCTTGTCCTGCACGCGCTCGCCCTCGAGGCCCGACACGAGCTGCTCGGCGCGGCGCAGCATCTGCTGCGCCGTGGAGGCCTTGGACGCCTTGGCGCGGAACTTGTTGGCCTGCGACGTCAGGGCGTCGGCCTTCTTGACCGCGAGGGCCCGCTCGCGCTTGCGGCGGGCCTCGTCGGCCTCGCGCTGCTTGACGTACGACTTCCAGCCCATGTTGTAGATGTCGATCGTCGATCGGTTCGCATCGAGGTAGAGCACCTTGTTGACGGTCTCCTCGATCAGCTCCACGTCATGGCTGATGATCACGATGCCGCCGTTGAACGACTTCAGGAAGCCGCGCAGCCACGTGACCGAGTCGGCGTCGAGGTGGTTGGTGGGCTCGTCGAGCAGCAGCGTGTCGGCGTCGGAGAACAGGATGCGGGCCAGCTCGATGCGGCGGCGCTGGCCACCCGACAGGGTCGACAGCGGCTGCTCGAGCACGCGGTCGGGCAGGCCGAGCGCGTGCGAGATCGTCGCCGCCTCGGACTCCGCGGCGTACCCACCGCCGGCGCCGAACAGCGTGTCGGCGCGCGAGTACGCCTTCATGGCCTTCTCGGCGATCGCGGGATCCGGCGAGCCCATGTCGATCTCGGCCTTGCGCATCGCCGTCAGCGCCTCGTCGAGGCCGCGGGCACCGAGGATGCGGTCGCGGGCGGTCGTCGCCAGGTCTCCGGACTTGGGGTCCTGCGGCAGGTAGCCGATCTTCCCGGTGGACGTGATGGTGCCCTCGGCCGGCTGGCCGTCGCCGGACAGCATGCGCGTCAGCGTCGTCTTGCCGGCGCCATTGCGGCCGACCAGACCGACCTTGTCGCCCTTGTCGACCCGGAAGGACACATCGGACATCAGGACGCGCGCGCCGAAGCGCAGCTCCACATTGGAGACGGTGAGCATGGGGAACCTTCAGATCGGGTGAGTGCAGGGATCGACGGGGCGCGAGAGGCGCTCGACGTCATTCCCGCTGGTAGAAGCTCACCCGTCCAGTCTACGTCGCCGCTGAGCAGAGGGTTACCGGTCGCGCGGCAGTGCGGTGGTGAGTTGCCTCACCACCGCGACGGGGTCAGCCGATGTTGAAGCCGAGGGCGCGGAGCATCTCGCGGCCGTCGTCGGTGATCTTGTCCGGGCCCCACGGCGGCATCCAGACCCACTCGATGCGGAAGTCGTTGACGATGCCGTCGAGTGCGGCGCGCGTCTGGTCTTCGATGACGTCGGTCAGCGGGCAGGCGGCAGACGTCAGCGTCATCGACAGCACCGTGTTGCTGTGCTCGTCGACGTCGGCGCCGTACACGAGGCCGAGGTCGACCACGTTGATGCCGAGCTCGGGGTCGACGACGTCCTTCATCGCCTCGAGGACGTCTTCCTTCGTCGTCGCGCCGGCGGGTGCCGTGGACACCTCGGGCAGGTCGCTGTGATCGGTGGTCATGTGGGGTCTCCCGTGATCGCTGGGTCTGAAGAAGAACTGGTGACGAGGGCCTGCGAGACGGCGTCCTTCCAGGCCATCCAGCCCAGCAGCGCGCACTTGACGCGGGCCGGGAACTGGGCGACGCCGGCGAAGGCGATGCCGTCCTCGAGGACGTCCTCGTCGGGCTCGACCTTGCCCTTGCCCTGCATGAGCTCGGTGAAGCTGTCGAGCACGGCCATGCCCTCGTCGACGGACCTGCCGACGATCAGGTCGTTGAGGACGGACACGGACGCCTGGCTGATCGAGCACCCCTCCGCGGCGTACGAGACGTCGGAGACGGTCTCGCCGTCGAGGTGGACGCGCAGCGTCACCTCGTCGCCGCAGGTGGGGTTGACGTGGTGCACCTCGGCCTCGAAGGGCTCGCGCAGGCCGGACCCGTGCGGGTGCTTGTAGTGGTCCAGGATGATCTCCTGGTACAGGGAATCGACGTTCATGTGCCTCAGCTTCCGAAGTACTTCTTCGTGTGGTGCAACGCCTCGACGAGCACATCGATTTCCTGCTCGGTCGTGTACAGGTAGAACGACGCGCGCGTCGTCGACTGCACGCCGAAGCGCAGGTGCGCCGGCTTGGCGCAGTGGTGACCGGCCCGGACGGCGACGCCGCGCGAGTCGAGCAGCTGCGACACGTCGTGCGGGTGGATGCCGTCGAGGGTGAAGCTGACCGCTCCCCCGCGCATGACGGCCTCCTTCGGCCCGACGACCGTGAGACCGTCGATCTCCTGCATCGCGCCCAGCGCGTAGGCCGTGATGGCCTGCTCGTGCGCCGCGACGTTCTGCATGCCGATCGCGCTCAGGTAGTCGATCGCCGCGCCGAGGCCCACGGACTGGGCGATGGGCGGCGTACCGGCCTCGAAGCGCGACGGCGGAGCGGCGTACGTCGAGCGCTCCATCGTGACGGTCTCGATCATCTCGCCACCGCCCAGGAACGGCGGCAGCTCGGCGAGCAGGTCGTAGCGTCCCCACAGCACGCCGATGCCGGTGGGACCCAGCAGCTTGTGACCCGTGAAGACCACGAAGTCGGCGCCCAGGGCCGCGACGTCGACCGGGATCTGCGGCACGGCCTGTGATGCGTCGACGACGACCAGCGCGCCGACGGAGTGCGCCTTGGCGATCACGACGTCGAGCGGGTTGATCGTGCCGAGCATGTTCGACACCCAGGTCAGCGACACGACCTTGGTGCGCTCGGTGATCAGGGTGTCGATGTCGTCGAGGTCGAGACGACCCTCGTCGGTGACACCGAACCACCGCAGCGTCGCACCCGTGCGCTGCGTGACCTGCTGCCACGGGACGATGTTGGAGTGGTGCTCCATCTCGGTGATGACGACCTCGTCGCCGGGCCCGATGCGTCCCGCGTCGCCCAGCACGCGGGCCACCAGGTTGAGTGCCTCGGACGCGTTCTTGGCGTAGACGACCTCGTCGCGGCTGGGCGCGCCGATGAACGCCGCGACCTTGTCCCGTCCGAGCTCGAAGGCCGCGGTGGCCTCCGCGCCGAGCTGGTGCATCGCGCGGGCCACGTTCGCGTTGTGCTGCGCGTAGTGGTCGGCGATCGCGTCGACGACCTGCTGCGGCTTCTGCGAGGTGTTCGCGCTGTCGAGGTAGACCAACGGGAGGTCACCGGACAGGCGACGACCCAGGATCGGGAAGTCCTCCCTGATCCGAGCGACGTCGTAGGTGGTCGAACTCTCGACGGCGGTCACGCCGAGGTCACCTCTGCGGCTGCCTTCACGTACTTGTCGTAGCCGTTCGCCTCGAGCTCGTCGGCGAGCTCGGGCCCGCCCTGGTCGGCGACGCGACCGGCGACGAACACGTGCACGTAGTCGGGCTTGATGTAGCGCAGGATGCGCGTGTAGTGCGTGATGAGCAGCACGCCGCGGTCGCCCTGGCCGCTGAAGCGGTTGACACCGTCGGACACGACGCGCAGCGCGTCGATGTCGAGGCCGGAGTCGGTCTCGTCGAGCACGGCGAACTTCGGGTTCAGCAGCTCCAGCTGGGCGATCTCGTGGCGCTTCTTCTCGCCGCCGGAGAATCCCTCGTTGACGCTGCGCTGGGCGAAGTCCTTGTCGAGCGTGACGCGCTCGAGGGCCTCGTTGACGTCCTTGACCCACGTGCGCAGCTTGGGCGCCTCGCCGTCGATGGCCGTCTTGGCCGTGCGCAGGAAGTTCGCGACCGAGACACCGGGCACCTCGACGGGGTACTGCATCGCGAGGAACAGCCCGGCGCGAGCACGCTCGTCGACCTTCATCGACAAGATGTCGACCCCGTCGAGCGTGACGCTGCCGCCGGTGATGTTGTACTTCGGGTGGCCGGCGATCGAATACGCCAGCGTCGACTTGCCCGAGCCGTTGGGGCCCATGATCGCGTGGACCTCTCCGGTTTTGACGGTCAGGTCGACGCCTTTGAGGATCTTCTTCTCGCCCTCCTCGGTCGTGACCGAGACGTGCAGGTCCTTGATCTCGAGTGTTGCCATGTTCAGCTCCTGGGGGTGGAGAGATCGACCATCACGGTGTCTCCCTCGATCTGGGTGGAATAGGTCGGGACGGGCTCGGTGGCCGGGTAGTTGATGGGCTTGCCGGTGCGGACGTCGAAGCGCGAGCCGTGCAGCCAGCACTCGATCTCGCAGCCCTCGACATCGCCCTCGGACAGCGGGATCGACGCGTGAGAGCACTCGTCGCGGATGGCGTAGACGTCGTCGCCGTCGCGCACGAGGGCGATCTCCTGGCCGTCGACCTCGACTGCCAGCGCACCCCCGTCCGGGACGTCGGCGAGCTGCGCCGCCTCGATGAAGCTCATGCCGGGATGCGTCCCACGTGCTCAGCCTGTCCGAGGTGTCCGGCGAGCTCGGTCTCGATCGAGGCGATGAGCCGTTCCTGCAGGGCCGGCACGCCGATGCGGCGGATGATGTCGTGGAAGAAGCCGTGCACGACGAGACGTCGGGCTTCCTCCTCCGGGATGCCGCGGCTCTGCAGGTAGAACAGGTGCTCGTCGTCGAAGCGGCCCGTCGTGGACGCGTGTCCCGCGCCCTCGATGTCGCCGGTCTCGATCTCCAGGTTCGGCACCGAGTCGGCCTTGGCGCCGTCGGTGAGCACGAGGTTGTCGTTGCTCTCGTACGTCAGGATGCCCTGCGCCTCCTTGCGGATCAGGACGTTGCCGATCCACACGGTGTGGGCGCCGTCGCCCTGCAGCGCGCCCTTGTACTCGACGTTGCTCTTGGTCTTGGGGGCCGTGTGGTCCGCGAAGAGCCGGTGCTCGATGTGCTGACCCGCGTCGGCGAAGTAGACGCCGAGCATCTCGACGCTGCCGCCGGTGCCCCGGTAGTCCGCCGACGTGCTCGCACGGACGACGTCGCCGCCCAGTGAGACCGCGACGTGCTTGAACGTCGCGTCACGGCCGACGGTCGCGTGCTGCGTGACGACGTGGACGCTGTCGTCGTTCCAGTCCTGGACCGTGACGAATGTCAGTTCGGCGCCGTCCTCGAGGACGACCTCGATGTTCTCGGCCCAGGTGGCCGAGCCGCTGTAGTCGACGATCACGACGGACCGGCTGAACCGGCCCGCGCGGACGAGAAGGTGCCCTGCGGCGGCCTTCTCGATGCTGCCGCCGCGCAGGTGCAGCGTCGTGGGCTGCGCGACCTCGGCGTCGGCCGGGATCATGACCTCGAAGACGGACCGCGCGGCGGCCCATGCCCGGGCCGACACGCGGTCGACCGGCACGTAGCCGGAGACACCGCGCGCGGAGTCCGCGGCCGGCACCGACACGGCCGTCACGCCGGGAGCGGCGTCGACCTCGATCGTGAAGTCGTCACCGTCCAGTGGGGTGTCCTTGTGCAGGTCACGAAGGCGCTTGAGCGGCGTGAACCGCCAGATCTCCTCCATACCCGTCGGGACGGGGTGGTCGGCGAGGTCGAACGATCCCTCCGGGTGCAGGTGCGACTCAACTGGACTCAGCTCGAGAACTTGCGCCATGGAGTCTTGGATGGCCTCGGGGCCATCCGCGAGACGAGAGGTCATCAGCCAACTGCCCCTTCCATCTGGAGCTCGATCAGGCGGTTGAGCTCGAGGGCGTACTCCATCGGCAGCTCGCGCGCGATCGGCTCGACGAAGCCGCGGACGATCATCGCCATGGCCTCGTCCTCCTCCATGCCTCGCGACATGAAGTAGAAGAGCTGGTCATCGCTGAGCTTGGAGACGGTGGCCTCGTGGCCGAGCGTCACGTCGTCCTCGCGGACGTCGACGTACGGGTACGTGTCGGAGCGGCTGATCTGGTCGACGAGCAGCGCATCGCACTTGACCGTGCTGGCCGAGCCCTCGGCGCCCTCCAGCACCTGCAGCAGGCCGCGGTACGACGTGCGTCCGCCGCCACGGGCCACCGACTTGCTCAGGATCGAGCTGGACGTGTTGGGCGCGGCGTGCACCATCTTGGCGCCGGCGTCCTGGTGCTGTCCCTCGCCTGCGAAGGCGATCGACAGCTTCTCGCCACGGGCGTGCTCGCCCATGAGGTAGACCGCGGGGTACTTCATGGTGACCTTGGAGCCGATGTTGCCATCGACCCACTCCATCGTGGCGCCCTCTTCGCAGACGGCGCGCTTCGTGACGAGGTTGTAGACGTTGTTCGACCAGTTCTGGATCGTCGTGTAGCGGACGCGAG
>JAOPXY010000039.1 GCA_025964895.1 Aeromicrobium sp.
GGCGACCAGCACCGTGCGGCCGTCGAGCGAGCCGGGGTGCAACCGGGTCGGACCGCCCTCGGCGACCGTGAGCGTCCGGTGCGCGGTGACCGCGGGGACGCCGAGCGAGGCGCCGAGATCGAACGACGCGCCGACGGGGAGGCGGACGACGCGGTCGGCGGGCACGACGGTCAACTCCTGCGCCGTGCCGGTCGGCCGGGCGTGCGCGGCCAGCAGCACCCAGACGCGGTCGCCGACCGCGAGGCCGTCGACACCGGCACCGATCGCGTCGACGACGCCCGCGCCGTCCTGGTTCGGCACGATCTCCGGGAACGGGAGGGCCTGGCCCGTCGCGCCGGCGCGGGACTTCCAGTCCGTGGGGTTGACGCCCGACACGACGACGCGGACGCGCACCTCACCGGGCCCCGGCTCGGCGGGCTCACGCTCGACGAGCCCGAGGACGGACGGGTCACCGGTCTGGCTGTAGACGATCGCTCTCATGTAGAGGTGCAACGCCCCGCGGGATCAGATGTTCCGGTGGCCCGCGAAGAAGTCGCGCAGGAGGGCGGCGGACTCGTCGGCCCGGACGCCGCTGACGACCTCGGGGCGATGGTTGAGGCGGCGGTCGCGCACGACGTCCCACAGCGAGCCGACGGCGCCGGCCTTGTCGTCGAACGCCCCGAAAACGAGGCGGCGCAGGCGTGCCGCGACGATCGCCCCGGCGCACATGGTGCACGGCTCCAACGTCACGACGAGCGTGCAGCCCTCGAGCCGCCACTCCCCCGTCACGCCGGCCGCCTCGCGGATAGCGACGATCTCGGCGTGGCCCGTCGGGTCGCCGTCGCGCTCACGGGTGTTGCGTCCGCGCCCGATCACGACGCCCGCCGGGTCGATGACGAGTGCCCCCACCGGGACGTCGCCGTCGGCGGCCGTCGTCCGGGCGAGGTCGAGGGCCTGGCCCATCACGTGGTCGAACGTCACCCGAGGATGGCCTCGAGCTGGTTGCCGAAGCCCAGCCGCTCGGCCACGTCGAGCAGGATGTCGTCGGGGTAGAGGTCGTCGTCGTCGCACAGCATGCCGAGGTCGAACGCGGTCATGCCCAGGTCGCTGAGGATCTCCAGATCGCCGACGGCCTGCGCGTCGTCGCCAGGCGAGTCGGGCAGGTCGAGCAGCTCGGCGACCCCGTCAGCCAGCGGCCACTCGTCGATCGCGGTGACGTCCGACAGCATCGCGCGCACCTGGGTGCCGGAGCGGCGCAGGATGACGAAGAAGTCGTCGTTCATCGAGACCAGACCGAGCACGCCGACGTCGGACGGGAAGCGCGCCAGCGCCTCGCTGAGGTCGTCGACGTTCTCGCCCAGCTGCGGGTTCAGCTCGACCACCCGCCACATGCCGTCGTCGCGGTAGGCGGCGACGGCGAAGTCCACGTCGTCCTCGGCCACGTCGCTGCCCTCCGTCGGGTGGGCCGTCCGGGTAAGGACGGTCTCACTGCGATGGTGACAGACGGCGGCGCGGCGACGCTAGGGCGTCCCCCTCATTCCTGGTCCGATCAGCGAGCGCGCCATCCGCGCCCGGCTGGTAAGGCCGAGGAGGGATGCGCACCGGGGTTGTGCGCAGACCGAGGAGAACGCAGCCAGGTGGGATGCGGTGGCGGGCGAGCCGGACGAGGGAGGAGTGGGATGTCCTAGTCTCGGGGTATGCAGGTACACGTCGCCGACCATCCGCTCATCTCGCACAAGCTGACGCTGCTCCGCGACGAGACGACGGACTCGCCGACGTTCCGCCGCTTGGCCGACGAGCTCGTCACGCTGCTGACGTACGAGGCGACGCGTGACGTGCGGGTCGAGCCGGTCGACGTCAAGACGCCGGTCGCGATGGCGAGGGGGCTGCGCCTGACCGATCCCCGTCCGCTCGTGGTGCCGATCCTGCGTGCGGGGCTCGGCATGCTCGAGGGCATGCAGCGCCTGCTGCCCACCGCCGAGGTCGGATTCCTGGGCATGGTGCGCAACGAGGAGACGCTCGAGGCCGTCACGTACGCCGAGCGTCTGCCGGACGACCTGACAGGCCGTCAGTGCTACGTCCTCGACCCGATGCTGGCCACGGGCGGCTCGCTGGCCGCCGCCATCCACTTCCTGGTCAGGCGCGGGGCCGACCACATCACCGCCATCACGCTGCTGGCCGCACCCGAAGGAATCGCGCGCATCGAGTCCGAGCTCGAGGGCATCGCGGTGCCCGTCACGCTCGTGACCGCCGGCCTGGACGAGAGGCTCAACGAGCTGGGCTACATCGTCCCGGGCCTCGGCGACGCCGGCGACCGCCTCTACGGCGTCGTGGACTAGGCCCCCGCCCCGTCCCCTGATCCCCGCCGGTGGCGCATCCTCGCGGTGACCCCCGTCGTGGGGTTCCGGGCTGCTCCCCGAGCCGGATGGGCGGTGCCATAGCCCGACGGCAGGCCGTTCGTACCTGTCGTGGAACGCCGAGGGCGCCGCGGAGTGGCGCCGCGTCCAAGCACCACTTCGCCACACCGGGTGGATGCTCCAGCGATGAAACACGAATCCTGGAAAGCCATACCACACTGGACCGATATTCACATCTGGTAGCCTCGGAAGCGACGTTCCACTTCGAAAGGACTATCCCGTGGCGGCCGCTCTGACACGGGGGCTTCGGATCCTCCAATTACTGTCTAGGCATCCCGGTGGCCTCCCCCTGGGCGAGATCGCACACACCGTGCAGTTGCCGGCAAGCGCCGTGCATCGCCTGCTGGCCGAGTTGGTCGACGAGGGTTACGTCCGTCAGGCGTCGGACGGCGGCGCCTACGCGCTGAGCATGAAGGTGATAAGCCAGGCGCTGACCTACTTGTCAGAGATTGACTTGATCGACCAGGCAAAGCCGGCCATCGACCGTCTCGCAAAAGCATCGAAAGCGCTGGTGCGATTGTGCATCGTTGACGACGCCCGTCTGATCTGGGTTCTGAAGTCACAGGGCTCCACCTCCAACATCACCTACGACCCGCCAGTCCACTACGACGTCCGGCTCTCCTGCTCGTCGTCGGGTTACGCGTGGATGGCGCACCTCACCGATGAGGAGGCGCTCACGCTCGTGCTGCAGCAGGGGCTGGAGTACGACGGGGGTGGGCCGAACGCGCCTCAGACGATCGACGACGTTCTAGCGCACATCCACCAGGCACGTGCTGCCGGTTATGGGGTCGCCCGGGAGACCTACGAGCGCGGGATCACCTCGATCTCTACGGCGATCATCAACCCCGACCTCGAGCGGGTCACGGGTGCGCTCTCGATCGCCGGCCTCAGTCAGCAGTTCACGAACGAATACATTGACGATATGTTGCCGTTGCTTATCCATGAGGCGGGACTCCTCGGCGAGGCTCGCCTGGACTACGCCAAATACCTGGTGCCGACCAAGCGCTCGAAGGCGATCACCGGCTGACGCAAGTCAGCCCGGCAAGTTCGCCGGGCGACGTGCGGTGAGGATGCGGTCGCAGCGCGCCGAGCTCACCCACAGCCGGTCCTCGACCACGATTGCGGTGGAGGCGAACCCGAATACGTCACTCGTAAACTCGGCGACGCGCTCCACAGTCATGCTCGCCGGATCAACAAGTGCGACGACTGACGGGGCAAGCATGATGTCGGTGGTGGCGTGCAGTCGGTCGAGCTCCGCAAGTTCGCCGACGTGGCCGGCTATGAGCAACAGCTCACCGTGCCAGTGGAGATTGTCGGGCCTGAACCCGAGTTCGACCACGAGTCGATCACCCGGATTGGTCCGGGATGCGCGGAGCAGGCACCCGCTGCCCCACAGAGCCACGTAGTAGAACTCGTCATCAGCCTCGAGGCCGTTCGGGCCGCATCCGGCGGTTCCGGGGACATGCCGCCAGCCGTTAGCGGGGTTGTACTCCACGACGTCGCCGGTGTCCTCGCCATGGGCCATCTCCACGAACGCGTCAGGATCGCTGATGTCGGCCTGGTTGGTCGCCGCCAGCCGCCCACCGCCCAAGGCCACAACGGCGTTGCCCAGCGCGTTCGCGGCATGTGGCACCGACCTTTCCCATGTCAGCGCCGGCTCATGTCCTGTCGCGTCCAGCCGAAACAGCTCGATCGATTCCCGGCTGCCGTGGTGCACGACCGCCAGGTCGTGGATGCCGTCCGGGCCTGCCCGCAGCGACAGACCGTGTGCACTGAACGCCTCGACGTCCGTGCCGTCATCGCCACTGCGCGGGCGGATCTCCTTGCGGGGGAAGACCTGAAGGACGCGCAGGTCCTGTGTATGCACCGCGCGGAGCCCGCCACGGGGGTGCCCCGCGCTGGCTAGGCCGGTGGTGATCACCCACCGGGTGCCCGGGATGACGGCCATGTCTTCCGGGTTCAGGATCGGCTGCACGTAGGTGACATCGACCAAACCGTCCACGAAGTCCTCTCTGTCGGGGCGTAGTCCTGACGTGCCGCGCTGCCGGAGGCCTTCGACCGGCCTCCGACAGCGGGCGCTCATCGAGTACTGCGCGTGCGCAAAGAAGTTCCATAGTTGAGGACCAACGCAGCCAGGATGATCAAGCCGTAGCTCGCGTTGATCCAGAACGACGGGATATTCGACAGCGTCAAGATGTTCTGAATCATACCTAGAAGCAGGACCCCCAAGGCCGAGCCCACGATCGAACCGCGCCCGCCGTCGAGGCTGATGCCACCGATGACAGAGGCGGCGAACACGGTGAAGATGATGCCATCTCCCTGCGTGGCCGTTACCGAGGCGATCCGACCGGTCAGCATGAATCCTGCCAAAGCGGCCAGTAACGCACCGGCGACGAAGACACCCACCGTCAACCGCTTCGTCCTGATTCCCGCTGCGGCGGCCGCCTGAATGTTGCCGCCGGTGGCGTAGATCTTCCGCCCGAGCGGGAACCGGGTCATGAAGACGGCGGCACCTGCGATGACCAACAATGCGATCCACACCTGGACGGACAGCCCGAGGAACCGGGCACTCCCAAGCACCACGAACGACTCAGGCAGTTCGGCGTAGGTCGCGCCGCCGGAGATGCCCGTCGTGACTCCCTGCAGCAAGATCAGCATGGCCAGGGTGACGATGAATGCATTCAGCCCAAGCTTGCCGACGAGGAGGCCGTTGAGCAGGCCGACGGCCACAGCGGCGACTACCGAGGCGATGATGGCCGCCCAAGGCGACCATCCCCAGCCCGATCCACCGCCCACCTGCGAAGTCACCAGCCAGATCGCGATCATCGGCGCGAGGCTGACGTGGGCCTCGAGCGAAAGATCGAAGTTGCCGGAGATCAGGATGACGCTCTCGGCCACAACAAGGACCGCGAGCACAGACGAGGTCACGAGCACATTGTTGAGCAGGTTGTTCACGGTGAGGAAATTGGCCGAGAGCGCGAACCCGATGATCCCGACGAAGACGATGGCCGGCAGCAGCGAGAGCTCCCGTGCCCAGCTCCGCCGCTTCCGAGGTGCGCGATCCGACGCCGAACCATCACGGGTGCCACTGTTCGGGGCGTCGGGAACGCTGATCATCGTCTCGGGGGTGTGCTCAGCTGACATCATGTTGTCTCCTCGGAGGATAGAGGGTGCGAAGGAGTCCGCGCTTCGAAGGCGCCCGTCACAGAATTGTTGTCCTGGTTGGCTGCCGCCGGGGTGTTGCGGTGCACCCCCTGGACGGCGGCGATGAGCTCGTCCTCGTCGTAGCCGGCATCGATACGACTGTCCAAACGCCCCTTCACCATGACCAGCACCTGGTCGCAGAAGGCGAGGTCGTCGTCATCGGTCGACACGATGAGGAGCGTTTTCCCCGCATCGCGAAGCTCGGCTAGTGACGTATAGATCGAATCCTTGGCCGTGACGTCCACGCCGGCGGTGGGATTGATCGCTACGAGGACATCGGGATCCGAGGCGAGCGCCCGGGCGAGCACAACTTTCTGCTGGTTGCCACCGCTGAGCTCCTCCGCGTTCTGCGACGGTTGGGCTTTGATCATCCAAGCGGTCGCCTGGCGGGCGTAGTGCGAGGCCCGGCGACGAGTGTCGATCGTTCCGACTGGGGTAATCAGTTCACCGAGAATCGACAGCGTGGCGTTCTCCACCACCGTCATACCGGGCACGAAGCCGTCGACGTGGCGATCTTCTGGAACGAATCCGACGCCTGCGCGGATGGCGTCGGCGACCTGGGCTTGCACCCGGCGGCCCTTGACCGCGACGTGTCCGCGGGCGGCCGAGATCTGGCCGGCGATCACCTGCCCGATCTGCACGTGGCCGGCGCCGTTCAGACCGGTCAGTCCGACGGCTGCACCGGCGGGAGCATCGAAGGAGACGCCGCTGACGCGGCCGTCGACGCAGACATCACGGACCTGCAGCACGGCCGGTTTAGCGGGGTCCACACGCGTGCGCGCCGCAGTACTCACGTCACCGCGGTCAGCACCGGCCGCGGGGCTCGTCCCGGACATCGCGGTGACGATCGACTCGATGGACAGCTCCGAGGTCGGCTTCGTCAGGACGTCCCGACCGTCGCGGAGGATCGTGACGGTGTCGCAGATCTCGAAGACTTCGGCCAGGTGGTGCGAAACGTAGAGAATGGTCACGCCACGGGCCTTGGCAGCCTCGATCTGGGAGAACAGCTGCTGCGTCGCACCTTCGTCGAGTCCGGCCGTCGGCTCATCGAGCAGCAGGATGCGGGGCTCGGTCACCATGGCCCGGCACACCTCCACGACCTTACGTTCCAGCGGCTCGAGTGTGCCGGCCTCGCGGTCGCGCAGCTGGGCGAAGCCCCACTGCTCGAGCAGGTCGCCCCCGGTGTGGCGCAGCCGCTTCCAGTCCACAGCCCCCCACCGGGTGCGAGGATGTGCGCGCAGCGAGATGTTCTCCGCCGCGCTGAGGCTATCGACGAGGGTGCTGCGCTGATAGACGCAGGCGATGGCACCAGTTGCTGCGCCGGTGGTCGCGCCGGCAGGAAATGACCCGTCGGCCCGACGGATCCGAACGGTGCCCTCGTCCGGTTGCACGAGTCCCGTCAGGACGCCGATGAGAGTGGATTTGCCCGCGCCGTTTCGACCCAGCAGGGCTCGCGATTCACCGCTGCGGACGCGGAGGTTGGCGCCGTCGAGAGCTCGCGCGGACCCATACGTCTTTTGTATGCCCACGGCGGAGATCGAGTGCTCCGCGTCGTCCACGGCGGGAACCGTCGCATCCTGGCCCGCGGGCATCACGAGGCGTTGCCCCAGAGGGTCGGGTCATCGGCGTTGGTGATGGTGACGACCGGCGAGGGCAGGACGTCCTCGAGGTTCCCGTTGCGTTCGACAATTTCGCTATCGTGATCTGTCGGCCCTGGCTTCAGTGTGTCACCGGCCACGGCTTGCTTCAGGTACTGGGCGGCCAGTGATCCGTACTGGTCGATGGGCTGGGAGACCACCGAATCCACATAGTGAGCGCGGACGGCGTCCAGGGATTCCGCGGAGCCGTCGATGGTGACGACGCCGACGTGCCCCGGCTGGCCGATCGGTTTCCACTGGCCGAGGTTCTGCATCACTTTCTGCACCGCGGACACCATCACCGAGTCAGAGGCCATGAAGACCGCCTTGATGTTGCTGGTGGACATCACGGTCTGAGCGGTGTCCGCGGCGGTGGCGGTGTTCCAGTTGGTGTTCTTGCCGATCACCCGAACGCCGGGGAAGTCAGCGGCCATGCAGTCGGTGAATCCCTTGTGCCGCTCTGCCCCCGCGGTGGTGGTCAGCGAGCCGAACAGCTCAAGGACGGTTCCTGACCCTCCAGTGAGTCGGCCGATCTCCTTGCAGGCGCTCTCGCCCATGGCGACGTTGTCGGCTCGGATCTGCACGTAGATGTCGCCGCCGTTGGCGGCGGTGTCGACCGTGATCACCGGGACGTGCGCCTTATTGGCGGCCTTGATGGCCGGCACGATGGCGTCGCTGTCCCGGGGGTGAAGAACGATGCCCTTGGCGCCCCTGCCGATCAGGGCATTGAGGTCGGAGACCTGCTTCGCGGGGTCGCCGCCGGCGTTGACCGCCGAGAGCATGTTCAGGCCGCCGGCCCGGGACTTCTGGACCACTAGTTTGGACAGACGCACGGCGAATGGGTTGTCGAGCGCTCCGGCGGAGTAGCCGACCGTCGTCTCGCCCGATTTCGAGCTTGCGCCTCTGCTACAGCTCGCGACCGCCATCAGCAGCAAGCCAACGCTCGCGGCGGCCGCGAGCTTTCGTGTGCAGGTGCGCTCGAAGGGCGATGTCATCATGGACTCCTCGGTGACGTTCAATGGGTGGGAGGCTGATCCGATTTGGAACGCCATTCCGAATACGAATTCAACACCACTTTTACTGTGATGTCAAGCACGTCGGGGTGCAGCCGAGCCATGACGCCCGCGTTGTCCGTGCCCCGCCTTCAGGGTCGGCGTAGGTCGGTCAGCGCGTGGCGCAGATAGCTCATGCTCGAGGCGATAGCTTGATGCTCATTCCCGTCCGCGTCGAGGTACTCCGGCTTCAGGTAGTCGATCTCCAGGGCCAGGAGCCCCGTGTACCCGACAGCGTCGAGTGCGCGGAGAGCGCGAGGGATGTCCACTAGGCCTTGCCCAAGCGGCACGCTGGGCCAGAAGGCGAACGCGCGCGGGTCGCCCCGGTAGGCGGTCACGTCCTTCAAGTGCACCGCGCGCGCGTGCGGTGCCAAGTCCTCGATGACTGTCATGACGTCCTCAAGGAGCCGAAGGTTGTTTCCGGTGTCGAGACAGACGCCGAGGTGAGGATCGTCGACGGCAGCTAGAAGTTCCAAGACTTCGGCTCCCAGAAGATCGGCGTGATTCTCGACCGCGAGCGTGACGCCGCGGCGCGCAGCAGCGTCTGTCGCCGCGCGCAGGAGCGGAACGAGATTGCGCCGGTGCTCGGCCCAGGACGCGGGGCGAGTGCGCCGACCACCGGCGCAGATCCTCATGGTGTCAGCTCCCAAGCGCACGGCGACGTCAAGTTCGGCGATGAGATCGTCCAGCGCCTCAGGCAGGAAGCCGGAGCCGAGGCCATCGGGATGCCCCCAAGCCCACACGAGAGACAAGCCGGCCTCATCGATCTGGTCGCGCAGAGCGGAAAGAGCCGCGTGGCTCCGGTCCTCGAGCATAAAGTGCTCGATCGAGATGCCCTCGGCGCCATGGTGCTGCGCCGCGGAAACGAAGTCGGAGACCTCCCAACGGTGCGCAGGCGCGGTCTCCAGGCCGGGGTAGGCCGCCCCGAAATGGCGGTGATAGCAGAACGAATCAATCGCGGGGCGCATTGTCACTCCAGGGTGAGCGGGATGGGCGAGTACAAACACGGTACCGTACTTCAAAGTTGATTCCGAAATGGAAGTATGTTCCACTTACGGCGTTCGCATGGCCACGCTGTGCCGAACCTTCAACGTGTTCAGCGCCCGCGACGGCGGCGCGTTCTGCCTTCTCTAGTGCTCGGGCGATGGTGCCCACAAAGGAAGTTGATGATCGCCAGCACATGCGCGTCTGGGTCACCGTCGAGCATCCGCCCATCCTGCAAAGCGCCTGCGTCCGGCTTCTTCGGCAACCTACGACCCCACCCCACCGATCCGGACGGACCGCCCTTCGGTTCGCCACACCACATCTAGACGAAAGGACCTCAGATGCAGATCGCAGTGCTTCACGGACCCAACCTCAACCGCCTCGGCGTCCGCAATCCGGCCAAGTACGGGCACACGACACTGGCCGATATCCAGGAGGACGTCGACCAGACCGCCGCTCGCCTGGGCGACCGCGCCCTGCACTTCCAGTCCAACGACGAATCGGCACTGATCGACTGGATCCACGACAACCAGGAGCACACGGCGGGGATCGTCATCAATCCGGCCGGGTTCTCGGCGTACTCCTATTCCCTGCTCGACGCGGTGCGGGACACCTTCCAGCCTTTCGCCGTGGTGCACATCTCCCAGTGGCACGCCATCGACGGGAAGGAGCGCCACGACATTTTCGCCTCGAGCGCTGCCACGTACATCTGCGGGGCAGGGTGGCGGGGTTACTCGATGGCGTTCGAGGCCCTCCACCACAAGCTCGCCGAAACCCCGTCCAACTAACTGCCGCAGGAGATTGACATGAATCGGTTCAACGCTCCCTTGCAGATCGGCCTCATCGGGGCCGGACGCATGGGCCGCAGCCACGCCGCTGCGATCGCCTCCGAGCCAGGCGCACGTCTAAGCGCGATCGCGGACCCGATCAGCAAGGCCCTCGCCGAAGAACTCGAAGTACCGCACTATGTTGCCCCCGCGGACCTGTTGGCAACGAATCCGGACGCGGTGATCATCGCGACTCCGAACGACCAACACGTGGCCACTGCCCTGGCCTGCATCGAAGCCGGCATACCCGTCCTGCTGGAGAAGCCCGTCGGGGTCAACCTCGATGAGGCACGACTGCTTGCGCGGCGGGTGCAAGAGCTCGGCGTGCCTGTGCTCGTCGGGCACCACCGTCGCCACCACCCCGTTGTGCAGGCAGCAAAGGATGTCATCGCCGCGGGCCGTCTGGGCGATCTCGTCGCCATCAACGGGCTGTGGCTAACCCGCAAGCCGGACGACTACTTTGACTCGTGGCGGCGCAGTCCCGGCGCGGGCGTCCTGCTGATTAACCTGGTGCACGACCTCGACATCTTCCGCTATCTGTTCGGAGAAATCGACGGGGTGCAGGCGATCACCAGCAATCGGATCCGCGGCTTCGAGGTGGAAGACACCGCAGGGCTGCTTCTCTCTTTCGTCAGCGGCGCAGTGGGCACCCTGACCGGCTCCGACACCGTCGCCGCGCCGTGGGGGTGGGACCAGAGCGCAGGCGACGATCCCCAGTTCGCCCAGCACCCCGACCAGTCGGCCTACACCGTAGCGGGCACGAAGGGCTCCCTCTCAATCCCCCAACTGAATCTGTGGACCTACAAGGGGAACACTGACTGGCACCACGACCTGTCGATGGAGGTGGTCCCCCGGGCCGAAGGAGGCGCCTTGCAGCGGCAGTTGCGCCACTTCATCACGGTGGCCCGTGGCCAGGCAGATCCAATCGTGAGCGTCGCGGACGCGGCGAAGTCTCTGGCGGCGGTCGAAGCAGTTCAGCAGGCTGCAGCGTCCGGAACTCAAATCGAGGTAACACCGCTCGAGACGTCTGAGTAGCCGCTCTGAGCTAACGACCGGGTAGCCTGCGGCGCACGATTACCCGGGTCCTGCCAGATGCGAACGTGTGTCGTGACGTCGTCCCACCGCGGCGATCTCGGTCGTGGGACGACCTACAGCGCCTTGAGGATGTCCTCGACGCGCTCCTTGGCGTCACCGAACAGCATCTGGCTGTTGTCACGGAAGAACAGCGGGTTCTGGACGCCCGCGTAGCCCGTGGCCATCGAGCGCTTGAAGATGACGACGTCCGACGCCTCCCAGACCGTCAGCACCGGCATGCCCGCGATGGGGCTGGACGGATCCTCGGTCGCGGCCGGGTTGACGGTGTCGTTGGCGCCGATCACGAGGACGACCGAGGTGTCCTTGAAGTCGTCGTTGATCTCGTCCATCTCGAGCACGATGTCGTACGGCACCTTGGCCTCGGCGAGCAGCACGTTCATGTGCCCGGGCAGGCGTCCGGCGACGGGGTGGATGCCGAACTTGACGTCGACACCGCGCTCGCGCAGCTTCCGCACCAGGTCGGCGACGGGGTACTGCGCCTGCGCGACGGCCATGCCGTAGCCGGGAGTGATGATGACGCTGGACGCGTTGCGGAGCAGCTCGGCGGTGTCCTCGGCGGTGATCTCGCGGTGCTCGCCGTAGTCCTTGTCGTCCGCCGGGCCGGCCTCGATGCCGAAGCCGCCAGCGATGACGGAGATGAACGAGCGGTTCATCGCCTGGCACATGATGTACGACAGGTACGCACCCGAGGAGCCGACCAGCGCACCGGTGACGATTAGCGCGTCGTTGTCGAGCAGGAAGCCCGACGCGGCCGCGGCCCAGCCCGAGTACGAGTTGAGCATCGACACGACGACCGGCATGTCGCCGCCGCCGATCGACGCGACGAGGTGCCAGCCGAGCGCGAGGGCCACGACCGTCACGGCGATCAGCAGCCACAGCGCGGGATCGATGACGAACCAGACCGTCAGCGCCACGAACAGCGCGAGCGCTCCGAGGTTGATGTAGTTCTTGCCCGGCAGCATCAGGGGGTTGCTCTTGATGCGCGCCGACAGCTTGAGGAAGGCGACGATCGAGCCGGTGAACGTCACTGCCCCGATGAAGACGCCGATGAACACCTCGGCGTTGTGGATGTCCTCCAGCGACTGCAGCCCGAACGACTGGTGCTCGAGGTAGCCGTTCCAGCCGACCAACACCGCCGCGAGGCCCGCGAACGAGTGGAGCAGGGCGATGAGCTCGGGCATGCCCGTCATCTCGACCACGCGGGCGCGCCACAGGCCGATCGCGGCGCCGATCGCGACCGCGATCAGCAGCAGCACGACGGACGTGGTGTCGGCGAGGTCGGCGACGACGATGAACGTCGCGACGAGCGCGATCGTCATGCCGGCGATGCCGAACAGCACGCCCTGCGAGGCGGACTCGTGCTTCGAGAGGCCGGCCAGCGACAGGATGAACAGCAGGGACGCGACGATGTACGCCGCGGTGGCGATGCTCAGGGAATCCATGATCAGCCCTTATTTCGAGAACATGCTGAGCATGCGGCGGGTCACGGCGAATCCGCCGAAGACGTTGATGCTGGCGAGCAGGATCGCGATGAACGCGATGATCCGGATGACCGTCGCGTTGGATGCGTCGCCATCGATGCCGACCTGCAGCATGGCGCCGACCACGATGATCCCCGAGATCGCGTTGGTGACGCTCATGAGCGGCGTGTGCAGCGCGTGGTGCACCTTGCCGATGACGTAGTAGCCGATGACGATCGCCAGCGTCAGCACCGTGAAGTGCTCGGGCAGCGGCTCGGGCGCGTAGGCGTTGACGAGGAACAGCGCGAGGATGCCGAGCGCGACCAGGCCGAGCTTGGCCCGCTGGGTCATGACGGCCTTGGGTGGCTTGGGCTCCACAGGAGCCGCGGCGGGCGCGGCGGCCGGTGCCGCCGACACCTGCACGGGCGGGGGCGGCCACGTCGTCTCACCGTTTCGCACGACCGTGATGGTGCGCTGCACGACGTCGTCGAAGTCGAGGACCAGCTGGCCGTCCTTGCCCGGCGTCAGCAGCTTCATCAGGTTGACCAGGTTGGTGCCGTAGAGCTGCGAGGCCTGCGTGGGGAGGCGGCCGGCGAGATCGGTGTAGCCCAGGATCGTCACGCCGTTCGCCGTCACGACAGCCTCGCCGGGGCGCGACCCGGCGACGTTGCCGCCGTTGGCCGCGGCCATGTCGACGATGACGCTGCCGGCCTTCATCGAGGCGACGTCCGCCTCGGTGATGAGGACGGGAGCGGCGCGGCCGGGGATGAGCGCCGTCGTGATGATGATGTCGACATCGGCCGCCTGCTCGGAGTAGATCTCCGCGGCGCGCGCGTTGTAGGCGTCGGTCGTGGCCTTGGCGTAGCCGTCGGTCGACTGCTCGGTCTCGACGTCGACCGCGAGGTA
Source organism: Aeromicrobium sp. (assembly GCA_025964895.1). GTDB lineage: Bacteria > Actinomycetota > Actinomycetes > Propionibacteriales > Nocardioidaceae > Aeromicrobium. Next base: position 13,562 of record JAOPXY010000039.1, read on the forward strand.
CTCGCCGCCGAGCGACTTGACCTGGTCGGCGACCTCGGCCCGCGGGTCGGTGGCCCGGACGATCGCGCCGAGGCTGTTCGCGGTGCCGATCGCGGCGAGGCCGGCGACGCCGACGCCCGCGACGAGCACCTTGGCCGGCGGCACCTTGCCGGCCGCGGTGATCTGGCCGGTGAAGAAGCGGCCGAAGACGTTGGCGGCCTCCACGACCGCGCGATAGCCGGCGATGTTGGCCATCGACGACAGCACGTCCATCGACTGCGCGCGGGAGATGCGCGGCACGGCATCCATCGCGAGCACCGTGATGGGACGGGCCGACAACTGCTCGACGAGCTCGGGGCTGAGCGCCGGGCTGATCAGGCTGACGAGCGTCGCGCCGTCGGCGAGCTGCCCGATCTCCGCCGGCGTCGGCGCGTTGACCTTGAACACGATGTCGGCGCCCCACGTCTCGGCCGTGCCGCGGATCTCGGCACCTGCCTCGACGTACGCCTCGTCCGTGAAGGACGCCTTGGCACCCGCACCCGACTCGACGACGACGCGATACCCCAGACCGATCAGCTTGCCGACCGTCTCCGGCGTCGCGGCCACCCGCGTCTCGCCCGGGATCGACTCAGTCACTACTCCGACGACACTCATTCGGCGAACGTTATCCGTTCGTAATGCGCCGCGACCACACGGTGAGACCTGCGTCTCACTCCTCGGTTCACGCCCGACCGGCCCCGCTCCCGGTGCGTCGTGTCCGCCGCAGCCGGTACCGTCTCCCGCATGATCGATGCCGGAAACCCTGTCTCGGCTCCGCCGACCGAGCCGGCACCCCCGCGGTGGTGGCGCCGCCGGCGCGCATGGCTGGTCGCGGCTCTCGCCGCGGTGCTGGTCGCCGGCGCGGCGGGCTTCTTCGTGCTGGGCGACGACGACTCGCGGTACCCGTCGTCGTGGGATCCACGCATCGAGCCGTACGTCTCGATCGTCGAGAAGGAGCGCGCCCTGCGCTTCGACCACCCCGTGAGGGTGCGCTTCCTCGCCGACGCCGAGTTCGAGAAGACGGTGCGGGCAGACGAGAAGGACCTCGACGAGGACGAGCGTCGCGAGATCGAGCAGGCCGAGTCCCTGTTCCGGGCGCTGGGCCTGCTGGCCGGCGACGTCGACCTGTTCGAGGCCGTCAACGAGGCCTCCGGCACGGGAACCCTGGCCTACTACGCCTTCGACGACGAGACCATCACGGTGCGGGGCGCCACGCTCACGCGCGCGTCCCGCGGCACGCTCGTGCACGAGCTGACGCACGCGCTGCAGGACCAGCAGTTCGACGTCGGCGACCGGCTGAAGGCACTGGGCAAGAAGGCGGAGGCGGGCGAGCCGACGACCCAGACCGACGCACTGCGCGCCCTCACCGAGGGCGACGCCGAACGCGTCGCGGACCTGTACCGCACCTCGCTCGACCCGAAGGAGCGCAAGGCCGTCGAGAAGGCGGAGAGCGCGGACACCGCACAGGCCGTGAAGGACTACGAGAAGCTCCCGCAGGTCGTCGTGGCGCTGCTCGGCGCGCCCTACTCCCTGGGACGGGCGCTTGCCGAGGCGTTCGCGGCGGACGACGTCGCCGAGCTCGACGCCCTGTTCAAGGACCCGCCGCCGGACGACTCGGTGCTGCTCGACCCCC
>JAOPXY010000090.1 GCA_025964895.1 Aeromicrobium sp.
CGTCGTGCTCTCGGCCCTGGAGTTCTTCGGGGTCACGGGTGACCGGGTGCTCGAGCTGGGTGACGATCCCTGGACCACGGCCATGGTCGACCTGATCCAGGTGGTGCTGCTCGACAACGCCGGCCAGGTCAGCGAGTACGTCCAGCTCATCGACCCGACGGTCGAGAGGTTCCGCACGATCGGCGACCGCTGGGGCCTCGCGATGTCCCTGTCGCAGCGGGCGCAGCTCGAGGCCCTCGACGGCGACCTCGAGGGCGCGCTCGCGTCGTGGCAGGAGGCGCTGCCACTGCTCGCCGAGCTGGGGGCGGCGGAGGATCTGGACCTGTCGCGCATGCGCGTCGTCGGACTCCGGCTGGCCCTGAGCGATGACGACCAAAGGGCGGCCATGCGCCAGGAGCTTCAGGTCGCGTTCGAGCGCGCCGTCGCCGCCGGCAACCGCCGGCACGAAGCGATCGCCCGGATGAACCTCGCCGGCCTGGAGCTCGTGGCGGGCCGCCACGAGGAGGTCGTCCGTCACCTCGAGCACGTGCTGGCGAACGGAGACCCGACGTCGGAGTTCGGCAGCGGACAGATGGAGTCGATCGTCCGTGCGCAGCTGGCCATCGCGCGGGCGGGGCTCGGCGACCTGGACGGTGCCGACCGCGAGCTCGCCGCCGCCTGCCGGTCCGGTCTCGCGACGAGGGACATGCCGGTCATCGCCGAGATCGTCGGTGCGGCGGCCGTGCTGGCGCACGGCCGCGGAGACGACGATCACGCGGCGCGGCTGCTGGGGGCGTCGGCGGCCGTCCGGGGACGCGCCGACCGCTCGAATCCGATCACCCGCGGTCTCGGCGAGACCCTCGGCTCGCGCCTGGGGGAGGTCCGGTTCGCCGCCCTGACGGCCGAGGGCGCCGACCTCGACCGGGACCGGGCTGTCGCGTTCGCCCTCCCCGGTGGGCGTCCTGGCCTCGAGACATGATGACGGCATGATGGGGGCATGAAGTCACTCGGGGTCCTGCTGTCGTCCGTCCTGCTCGCGGTGCCGATCGCGCTGATCTCCCCGGCCCAAGCCGCCGAGAAGGAGACGGCCGCCGAGAAGAAGACGACCGCGGTCATCGAGAAGCGCGTCATCGGCCACAGCGTGGACGGCCGCGACATCACCGCGTGGCGCCTGGGCAATCCGCGCTCGAGCAAGAAGGTGCTGCTGCTGGCGGGCATGCACGGCAACGAGACCGGTGCGGTGCACACGCTGCGCGCCCTGCGCGACGGCCGTCCGATCGACGGCGCCGATATCTGGGTCGTGCCGGTCGTCAACCCCGACGGGGTCTCCAGGAACACCCGGCAGAACGCCCGCAAGGTCGACCTCAACCGCAACTTCTCGACCAAGTGGGCCAAGCTCGGCGGCGCGGTCAACTCCGGCTCGAAGGCGTTCTCCGAGCCCGAGAGCCGCGCTGTCCGCGACTTCGCCGACGAGATCAGGCCGACGTACACGATCAGCTTCCACCAGCCGCTCAACGGCATCGACATCCGCGACACGGGCAACAACAAGTGGGCCAAGCGCCTGGCCGACCAGATCCGTCTGCCGCGCAAGGCCTTCGACTGCTTCTCCAAGTGCCACGGCACGTACTCGATGTGGTTCCGCAAGCACCACCCGAAGGGCGCCGTCATCACCGTCGAGATGACGAAGAGCCCGTCGAAGAAGTACCTCGAGCGGGTTGCCCCGCGCGCGATCCTCCGCAGCCTCAACGCGACCCGCTGAGTGGTGCTCGCGGTCCCCTCGGGTCAGGCCTGGGTGCGGTAGGCCCGGACGGCGAGGGGGGCGAAGACGGCCAGGATCAGGCCGCTCGTGCCCAGGGCGATGAGCGCGTCCTGAGCAGCCGGGCCGCCCGTCAGCAGCCCTCGCACCGCGTCGGTCAGGTGCGTGACGGGATTGATCTTCACCCACGACTGCAGCCAGCCGGGCATCGTGTCGGTCGACGCGAACATGCTGGACCCGAACGTCAGCGGGAACAGCGCGAGAAAGCCGATGCCCTGCACGGAGCCGGCCTCCCGCATGATCATGCCGAGCCAGATCGCCACCCAGCACATGCACCACGCGAAGAACAGCACCAGCAGGAGCGCCGCGGCGATGTGGACCGGCGACGTGCTGGTCCGAAAGCCCATGACGACGCCGGCGACGAGGCTCACCGCGATCGTGAGGCCGTAGCGGAGGCACTCGGCCATCGTGGCGCCCACGAGCGGGGCGGACCGGGGGATCGGCAGCGACCTGAACCGGTCGAAGACCCCCTCCTTGATGTCGGTGTTGAGATTGACGCCGATCGCGATCGTGCTGAAGAGCACGGTCTGGATCATGATGCCGGGCAGCACGAACTGCAGGTAGTCCTGTGTCGAGCCGGCGATCGCACCGCCCAGCACGTACACGAAGATGACGAGGAACAGCACGGGCTGCAGCGTCACGTCGAAGAACTGCTCGGGGTGGCGCATCATCTTCTTGATCGAGCGGCCGGCGAGCGACAGCGAGTGCCGCAGCCACGGCAGCGAGGACGCGGGTCGCGGTCGGGCGACCTCGGGCAGGGTCATGGTGGTCATCGGACGAGCTCCTGGTGGGTGTCGGTGGCGGTGGCGGTCGGCGCCGCGGAGGCGCCCTGGCCGGTGAGGGTGAAGAAGACCTCGTCGAGGCTCGGCAGGCTCAGCGAGATCTCCGTGACGGGGATGCCGCGCGACGCGAGATCGACGACGACGTTCGTGAACTGCTGCTCGTCCTCGACCGGGGCGGTCAGGAGGCCGCGGGTGGGCTCCCCGACGGGACGACCCGTGACACGGCTGAGGATCGCGCGGATGTCGGCGGTGTCACGGACGTCCTGCGGTCGCACCTGCAGCGACCGTCCGCCGACGATCTGCTTGAGCTCAGCAGCGGTGCCGTGCGCGATGACCAGGCCGTGGTCGATCACGGTGATCGCGTCGGCGAGAGCGTCGGCTTCCTCCAGGTACTGGGTCGTCAGGAGCACCGTGGTGCCCTCCGACGTCAGCAGGCGCACCATGTTCCAGACGTCGTCGCGCTTGCTCGGGTCGAGGCCCGTCGTCGGCTCGTCCAGGAAGATGACCGACGGCCGCCCGACGAGGCTGGCGGCCAGATCGAGGCGCCGGCGCATGCCGCCGGAGTAGGTCTTGGCGCGGCGGTCGCCGGCTTCGTCCAGACCGAACTGGCCGAGCAGCTCGGTGGCGCGGGCCCGTGCGTCCGGACGGGTGAAGTCGAGCAGCCGGGCGAACAGCTGGAGGTTCTCGCGGCCCGTCAGCTGCTCGTCGACCGAGGCGTACTGGCCGGTGAGGCCGATCGAGCGGCGCACGGCGTCGGGGTCCTGGACGACGTCGTGGCCGGCGACGGTGGCCCGGCCGGAGTCGGGACGCAGGAGGGTCGCGAGGATGCGGACCGCTGTCGTCTTGCCGGCACCGTTGGGTCCGAGGACGCCCAGGACGGAGCCTTCGGGGACGGACAGGTCGATGCCGTCGAGTGCTTTCGTGGCGCCGTAGTGCTTCGTGAGCCCCTCGGCGTGGATGGCGTAGTTGGTCATGTCGACCATCGTCGCGGGGCCCGCTGGCAGACCACTGTCACGGCGCTGGCACGCCCGCCGTTCATGCGCGTGCAATCGTGCGGGTCTAGCCTGGACGGATGAATGAGCCACACCTGATCGTGCTGTTCGGCGCCACGGGTGATCTGGCGCGGCGCAAGCTGCTGCCGGGCATCATGCACCTGCTGCAGTCGGGCCTCGTCCCGGACTCGCGGATCATCGGCGTCTCGCTCGACGACTTCGACGACGACTCGTTCCGCGACTTCGCCGAGAAGGCCTACCGAGAGTTCAGCACCCGCACGGTAGACGACGCCCAGTGGTCGGCGTTCGCGCCGAAGCTGTCGTACGTCAACGTCAAGGACGGTGCCGAGGCGCTGGCCGCGGCGGCAGCGGTCCTGGAGGAGGAGCTCGGCGGCAGCCCCCGCCGCCTCCACTACCTGAGCGTGCCGCCCAAGGCCGCGCTCGACGTCATCCACACCCTCGACGCCGCGAAGCTGGTCGAGCGGTCCCGCATCATCATGGAGAAGCCGTTCGGCACCGACCTCGCCAGCGCGAAGGCGCTCAACGCCGAGATCCACGAGGTGTTCGACGAGCAGCAGATCTTCCGCATCGACCACTTCCTGGGCAAGGAGGCGGCGCTCAACATCCTGGCGTTCCGGTTCGCCAACGGACTGTTCGAGCCGATCTGGAACCGCAACTTCATCGACCACGTGCAGATCGACGTCCCCGAGACGCTGTCGGTGGCAGGGCGGTCGGGGTTCTACGAGGGCACCGGCGCGTTCAAGGACATGGTCGTGACCCACCTGTTCCAGGTGCTCGCGTTCATGGCGATGGAGCCGCCCACGTCGCTGGACTCCGACTCGATCTCCGAGGAGAAGAACAAGGTCTTCCGCTCGATGCTGCCGCTCGACCCACACGCCGTCGTGCGCGGCCAGTACCAGGGGTACCGCGACGAGCCGGGCGTCGCGGCCGACTCCGAGACCGACACGTTCGTCGCGCTCAAGGCCGAGATCGACAACTGGCGATGGGCCGGGGTGCCGTTCTACCTGCGCACGGGCAAGAAGCTGGCCGAGGGCGCGCGCATCATCTCGATCGCGTTCCGCGAGCCGCCCAAGAGCATGTTCCCCGCCGGATCGGGCGTCGGGCTGTCGGGCCCCGACCACCTGACCTTCGACCTCGCGGACTCCTCGCGCATGTCGCTGTCGTTCTACGGCAAGCGACCGGGTCCCGGCATGCGGCTGGACAAGCTCAGCATGCAGTTCGCGATGCAGGAGACCGATCGTGCCGGGGAGGTGCTGGAGGCGTACGAGCGGCTGATCTACGACGCGATGCGCGGCGAGCGGACGCTGTTCACGACGGCGGAGGGCATCGAGCGGCTGTGGGAGATCTCCGAGCCGCTGCTCGCCGACCCGCCGCCCGTGCGTCCGTACCAGGACGGCACGTGGGGCCCGAACTCGGTGCACCAGCTCATCGCACCGCGGGCGTGGCGCCTGCCGTTCGAGCGCACGTGGCGCAAGCCCAACACGACCGCCGAGTAGGCGCTACGCGTCCGGCTTCTTGCGCCGCAGCAGCTCGTCCTGGATGTCGTGGCCGGGCAGGCGCGGCGGCGGTCGGTGCGAGCGGTCGGGGCTCCCGTACCCGCTCAGGGCCACGCCGATGAGACCGACGCCGGCGATCAGCAGCAGGAGGAGGACGACTTGGAACGGCACACCGCCACGGTAGCCGGTGCTGCCACGGGACGGCGTCCGGTGGTCCCCGTTCAGGTCCAGTGCTGGTCGACGAGCCGCAGCGCCTCGTCCTTCGACAGTCCGTCGCGTCGGGCGAGGAGCGCATAGGTACGGGCGGCGTCGGTCGTCGCGGCGTCCGGCGCGTGCCGGCTCGCAACGAACGTGCCGTGGCGGCCGCGCGTCTCGATGACGCCGTCGGACTCGAGCGCCCGGTAGGCCTTCGCGACGGTGTTGGCGGCAAGCCCCAGCTCGGTCGCGAGGGCACGGACGGTCGGCAACCGGTGCCCCGCGGGGAGCGAGCCGTCGGCGGCGCCCTCGGCGATCTGCCGGCGCACCTGCTCGAACGGCGCCTCGGACCCGGCCGGGTCGACGTCGAGCCTCACCGCCGCAGCACCACCATGGGGTACGGACGTCCCACGGCGTCCCGCTCGCGGCGCCGCACCTCGGCGAACCCGCGGGACCGGTAGAAGCCGACGCCGGTCACGTTGTCGGCGTACACCTCGACACTCGTGGCGCCGGCGAGGTCGAGCAGGCGCGTGCCCAGGCCCATCCCGTGGAACGGCGGGTCGACGTACAGCAGCTCGACGTGCGCGTCGTGCGCGCCGATGAAGGCGACGGCCGTGCCGTCGGGGGTCTCGGCGAGCGACACGTCCATCGACGGCAGGTAGGAGTCGCGGATGAAGGGCCGCATCGCGGCGAAGTCGGCGGGATCCATGAAGCCGTGGGACGCGCGGGCGGCTCGCTCCCACACGTCCGTCAGGGCGTCGAGATCGGCCTCGCCGGCCGGTCGCACGCTGACGTCGGGGTCCATGGCAGCGCAGTCTACGTCCGGACGCACCGATGGAGTCGATGTCGTCCGCGCCAACTAGGCTGGAACGCACGATGACGTTGCCGTTCCCCGTGCCTCCGATGGGCCCCCCCGCCCGGGCGTCCGCCCCACCGCGGCGCCCCCGCTCCGAGACCCTGCTCGAGGGCCTCAACGAGGCCCAGCAGGCCGCCGTCTCCCACCCGGGGGGTCCGTTGCTGGTCGTCGCGGGCGCCGGCTCGGGCAAGACCCGGGTGCTGACCCGGCGCATCGCGTGGCTCATCGCCGCCCGCGGCGCCCACCCCGGCTCCATCCTGGCCATCACGTTCACGAACAAGGCCGCGGCCGAGATGCGCGAGCGGGTCGCCGACCTCGTCGGTCCCCGGGCTCGCATGATGTGGGTCTCGACGTTCCACTCCGCGTGCGTCCGCATCCTGCGCCGGGAGGCGACGCGCTTCGGATTCACGTCGTCGTTCACGATCTACGACGCCGCCGACCAGCGCCGGCTCATGACGCTGATCTGCCGCGACATGGACCTCGACCCCAAGCGGGTCAATCCGCGCGCGGTGCTCAACTGGATCTCGAACCTCAAGAACGAGCTCGTCGATCACGAGGCGGCGGCCGGCAAGGCGCAGAATCCCACCGAGGAGCTGTACGCCGAGGCGTACAAGGCCTATCAGGCGCGCCTCCAGGCGGCCAACGCGATGGACTTCGACGACCTCATCATGAACACGGTCCACCTCTTCCAGGCCTGGCCCGACGTCCGGGAGACCTACCGGCGACGCTTCCGGCACCTCCTCGTCGACGAGTACCAGGACACCAACCACGCGCAGTACCAGCTGATCAAGGAGCTGACCGACGCCGACTCCGACCTGCTGGTCGTGGGCGACTCCGATCAGTCGATCTACGCGTTCCGGGGTGCCAACATCCGCAACATCTTGGAGTTCGAGGACGACTTCCCGAACGCCGCGACGATCCTGCTCGAGCAGAACTACCGCTCCACCCAGACGATCCTGTCGGCCGCCAACGCCGTCATCAGCCGCAACGAGGGCCGCAAGGACAAGCAGCTGTGGTCTGCCGAGGGCGAGGGCGAGAAGATCGTCGGCTACGTCGGCGACGACGAGCGCGACGAGGCGCAGTTCATCGCCGACGAGATCGACCGGCTCGTCGACGCCGGCGACGCGGCCTCGAAGGACGTCGCGATCTTCTACCGCACCAACGCCCAGAGCCGAGTGTTCGAAGAGGTGTTCATCCGGGTCGGGCTGCCGTACCGGGTCGTCGGTGGCGTCCGGTTCTACGAGCGCAAGGAGATCAAGGACGCGCTCGCGTACGTCCGCGTCCTGGTCAACCCGCGCGACACCGTCTCGCTGCGGCGCATCATCAACGAGCCGAAGCGCGGCATCGGCGACCGAGCGGAGGCGTCGATCCAGCGGCTCGCGACGCTGCACGACATCAGCTACTGGGAGGCGCTGACCCGCGCCGACGAGGCGACCGACCTGGCGACGCGTTCCCTGAACGCGATCGTGGCCTTCACGACCGTCATGTCCGAGCTCATGACGATGGCCGGCTCCGGGGCCCCCGCAGACGCGGTGCTCGAGGCGGCCCTGACCCGCAGCGGCTATCTGTCGTCGCTCGAGCAGAGCACCGATCCGCAGGACGAGACGCGGGTCGAGAACCTCGCCGAGCTCGTCGCGGTCGCGCGCGAGTTCGTCGTCGCCGCCAGCACGGTCCCCGACGTCCCCGACGTCTCCGACGCCGACGACGATGCCGCCGCCGACGACGCGGCGGAGGAGCCCTCGCCGGCGGTCGACGCGATCCCCGACGAGCCGACCCTGGGGGTCGGGTCGCTCGCGGCCTTCCTCGAGCAGGTCGCGCTCGTCGCCGACGCCGACCAGATCCCCGACGAGGGCGACGGCGTCGTGACCCTCATGACGCTGCACACCGCCAAGGGCCTGGAGTTCCCGGTCGTGTTCCTGACCGGCCTCGAGGACGGCGTGTTCCCGCACATGCGGTCGCTGGCCGACGTCAAGGAGCTCGAGGAGGAGCGCCGGCTTGCCTACGTCGGCATCACCCGCGCGCGCACCCGCCTCTACGTCACCCGCGCCACGACGCGGGCCGCGTGGGGTGCCCCGTCGTACAACCCCGCCTCGCGCTTCCTCGACGAGCTGCCCGAGTCGCTCGTCGACTGGCGCCGGCTCGCGTCGCCGCCCACGCAGTGGACGCCCAGCCAGCCGTCGGCCACCGCGCAGGCGTCGTTCCGGTCGTCCAACGTCGCGGCGCGATCGCGCAAGGCCGATCGCGAGATCATCTCGCTGTCACCCGGCGACCGTGTCAGCCACGACAGCTTCGGGCTCGGCACCGTGGTGTCGGTCGAGGGACAGGCCGAGAAGTCCGTCGCATCGGTCGACTTCGGCTCGCAGGGCGTCAAGCGCCTGCTGCTGCGCTACGCGCCCGTCGAGAAGCTCTGAGCCGACTACGGCGTGACGTCGTGGGCGAGCAGCGCCGCGTACGGGTCGACGGGTCCGCCGCCGCCCGGGTGCACCTCGAGGTGCAGGTGGGGGCCGGTCACATTGCCGGTCGAGCCGGTGTAGCCGATGACGTCACCGGGCCCGACCTGGTCGCCGGGCTTGACCCCGAAGCTGCTCTGGTGGCAGTACCAGATGTCGGTGCCGTCGAGCAGGCGAATGACCGTGCGGTTGCCGTAGGCGCCCTCGTAGCCGGCCGACACGACGGTGCCGGCTCCGACGGACACGATCGTGCTGCCGGACGGACCGGCGAAGTCGAGCCCGGTGTGCACCGTCGACCACAGGCCGCTGCGCTGGCCGAAGCGGGCGCTGAGGTGATAGCCCGTGACCGGGACGACCCACCGGTTCTGCTGCAGCTCGTCGGCCTTCTGGTCGACCTTGGCGGCGAGTTCCTGCTGGGCCGCCTGCACCTGCTCGGCCTGCGCCTTGGCCTGCTTGTCGAGCGTCGCACGATCGAAGCTGCGGGTGACGTCGACCTCGGACTCCGGCTGGTCAGGGCCGGTGTAGCTCTGGTTGATCGTCTGGTACTTGTCGGCCTGCAACGAGTTGGTGTCGGCGTTGTTGCCGGCCACCGCCGAGCCGAAGCCCGCCAGGATCAGGGCGAACGCACCCGCCATGGCCGGCGTCGGGGTGAAGGGCAGTCGTGCTCGTCGTCGCTGCGCGGCTCGTTTGCCGGCGGTTCGCTGCGGAGTCGCCTGACGTACGTCCAGTCGGCGTTTCGGCGCAGGCGAAGACACGCAGATAACCTCCGAACGGGGGACGACAGGAACTCGTCGAGCCTAGCCGAGCGAAGGGGTCAAAGAAAACCGAATCCTCGATCGAGCATCAAATCGATCCACCTCCCCGCGGGAGGACGCGCTGAGGTGTGATGGCAAACACCGCTGTGGGACCATCGGTCCATGCCGTCGGAGCGGGTCGTCGTGGGTGCCGCGGGCGATGACGAGGTGTCGCGGGGGACGGCTCGGACGCTGCGCGACGCGGGTCACGAGGTCGTCTTTGTGGGGGGTCACCAGACGCCGGAGCACCTCGCCCGCACGGCGGTCGCCGAGGACGCCACGCGCATCGTCCTTCATGCCGATGACGAGACCGCCGAACGGCTCCGAGACCTGTGCGCCGAGCTCGGCGCGGCGGACATCGTGATCGAGCTCCGGTGTGACGTATTCGACGCGACTTAACGCGAAGTTAACGGCTACAGTCGCAAAGGCTCATTTTCTGGCGGCCCCCGGCTGGACCAGAGCGCAGCGGAACTCCAAACTGAGAACGGACACCACCGTGGATTTGATGGAATATCAGGCGAAGGAGCTCTTCGCCAAGCATGACGTACCGGTCACCCTCGGCATCGTCGCCAACACCCCTGACGAGGCGAAGGTCGCAGCCGAGCAGCTGGGCGTCGTCGTCGTCAAGGCGCAGGTGAAGGCCGGCGGGCGTGGCAAGGCCGGCGGCGTCAAGCTCGCCAAGACCCCTGACGAGGCGTTCGAGCACGCGTCGAACATCCTCGGCATGGAGATCAAGGGCCTGACGGTCAACCGGGTGTTGATCGCTCCGGCCGCGAGCATCCAGGAGGAGTACTACTTCTCCTTCCTGCTCGACCGCGCCAACCGCAGCTACCTGTGCATCGCCAGCGTCGAGGGCGGTGTCGAGATCGAGGAGGTCGCGAAGACCAACCCCGACGCCGTCAAGCAGATCCCGATCGACGCCGGCACGGGTGTCGACGAGGCCAAGGCCCGTTCGATTGTCGCCGAGGCCGGCTTCCCCGAGGCGCTCGTCGAGCAGGCCGTCAAGACCGTCCTGACGCTCTGGACCGTCTTCGTCGAGGAGGACGCCACGCTGGTCGAGGTCAACCCCCTGGCCCGCCTCGAGGGCGATATCCTCGAGGCCCTGGACGGCAAGGTCTCGCTCGATGAGAACGCCGAGTTCCGCCACGACGACCACGCCGCATTCGAGGACAAGGCCGCGGCCGACCCGCTCGAGGCCAAGGCCAAGGAGAAGGGCCTCAACTACGTCAAGCTCGACGGCGAGGTCGGCATCATCGGCAACGGCGCGGGACTCGTCATGAGCACCCTCGACGTCGTCGCGTACGCCGGTGAGGCACACGGCGGCGTCAAGCCGGCCAACTTCCTGGACATCGGCGGAGGAGCCTCGGCGCAGGTCATGGCCGACGGCCTCGACGTCATCCTCGGCGACGAGCAGGTCAAGTCCGTGTTCGTCAACGTCTTCGGCGGCATCACGTCGTGCGACGCGGTCGCCAACGGCATCGTCGGCGCCCTCGAGCTCCTCGGCGCCGCGGCGACCAAGCCGCTCGTCGTCCGCCTCGACGGCAACAACCTCGACGAGGGTCTGCGCATCCTGAACGAGGCCAACCACCCGCTCGTGACCATCGTCGAGACGATGGACGGCGCCGCTGACCGCGCCGCCCAGCTCGCGCACGACTCCGCCTCTAAGGGGAACTGACATGTCGATCTTCCTGAACAAGGACTCCAAGGTCATCGTCCAGGGCATCACCGGCGGCGAGGGCACCAAGCACACCGCCCTGATGCTCAAGGCCGGCACCAATGTCGTCGGCGGCGTCAACGCCCGCAAGGCCGGCACGACCGTCACGCACAAGGACGCCGACGGCAACGACGTCGAGCTGCCCGTCTTCGGCTCGGTCGCCGAGGCCATCTCGACGACCGGCGCGGACGTGTCGGTCGCCTTCGTCCCGCCGGCGTTCACGAAGGACGCCGTCGTTGAGGCCATCGACGCCGAGATCGGCCTGCTGGTCATCATCACCGAGGGTGTCCCGGTGCAGGACAGCGCCGAGTTCTGGGCCTACGCCCAGGGCAAGAAGACGCGCATCATCGGCCCCAACTGCCCCGGCATCATCACGCCGGGCGAGGCGCTCGCCGGCATCACGCCGGCGACGATCTCGGGCACCGGCCCCATCGGACTGGTGTCGAAGTCGGGCACGCTGACCTACCAGATGATGTTCGAGCTGCGTGACTTCGGCTTCACGACCGCGATCGGCATCGGCGGCGACCCGATCATCGGCACGACCCACATCGACGCCCTTGAGGCGTTCGAGGCGGACCCCGACACCAAGGCGATCGTCATGATCGGCGAGATCGGCGGCGACGCGGAGGAGAAGGCCGCGGCCTACATCCAGGCGCACGTCACCAAGCCGGTCGTCGGCTACGTCGCGGGCTTCACGGCCCCCGAGGGCAAGACGATGGGCCACGCCGGCGCCATCGTCGCCGACGGTGCGGGCACGGCTCAGGGCAAGAAGGAGGCCCTCGAGGCCGCCGGTGTCAAGGTCGGCAAGACGCCGTCCGAGACCGCCCAGCTGATGCGCGACATCCTCAACGCCCTGTAGGACCCAGCTCGCCCAAGAGGCCCCCTCGCGCACCGCGCGAGGGGGCCTCTTGCCGTGGTGGCGGCGTCAGTCGGTGGCGTACTTGAGGCGGGTGGCGGCGCGCTGGGCGATCGCGAGGAACTCCGCCCGCGAGATGTCGTACTTGCCGGACGGGGTGAATGTCACCTGCGCGACATCGGCGCCGCGGCGGACGATCGCAGTGCGGTAGTGGACCGTCTTGCCACCCTCGACCTCGAACCCGACGCGCCACACGACACCGGACGCCGACGGAAGGTCGACCTTCCGACGCTGGTCGACCGTCGCCGACAGGATCTCCCTGCCGCAGTCGTCGACCCGTCCGGTGATCTTCTCGACGAAGGACTTCGCCTTCTTCTCCGAAGCGAAGCGGGCGGTCGTCTCGGCGACGCCGAACTCCGGCGGCAGCTCCGTGGCCTGATACAGGACATACACGCGCGAGTCGGCCTTCAGGACCGATTTGCTGCCGTACGTCGCCTTGTCGCACTGGGTGGCGGCGGGGTTGGTCTCGGCCGAGAACGGTGCGCCGGCCCAGACGTTGTCGATGTCGGCGATGGGCGGCAGGTCGACGATGCCCAGGAACGACGGTGACTCCGTCGTCGGCGGGGGATCGGTGCGGCGCACCTCGATCGTGTCGGAGCACTCGCCGCCGCTGTCCTTGCACACCTTCGCGACCGACGCGTTGAGCTCCTGCGCGAACGCCTGGATGCTGGGCCCCTTGGCGCCGTCGACCTCGTGCACGAGTGTGCTCGTGATCGTGCCGGAGTGGCTGAACCCGACCGTGAACGAGCGCTCGGGGGAGCGGTGCGACCGTAGCGAGAGGATCGTGAAGTCGCCGAAGGGGCGCTGGACGGTGTACGCCGCGACGAGCTGGACCCGGGGGTGCTCGCAGTCGGAGTACCACTGCACGAGCCGTTGGTACGCCTCGGTGGCGACGGCGTCGCTGCTGGACACCTCGATCGCCTGGGCGACGCGGGCGTTGCCCACGCCGTCGGCGGTGAACGTGCGGACGAACACCTTGAGCGGGTCCGGGTCGGCGAAGCGCTTCGTGGGGCACGTCGCGTACGGCGTCGTGTTGGCGACCGAGTCGTCGGTGCCCTCCGTGACCCAGGTGCGGGTCGGGTCCAGCAGCGAGAGCTGCTTGGGCGCCAGCAGGTTGCCCGCATCGACCTTCTGCGCGTCGAGCACCACATCGGGACGCTCGGCGCCGATCTTCTCGCGCCGCGGCAGGTCGGCGCTGGTCGCGAGCGCGTCGCCGTCGGTCGCGACGAACCCACCGGCGAAGATCAGCGCGATCGCGGCGGCGACCAGGAGCACCGTGTTGCGCTGACGCCCGCGCCGGGCGGCCGTCCGGATGGCTGCGGCCGACGGCACGTCCAGCTGCGCCGTCACGGTCGACAGGCCGTGCATGCGCCGCTCGATCGCGTCGATCGACTCACCCAGCGACTGCTCCAGCCGGGTCAGCGCGGTCGTGACGTTCTCGATGCCCTCCTCGGCCGGCAGCCCGACCTCGCGCGACGCCTCCTCCAGATCGGTGTTGCCGAGCGTCATCAACACGATGAGTCGCCGGTCGTCGACCGACAGGTCGTGCAGCGCCGACAGCAGGCGGGTGTCGCTGTCACTCTCGTTCCGGCGACGCAACGGGTGCGTGCCGCGGCTCAGCGCGGTGAGCTTCCAGGCCTCGTTGCGCACGTACGACAGCGGGTGGCGATCGCGGATCTTCGACCAGTCGCGCCACGCGCGACGGTAGGCGTCGACCGTCGCCTCGAACGCGACCTGACGGTCTCCGCTGACGGCGTACGTGACCTGCACGGCCTCGCTGAAGGTCGAGGAGTAGAAGCTGTTGAACTCGTCGACGCGAGTCATGTCAGCCTCCTTCGACGTCCGGCGTGCCTGTGTGCAACGGGGCAACTTTACAGGGAGGATGAAGCAGTGCCTGCGCCCGCTGAGTCCTCCTACCTGCGGCCGGCCTTCCTGGCCGCCCTCGTCGCGGCATTCCTCTCGCTCCTCGCCGCCGCGGCGGTGGTCGCGGTCGCCCAGGGATTCTCCGGTCTCGCGTCGGCATCGTTCGTCCGCACCTCGGTGCGCACGTGGCTCGTGGCACTGGGTTCGGGCATCGACGCGGGCGCGGTGTCGATCGGCATCGTCCCGATCGGCGGGACACTGCTGTGCATCGCGATCGTCGCGCGCGCTGCGGTGTGGGTCGTCGCCGACCCGGTCGACGAGCCGGCCGCATTCGGTGCGGCAGCGGCGGGCGCCTACGGGACGATCGCGGCCATCGCCTCCGCGGCGACGAACGTCGGCGACGTCCACACGTCCGTCGTGCGCTCCGCATTCGCGGCCTTCGTGGTCGGTGGTCTCGGCGCCGCATGGGGCGCGATTCAGCGGCACCGCGACGCGGGGCGGTGGTGGTTCACGCGGTCGAAGGACGTCCGCGCCATGGTGCGCGCGTCGGTGCCGGGCCTCGTGACGGTGCTCGCGGCGTCATCCGTCGTCGTCGTGACGCTGCTTGCGGTCAACGTGACGCAGGCCGGCGATCTGTGGGCGCTGCTCGACCCGGGCCTCGGCGGTGGGGTCGTGCTCGGCATCGGCTCGGTGCTCGCGGCCCCGACGCTCGTGCTGTGGGCGGCCTCGGCCCTGGTCGGTCCGGGATTCGCGATCGGCACGGACACCTCGGTCGACCTCACCGGTTCGCAGCTCGGCCAGGTGCCGGGCTTCCCGCTCCTGGCTGCCCTGCCGTCGCCCGGCGAGTTCCCGGGGTGGGTGTTCGTCCTGGGTCTCGTGCCCCTGCTGGCCGGCATGGTCAGCGGATGGCGCGTGTCGCGCGGCGAGCGGACGGGCCTGCCGGCCCACGCGGGCCTCGGAGCCGGGGCGGGCGCGATCGCCGGACTGGCCCTCGGCGTCCTCATCTGGTCGTCCCACGGAGCGGTCGGCCCCGGACGCCTCGCCGAGTCGGGACCGCCCCTGTTCACGCCGCTGCTCGTCGCGGTCCCGGTCCTCGCGCTGGGCGGCGCACTCGGCGCGGCGCTGAACCACTATCGTGGAGGCCGTGCCTCCCGCCCCTCGGACACCAGCTCGCCTGGTCGTCCTCGTCTCTGGAAGCGGCACCAATCTCCAGGCGCTGATCGACGCGTCGACGGCACCTGACTACGGCGCTCAGGTCGTCGCGGTCGGTGCCGACCGTGACGGCATCGAGGGCCTCGCCCGCGCCGAGCGGCACGGCGTCGAGACCTTCGTCCTCAGGACGTCGGCGTTCGAGGACCGCGCGGCATGGGACGTCGCGCTGGCCGAGAAGGTCGCGACCTACGATCCCGATCTCGTCGTGCTGGCCGGCTTCATGAAGCTCACGGGCCCCGCGTTCCTCGCCCTGTACGGCGGCCGGACGCTCAACACCCACCCGGCGCTCTCGCCGGCGTTCCCAGGCATGCACGGCCCGCGTGACGCCCTCGCCTACGGCGTCAAGGTCACCGGCGCCACGTTGTTCGTGGTCGATGAGGGCGTCGACACCGGGCCCATCGTCGCGCAGGTCGCGGTGCCGGTCCTGGACGGCGACGACGAGGCCTCCCTGCACGAACGGATCAAGACCAGCGAGCGCGCCATGCTGGTCGAGTGGGTCGGCACCCTGGCGCGGCACGGCTTCCACCTCGACGACCGGGCCGTCCGGCTCGGGTCGGCTGACTTGTGACCGAAGGAACCTCATGACCAACACCACCCGTCCTCTGAAGCGCGCGCTCGTCTCGGTCTACGACAAGACCGGCCTCGACGAGCTGGCCCGTGACCTGCACGCGGCGGGCGTCTCGATCGTCTCGACCGGATCGACCGCCAAGACGATCGAGGCCGCGGGTGTCCCCGTCACGCCGGTCGAGGAGCTGACGGGGTTCCCCGAGTGCCTCGACGGACGGGTCAAGACGCTGCACCCGCGAGTGCATGCCGGGATCCTCGCCGACCTGCGCCTGGAGTCGCACGTCGAGCAGCTCGCCGAGCTCGAGATCGAGCCCTTCGACCTGGTCATCGTGAACCTGTACCCGTTCACCGCGACGGTCGCGTCGGGCGCGACGCCCGATGAGTGCGTCGAGCAGATCGACATCGGCGGTCCGTCGATGGTCCGCGCGGCGGCCAAGAACCACCCGAGCGTCGCGGTCGTCGTGTCGCCGTCCGCGTACGACGAGGTCCGCGCCGCACTCGGCGCGGGCGGCTTCACCCTCGACGAGCGCAAGCGGCTCGCGGCGCGGGCGTTCGCGCACACCGCGGCGTACGACGTCGCCGTCGCGTCGTGGTTCGCGAGCGTCTACGCCCCGGACGCCCAGGACGCCGCCTCGGACACGTGGCCCGCGTTCATCGGTGCCACGTGGGACCGGTCCGCCGCGCTGCGCTACGGCGAGAACCCGCACCAGCCGGCCGCGCTGTACACGAGCGGCTCGGCCGGGCTGGCCACCGCCGAGCAGCTGCACGGCAAGGAGATGTCGTACAACAACTACGTCGACACCGATGCCGCCCGCCGGGCCGCGTACGACTTCGCCCAGCCCGCCGTCGCGATCATCAAGCACGCCAATCCGTGCGGCATCGCGGTCGGCGCCGATGTCGCGCAGGCCCACGCCCGCGCCCACGCGTGCGATCCGGTCTCGGCCTTCGGCGGTGTCATCGCCACCAACCGTCCGGTGAGCGTCGCGATGGCCCAGCAGGTCGCCGAGGTCTTCACCGAGGTCATCGTCGCGCCCGACTACGAGCCTGGCGCCGTCGAGGTGCTGCAGGGAAAGAAGAACATCCGCATCCTCCGGGTGGCCGGCGACGACGTCAGCACCACCGAGCTGCGCGCCATCAGCGGCGGACTGCTGCTCCAGCGAGCCGACCACGTCGACGCCGAGGGTGACGACCCGTCGACCTGGACGCTCGCGGCCGGGGAGCCCGCCGACGACGTGACCCTCGCCGATCTCCGCTTCGCCTGGACGGCCTGCCGGTCGGTCAAGTCGAACGCGATCCTGCTCGCGAAGGACGGCGCGTCCGTCGGCGTCGGCATGGGTCAGGTCAACCGGGTCGACTCGTGCCGGCTCGCGGTCGAGCGGGCCGGCGCGGAGCGGGCGACGGGTGCGGTCGCCGCGTCCGACGCGTTCTTCCCGTTCGCCGACGGCCTGCAGGTGCTGCTTGACGCGGGCGTCTCGGCCGTCGTCCAGCCCGGCGGATCGGTGCGCGACGATGAGTCGATCGCCGCGGCGCAGGCGGCCGGCGTGACGATGTACTTCACCGGCACGCGGCACTTCTTCCACTGACGGTCGGGCCGACGGTCAGGCGGGAACGCCGAGGCCGTCGAGCACCCGGGCGCCGGGCAGCGTCGCGAGCGCGGCGCCGGGCATCACGAGCTTGGAGCGGCGCAGCCCGCTGCCGATGACGACCCAGGGCTGCTCGGTCACCGCGCGGTCGACGAGGATCGGCCACGCGGACGGCAGCCCGACCGGGGTGATCCCGCCGTGCTCCATCGACGTCTCGCCGACCGCCCAGTCCTGCGGGGCGAACGAGCACTTGCGGACGTCGAGCGTTCGGCGGACGAGCCCGTTGACGTCCGCGCGCGTGCTCGACAGCACGACACAGGCGGCCGGACGCTCGTCGCCGCCGCGCCGTCCCAGCACGACGACGCAGTTGGCACCGGCCTCGGGCGGGATGCCGAACGCGTCGTTGAGCGCCTGGGTGTCGGCGAGCGACGGATCGATCGCCACGACGTACGCCGACGCCGTCAGCTCCGGCGTGGCCGCGAGGAGCGCCGCGACCGGCGGGGCGACGAGCTCGGGCCGGTAGGGCTCCAGCTCGAGCCCGCCGAGCGACGGGATCACGCCACGGAGTCTCGCAGGTCGGCGATCGTGCGGTCGACGACCTCCGAGCCCAACACGTGGGCCGCGACCAGATCGCGGATCGCCGAGGTCAGCATCATCGCCTCGGCCTCTTCGGGGTAGCGGCCGGACTGGCGCCGCAGGGCGGTGCCGCCGACCAGCGCGGCGATGCCGGCCGACACCGGGCTGGGATCGACGACGCCGGCGCGGGTCAGCAGCACCTCCAGGAGGCCCTCGAGGGACTCGACCGCCGAGTTGGCGAGATCGCGCAGCCGCGGCTCCCGCGCGGCGGCGAGGAAGATCGACAGCTCGACCGCGGCGATCTCGGGCCCGCGCCGGCTGAACACCGCCGCGACCAGGCCGGCCGTTCGATCCAGGTCGACCGGGCTGCTGGAGTCGACCGCCGCGAGCTTGTCGAGTTCCTGGACCCATCGGGTCACGTGGGCGCCGAGCGCCTCGCGGATCAGCTGGTCGATCGATTCGAAGTAGTAGGTGGTGGTGGCGGACGGAAGCCCGGCGCGAGCGGCGACGGCGCGATGCGTGACGGCCCGGGCGCCTCCCTCGGCGAACAACTCGATGGCAGCCGCTAGCAATTCGTCGCGGCGTAGACGACTGCGTTCCTGGCTCAGCTGCGCGCGCGTGGCCATGACCAATTCTCCCCTTGGTGTCAGTGCATTCGAGCGCGCGTCACCGACTGACGCGCAGCACCGGGAGCAGTCTATGCTCCCGGATGGGTCTCCCTGTCACGTTAGCGTGAACGATGTGGCGTCGCGCACTTCCGCCGCCCCTCGCCGCAGCACTCGTCCGACGTGAAAGACTCGTGTCCGTGACAGCGCAGATCCTCGACGGCAAGGCGGCCGCGGCCGCGATCAAGAGCGAGCTCCGGGAGCGGGTGACCGCGCTCCGAGAGCGGGGCATCGTGCCCGGACTCGGCACGATCCTGGTCGGCAACGACCCCGGGAGCCAGTGGTACGTCGCGGGCAAGCACCGCGACTGCGCGGAGGTCGGCATCGAGTCGATCCGCGTCGACCTGCCCGAGACCGCGACACAGGCCGAGGTGGAGGCAGCGATCGACCAGCTCAACGACGACCCCGTCTGCACGGGCTACATCCTGCAGCTGCCGCTCCCGAAGGGCCTCGACGAGAACGCCGCGATCGGCCGGATCGACCCCCTGAAGGACGCCGACGGGCTGCACCCGACAAATCTCGGTTGGCTCGTCCTGGGCAAGGAGGCGCCGCTGCCGTGCACGCCGCGGGGCATCATCGAGCTGTTGCGCCGCCACGACGTCCCGATCGCCGGCCAGCACGTCGTCGTCGTGGGCCGGGGGATCACGGTCGGCCGCCCCATGGGGCTGCTGCTGACCCGCCGCAGCGAGAACGCGACCGTCACGCTGTGCCACACCGGTACGAAGGATCTCGCGGCGGAGGTGCGCCGCGCCGACATCGTGATCGCGGCAGCCGGCGTGCCGGGCATCATCTCCGCCGACATGGTCAAGCCGGGCGCGGCGCTGCTCGACGTCGGCGTCAGCCGTGACGAGAACGGCATCGTGGGCGACGTCGACCCCGCCGCGTACGAGGTCGCGGGATGGATCTCGCCGAACCCGGGCGGCGTCGGGCCCATGACCCGGGCGCTGCTGCTGGCCAACGTCGTCGACACCGCGGAGCGCCTGAACCCGTGAAGGCCCCCCGCAGCCGAGGCTCCCAGTTCTACCTGCTGCAGCTCTTGGCGGTCCTGGTCGGTCTCGTGCTGGTGGGGGTGGGGCAGTGGCGCGTCGGCGTCATGGCGATCGGTGTCGCGTTCGTCGCCGGCGCCCTGGCGCGGTCGGTCGTCCCGATCCGCCACACCGGCATGCTGCGTGTCCGGGGCAAGGCGTTCGACATGTTCTGGATGACGACGCTCGGCGTCTCGCTCATCGTCCTCGCCTCGGTCATCCCCAACCAGCGCCCCTGACCCCCCAACGCCGACGGGGTACTTGTCGCCCCTCGAGGGGGTACTTGTCGCCCCACGGCTGGGGCCGCAACTCTCCCTCCAAGCGGGGGGACCCCACCCTCGAGGGGCAACAAGTACCCCGTCGGCGAAAGATGGCGTGAAGAAGGCTAGATGAGGCCGAGCTCGGTGACGGCGTCGCGCTCCTCGATGAGCTCCTGAGCCGTGGCATCCATGCGGGCGCGCGAGAAGTCGTCGATCTCCAGGCCCTGGACGATCTCCCACTCGCCGTTGCTGGTCGTGACGGGGAACGAGTAGATCAGCCCCTCCGGGATGCCGTACGAGCCGTCGGACCGCACCGCCATCGACGCCCAGTCGCCCTCGGGCGTCCCGGTCAGCCACGTGCGGGCGGCGTCGATCGTCGCCGAGGCGGCCGACGCGGCCGAGGACGCGCCGCGCGCCTCGATGATCGCCGCACCGCGCTGCGCGACGGTCGGGATGAAGTCGTTCTCGATCCAGGCCTGGTCGCCCACGACCTCGGCCGCGTTC
>JAOPXY010000093.1 GCA_025964895.1 Aeromicrobium sp.
CGGCGAACCTTGGCGACTTCGTCGCGGACAGCACGTTCGCGCCGGACGACTTCAAGCCCGTCTTCCGGGTCGAGAAGTAGGAACGGGTCGATCATGATGAGCGTGGACACCGACCGGACAGTCCTCCAGGTCACCGGTCTGGGCAAGGCGTACGGAGGTGCCCGGGCGCTGGACGACGTCTCGTTCGACCTGCGGGCCGGCGAGATCCACGCCCTACTGGGCGAGAACGGTGCCGGCAAGTCCACGCTCATCAAGTCCATCTCCGGGTCGGTGCGCCCCGACACGGGGACGATAGCGATCGCGGGGCACGTCGAGACCGCGCTCACCCCGGCCGTGGCGACCCGGCTCGGGGTGGGCACGGTGTTCCAGGAGCTGAGCCTCGTGCCCCAGCTGACGATCGCCCAGAACATCTTCCTGGGCCAGGAGCCGACCCGCGGCAGCCTGCTGGACAAGCGCGCGATGCAAGCCGGGGCCGTTGCGGCGCTGGCGCGCATCGGCGTCGACCTCGACCCGCGGCGCCGCGTCACCGGTCTGTCCCGTGCGCAGATGCAGCTCGTCGAGATCGCCCGCGTGCTGCACCGCGACTCACGGGTCCTGATCCTCGACGAGCCGACGGCGTCCCTGTCGTCGGGCGAGGCGGACCGCCTGTTCGAGACCCTGGGCCAGCTGCGCGCGCAGGGCATCGGCATCATCTACATCTCGCACCGGCTGGCGGAGGTCAAGCAGCTCGCCGACCGCATCACGGTGCTGCGCGACGGACGGTTCATCGCGACGCTCGACCGGGCCGAGGTCACCGACGACCAGCTCGTCCGGCTCATGGCCGGCCGCAGCCTCGACCAGATGTTCGCCACGGTCTCGCGGACCCCGGGCGAGACCCGTCTGCGGATCGACGGGCTGTGCGGCCCGTCGCTGCAGGACGTCGCGATCCAGGCGAGGGCCGGCGAGATCGTCGGCATCGCCGGACTCGTCGGATCCGGGAAGTCCGAGATCGGCCGCGCCTGCTTCGGCCTCGAGCCGATGTCGGCCGGCACCATCGAGGTCGACGGTACGCCGCTGCGCCGGGTGTCGCCGGCGTCCGCGATGCGCCGCGGGCTGATCTACTACCCGTCCGACCGTCATGCGGAGGGGCTCGTGCGCACGGCGTCGCTGGGGGAGAACATCACGCTCGCGCCGGTCGCGACCGGCATGATGTCGCGCCTGGGGCTCGTGAGCCACCGATCGGGCGCCGCCCGGCAGCGAGACGCGATCGACCGGCTGGGCATCAAGGGCCGCGCCGACCGGTCGATCATGGAGCTGTCCGGCGGCAACCAGCAGAAGGCACTGCTCGCGCGATCCTTCGCGCGGGACTTTGCGGTGCACATCTTCGACGAGCCGACGGTCGGCATCGACGTCGGTGCGAAGGCCGACGTCTACGCGCACATGCGGACGCTGTGCGAAGCCGGTGCCGCCGTCGTCATGATCTCGTCCGACACCGAGGAGGTGCTGGGCATGTGCCATCGCATCTACGTCGTCCGGGAGGGGCGGCTCGTGGCCGAGCTCACCGGCGACGAGCGCACCGAGGACCGGGTCGTCAGCGCGTTCTTCCACTCCACCGACAGCGAAAGTGATCCGACATGAACAGCTCAGCCAGCGTCGCCGAAGCGCCGACCGCGCCCGTCCTGCCCGCCGGCTCGCGGCGCGCCCGCCTGGCGGCTCGAGCCCTCCAGCTCGGCCTGCTGCCGGTGCTGCTCGCGATCGCGGTCATCGTGTTCGCGTCCCTCGAGCCGCGCTTCCTGACAACCCTCAACGCGACGAACGTCGCCCGCCAGCTGTCGTTCCTCGCGATCGTCACGCTCGCGCAGATGGCGGTGCTGCTGACCGCCGAGATCGACATGTCCGTCGCGTCGAACATCGCGCTGACCAGCGTCGTCAGCTCGTGGGTCATGGTCGAGGTCGGCGGCGAGGGGCTCGCGCCGATCGTGGCGGGTGTGGTCGCGGGGTTGTGCGTCGGGCTCGTGATGGGGCTCGTGAACGGCTTCGTCGTCGCGCTGTTCGGGGTGCCGAGCTTCATCGTGACGATCGGCACGGGCGCGATCGCCTTCGGTCTCGGCCTGACGATCTCCAGCGGAAGCCCCATCACGGGCCTCCCGGCGGACTTCACCCGCGAGCTGGGCAGCACCGACTTCGGGATATTCCCGCTGTCGTTCCTGTTCGCCGCGGCTGCCCTGCTCGGCATGTACGTGCTGCTCAACTGGACGACGCTCGGCCACTACCTCTACGCGGTGGGCGGTGGCGAGAGCGCCGCCCGCCTGCTGGGTGTGCCGGTGCTGCGCAGCAAGGTGCTGGCCTTCGTCATCAGTGGTGTCCTCACCTCGGTGGCGGCCGTGCTGCTGACCGCCCGGGTCGCGTCGGGCGAGCCCAATCTCGGCACGGAGTTCCTGGTGCTGTCGATCGCGGCCGCCGTCCTGGGCGGCACGTCGTTCTTCGGTGGCGAGGGCAAGGTCGGCATGGTCGCCGTCGGCGCCCTGTTCCTGGTGGTCCTGTCCAACGGCATGAACCTGATCCGCATCGCCAGCTACACGCAGGAGATCATCATCGGGGCCCTGCTGGTGCTTGCCGTCATCGTCGACCGGGTGCGTGCCCGGGTCTGAGCGACCGCGGCGCACGCACGACCGGCCCGGATCGACAGGATCCGTGCCGGGCGTGGTCGGTGTGCGACGTCAGGTGCTCGACGGGGCGGACGAGATGGCCTCGACCAGCTCGCCGACGGCGTCCTCGGGCAGGTGGCGTGCGACGTCGGCCTGGCTGACGACGCCGACGAGCTCGTGCCCGTCGATCACGGGAAGCCGGCGCACGCCGTGCTGGGACATCGTGCGCAGTGCCTCCTCGACGGAGTCGTCGGCGCCGATCGTGACAGGCTTGCCGTCCGCGAGCTCTGCGACCGTCACCGAGCTCGGGTCGGCGCCGTCGGCGATGCAGCGGACGACGATGTCACGATCGGTGATCATCCCCTGCAGGCGGTTGTCGTCGCCGCAGATCGGCAACGCCCCCACGTCGAGGTCGCGCATCTTGCGGGCCGCGTCGACGAGGGTATCGCTCGCGGCGGCGCACTCGGCGTCGCCGGTCATGATGTCGCGTGCGGTGGTCATGGTTCCTCCTTCGCTAGGCACAACAGACTTTTCCGCTGGGTACCCAGCGCCCTCGCTCATCAGACGGGAGGTCGGTGGCCCGTCCGCGCCGCGCGGGCCACGTGGTGGATCGCATCGATGAGGGCCCGGGCGATGGGTCGACGGGCCGTCGTGTGGCGGGTCACGACCTGCAGGCGGCGGGTCAGCACGGGATCGACGAGGCGGCGCAGCCTGACCGGGGCGACGGAGTCGGCGACCGCCAGGCGCGGCAGCAGCGCGATGCCCTCCCCGCGGGACGCGGCAGCGACG
Source organism: Aeromicrobium sp. (assembly GCA_025964895.1). Lineage (GTDB taxonomy): Bacteria > Actinomycetota > Actinomycetes > Propionibacteriales > Nocardioidaceae > Aeromicrobium. The sequence goes on from JAOPXY010000093.1 coordinate 3,417, forward strand.
AGCAGCAGCAGGTCGTCGGTCTCCCACACGACGTCGGGCTCGAAGCCCGCCGAGCGGCACGCGTGGCGGGTCGCGGCGCCGCACGCCGCGTGGGCCGGCGGGATGACCCACCGCTCGTCCTTGAGGCGCGACAGCGTCGCGCGGGTCGGGATCGCCGACTCACGGGACGCCACCAGCACCAGCGGCTCGGTCAGGACGTCCTCGACGAGCAGCTGCGACGGCATCGCGATCGGCACGTGGTCGTAGACGTCGATGAGCGCCAGGTCGATCGTGCCGTCGATCAGCGCGTCGAGGCTCGCCGACGGCTCGAGGGTGCTGACGCTCATCGTGACGGCGGGGGCCGTCGTCGCCAGCACCCGGGAGGCGGGCAGGATCAGCGCCGCGGCGGCAGACGCGATCGACGCCACGCGGACACGTCCGGCCAGCGCGCCGCTGAGCTGAGCCATCGTCGCCTGGGTCTCGTCGAGGTGGCGGACGACCTGCTCGGCGTGCTCGAGCAGCACCAGGCCGTCGCCGGTCAGCGTCACCCCACGCGACTGGCGCTCGATGAGCGACACCCCGCACTCGGCCTCGAGCGCCGACATCTGCTGCGACACCGCGGATGTCGTCACGCCCATCGCCTGCGCGGCGCCGGTCAGGCTGCCGTGCCGCGCGACGTGCACCAGGGTCGCGAGCCGCGATGCATCGGGAGGTCGGGTCGCCATGGTCACCCCGTTCTTGGCTCGAGTCTTAAGTCGTGCTTAACATCCTACCGAGTCGTCGTTCACCGGGGCCATCATGGAGGCATCGAACGTCCCCTCGAGAGGCAGCACCATGACGACGTCCCAGCTCGCCCGCGACATCCTCGACCGCCTGGGCGCGGGTGACCCGTTCACGCCCCACGGTGACCTCGCGTGCGTCTCGCCGATCGACGGCAGCGAGCTGGGACGGGTGCGTTCGCACTCGCCCGACGAGGCCTCGCAGGTCATCGAACGCGCGCACGCGGCGTTCCAGCAGTGGCGCACCGTGCCGGCGCCGGTACGGGGCCAGTTCGTCCGCGAGCTGGGTGAGCTGTTGCGCGAGCACAAGGACGATCTCGGGGCGCTGGTCTCGATCGAGGTGGGCAAGATCGTCTCAGAAGGCCTCGGCGAGGTGCAGGAGATGATCGACATCTGCGACCTGGCCGTCGGCCTGTCACGCCAGCTGCACGGCCTGACGATCGCGACCGAGCGCCCGGGCCACCGGATGATGGAGCAGTGGCACCCGCTGGGCGTCACAGGCGTCATCTCCGCGTTCAACTTCCCGGTCGCGGTGTGGTCGTGGAATGCCGCCCTGGCGTTCGTGTGCGGCGACGCCGTGGTCTGGAAGCCGTCGGAGAAGACCCTGCTGACGGCACTGGCCTGCCAGGCGTTGGCGACCGAGGCCGGACGGCGTGCGGGTGTGCCCGACGGGTTGTCGTCGGTGCTGCTCGGAGGCCGGACGATCGGTGAGGTGCTGGTCGACGACCCGCGCGTCCCGCTGGTGTCGGCGACTGGCTCGACCCGCATGGGCAAGGAGGTCGCCCCCCGCGTCGCCGCCCGGCTGGGCCGCACCCTGCTGGAGCTCGGCGGCAACAACGCCGCCATCGTCGCGCCATCGGCCGATCTGGACCTCGCGGTCCGCGGCATCGTGTTCTCCGCCGTCGGCACCGCCGGACAACGGTGCACGTCGCTGCGCCGCATCATCGTGCACGAGTCGATCAAGGACGACCTCGTGACCCGCCTCAAGGCCGCGTACGAGACGTTGCCGATCGGCTCGCCGCTGGAGGCGTCGACACTCGTCGGGCCGCTGGTCGACGAGGGCGCGTTCAAGGCCTTCGGCTCCGCGGTCGACCAGGCGCAGGCCGACGGCGGCACCCTGGTGACCGGCGGCACGCAGGCGGACGTCGACAACGGTGGCTTCTACGTCCACCCCGCGATCGTCGACATGCCCGACCAGAGCGACATCGTGAAGACCGAGACCTTCGCGCCCCTGCTGTATGTGCTGACGTACACCGACCTCGACGACGCGCTGCGCCTGCACAACGATGTCGCGCAGGGGCTCTCGTCGTCGATCTTCACCCTCGACGTCCGCGAGGCCGAGACCTTCGTGTCGGTCATCGGGTCCGACTGCGGCATCGCCAACGTCAACATCGGACCCTCCGGCGCCGAGATCGGCGGCGCCTTCGGCGGCGAGAAGGACACCGGCGGCGGACGCGAGTCCGGCTCCGACGCCTGGCGCGCCTACATGCGCCGCTCCACCAACACCGTCAACTACTCCACCGAGCTGCCGCTGGCCCAGGGCGTCGAGTTCGGGTGAGGGGGAGTCGGCGATGGCGGCGACGGTGGGACAGACCGAGCTGAGGGCCCGCTTCGCGGTGAGCCTCTCGACGCTCTACGGCACCGAGGTGCCGGCCTACACGACCCTCGTCGAGGTGTCGCAGGAGGTCAACGCCGACGTCCTGGCGCAGCGCGACGACGCCGAGCGGCTCGGGTCGATCGAGCGTGTCACGGCGGAGCGGCACGGCGCGATCCGCATCGGCACCCCGCGCGAGCTGGCGGAGGTCGCGCGCATCTTCGGGGCGTGCGGCATGTACCCCACCGGGTTCTACGACCTGCGCGAGGCGACGCCGCCGATCCCCGTCGTCTCGACCGCGTTCCGCCCCGTCGACCGGGCCGAGCTCGCCAGCAACCCGTTTCGCGTCTTCACCTCGATCCTCGTCGTGGACGACCGGCGGTTCTTCGACGAGCGCACCGAGCGCGAGCTGCGCGAGTTCCTCGACGCGCGGACGCTCTTCCCGGCCGAGCTGCTCGACCTGGCCGACCGCATGGAGCGCGACGGACGGCTCGACGGCGCGGACGCCGACCGCTTCCTGGCGCTCGCGACGGCGTCGTTCGAGCTGTCCCCGGAGCCCGTCGACCGCGCCTGGTACGAACGGCTGGAGTCGATCTCGAGCGTGGCTGCCGACATCGGCGGCGTGTCCTCGACCCACATCAACCACCTGACTCCCCGCGTGCTCGACATCGACGAGCTGTACCGCCGCATGGAGTCGCGCGGGGTCGAGATGATCGACCGCATCCAGGGGCCTCCGCGCACCGCGGACGGGCAGCCCGACGTCCTGCTGCGCCAGACCTCGTTCCGGGCGCTCGCGGAGCCGCGGGCGTTCCGCGAGCCCGACGGGTCCGTGCACGAGAGCTCGCTGCGGGTGCGGTTCGGTGAGGTCGAGCAACGGGGCGTGGCGCTGACGCCGAAGGGCCGGGAGGCGTACGACGCGCACGGCGTCGCGGGCCTGCCCGACACCGAGGAGGGGCTCGACGCGGCCGATCTCGCGTACTACGTGCGCGATGGCGGTGGTCGAGGCGCGCTCGTGCCGATCGTCTACGAGGACTTCCTGCCCAGGTCGGCCGCCGGCATCTTCGCGTCCAACCTGACCGGCGAGGGCCGGACGGACGCATCGCAGCGGGCCGCCGCCCGCGACGCCGTCTGGCTGCGCGACGTCCTGGGGCGCGAGCTGCACGATCCGTACGCCCTGTACGAGGCCGAGCGCGGATCCTGACGAAGGGATCCGCGAGTGGTGCAAGCCGAACGTTTTGAGACGGCGTGTCGGTCCATCTTGCGCCACTCGCGATTCACTCTGCGCCACTCGAGACGGGCTACAGCAGGTCGTCCGTCAGGTGGTCGGGCGTTCCGAACCGGTGGGCGGTGATGCTGACGGCCTGCTCCTTGAGGAAGGGCAGCAGCTCGATCCGTCCGGACTCGGTGACCTCATGGTCGTGCACCGCGAGATCGGGCCGGCCGCCGGTCGCCGTCGCGACGGTCGCCGCGGAGGCACCGATCAGGCGGATGCGCTCGTGCGATGCACCTGACAGCGCCGCGAGCCACGTCGCGTCGTCCTCGACGGTGCAGGAGGACGCGACGGGGTCCGGCAGGGCCACCGCGCTCGAGACCGACACGGTCGAGCCGGCCCGCGCCGCCGCCCCGAGCACGCGCAGCAGCGCCACCGGGTCCGCGCCTTCGGCCAGGCGGACGTGCACGGCGGTGGGCAGGTAGCGGAAGACGTTGCGCTCGGCCATCAGCCCGGACACGTCCGTGCCGGTGCCGAACAGGTCGCGCCACGCGACGGCGTCGCTGCCGAACGAGCGCTCGAGGTGGGCGTGGCGGTCGGCGGGGAGCTCGCGCGAGGCCGCGAGCAGCGTCTCGACCGGGGCCGACAGGGGTGCCGTACCGGCCGACGCCGGAGCGGTCGCCCACGAGCCCAGGCCCACGAGGTAGTTGGGGCCGCCGGCCTTGAACCCGGCGCCGACGGCCGACTTCTTCCAGCCACCGAAAGGCTGGCGCCGCACGACGGCCCCCGTGATGCCGCGGTTGACGTACAGGTTGCCGGCCTGGACGCAGTCGAGCCACGTGCCGATCTCGGCCGGGTCGAGCGAGTGCAGACCCGCGGTGAGGCCGTAGTCGACGTCGTTCTGGATCGCGATGGCCTCCTCCAGCGAGTCGGCGGTCATGATGCCCAGCACCGGGCCGAAGAACTCGGTGCGGTGCACGTGCGAGCCGCGCGCCACGCCGTCCCGGATGCCGGGCGACCACAACCGTCCGGCGTCGTCGAGGCGCTCGGGCCGGACCAGCCAGCTCTCGCCGGGCGCGAGGGTCGTCAACGCGTCGAGCAGCTTGCCGCGGGCCGGCTCCACGAGCGGGCCGATCTGCGTCGTCGGGTCGGACGGCAGCCCGACGCGCAGCGACGTCACGGCGTCGACGAGCTGATGGCGGAAGCGGTCCGACGTCGCGGCGCTGCCGACCAGAATCACGAGCGACGCGGCGGAGCACTTCTGCCCCGCGTGCCCAAATGCGGAGTGCGCGACGTCCTTGGCCGCGAGGTCGAAGTCCGCGCTGGGGGTCACGATGATCGCGTTCTTGCCGCTCGTCTCGGCCAGCAGCGGCAGGTCGGGACGGAACGAGCGGAACAGCTCTGCGGTCTCGAACGCCCCCGTCAGGATGACCCGGTCGACGCGCGGATCGGACACCAGCTGGGTGCCGAGGTCGTCCTCCGTCAGGTGCAGCATCTGCAGCACGTCGCGGGGGATGCCGGCCTCCCACAGGCACTCGACCATGACCGAGCCGCTGCGTCCGGCCTGCGGAGCGGGCTTCACGATGACCGCGGAGCCGGCCGCGAGGACGGCGAGCGTCGAGCCGGCCGGGATCGCGACCGGGAAGTTCCACGGCGGGGTCACGACGGTGAGGGCCGCGGGCACGAAGACCGCCCCGTCGACCGTGTCGAGCTCACGGGCGAGATGCGCGTAGTACCGCGCGAAGTCGATCGCCTCGGAGATCTCGGGGTCGGACTGGTCGAGCGTCTTGCCGGTCTCGGACGCCATGACCTCCGCGAGGTCGGCGCGGCGCTCCTCCATGCGGTCCGCCGCCCGGTCGAGGACGGCGGCCCGCTCGGCACCGGTCATGGCGCCCCACGCGGCGCTGCCGTCGATCGCGGTCGTGATCGCGGCGTCGAGCGCATCGGCCGTCAGGACGGTGTGGCGCCCGACGAGGTCGACCCCCAGGGTCGAGCCCGCGACCCGCGCCAGGATGTCGCGACCCCAGCGGCGGTTCGCCGGGAGGGACGAGTCGGTGTCGACGGCGTTGGCGAAGCCGGTCGGTCCCGGATCGACGAGGGGAGAGGGAGCCTCGAGCCGGTTCTGCGTTCGACGGGGCAACGGGACGGTGGTGTCGAGCGCGTCGAGCGAGGCCAGGAAGCGGCCCTTCTCGCGCTCGAACAGCGCCTCGTCCTCGTGCAGGTCGAACACGGCCGACATGAAGTTGTCGTGGCTTGCGCCCTCCTCGAGGCGGCGGATCAGGTACGCGATCGCGACGTCGAACTCGCCCGGGTGCACGACGGGTGTGTACAGCAGCAGGCCGCCGACGTCGCAGCGGATGACCTCGGCTTGGCCCTGTGCCATGCCGAGCAGCATCTCGAACTCCATGCCGTCGCGGACCCCGCGCTGCCCCGCGAGGAGCCATGCGAAGGCGAGGTCGAACAGGTTGTGCCCGGCGACGCCGACCCGCACGTTCTTCACGCGTTCGGGGTCGAGGGCGTAGTCGATGACGCGCTTGTAGTTGGTGTCGGAGTCCTGCTTGGTGCTCCACGTCGCGAGCGGCCAGTCGTGCAGCGAGGCCTCGACGCGCTCCATCGGCAGGTTGGCGCCCTTGACGACACGGACCTTGATGCCGGCGCCGCCCGCGGCGCGGCGGGCCGCGGCCCACGTCTGCAGCCGCATCATGGCGTCGACGGCGTCGGGCAGGTAGGCCTGCAGCACGATGCCGGCCTCGAGGCCGCGCAGGTGCGGCTTGTCGAGGATCGTGGTGAACACCGCGATCGTCAGGTCCAGATCGCGGTACTCCTCCATGTCGAGGTTGATGAACGTCGGGGTGGGCGCGGCGGCGGCACGCTCGAACAGCGGAGTGAGTCGCTCGACGACGTCCGCGACGGCCTCGTCGAACGCCCACACCGAGTGCGGGGCGACGGTCGACGACACCTTGATGGAGACGTAGTCGACATCGGGCCGGGCCAGCAGCTCGTGCGTGCCGTCCAGGCGGCGGGCCGCCTCGCGCTCGCCCAGCACGGCCTCGCCCAGCAGGTTGAGGTTGAGGCGGACGCCGCGCTGCTTGATCTTCGCGATGGCCCTGCCGAGCCGGCGGTCGCGGGCGTCGACGATCAGGTGCCCGACGAGCGAGCGCAGAGCCCGCCGCACGACGGGGATGACGAGACCCGGTACGACGAGGCCCACGGCGGCGCCGATCCGCACGCCCGTGCGCAGGTGCCAGGGCAGGAAGGCGGGGATGTCCTTGGCCAGCTCGGCGAAGTTCCGGGCGGCGACCGAGGCGTCCTCGGGGCGGATGACGCCGTCGATGAAGCCGACCGTGAACGGCAGCCCCCGCGGGTCCTTCAACAGCCCGGCCAGCTGCGACGCCGAGGCATCGGCGGGGATCTTCGCCGACTCGGTCAACCACCGACGCACGAGTGCGACGGTCTCGTCCGCGAGATCGTGGTGCGCAGCGTCGGTCGGGGGGACGGCGTCGGCGATGTCGGGCATGCGGCCAGTGTGCGCACCGGATCCGATAAGGTAAAGCGTTGTTTGTTGACGAGTAATCGTCGATTCTACTTATCGAAGGGATGCGCTGTGCTGGACGTGAGACGGCTCCGCCTGCTGCGCGAGGTCGAGGTGCGCGGCACACTCGCCGGCGTGGCCGCAGCGCTGCATCAGAGCCCGTCCTCGATCTCGCAGCAGCTGACGCTGCTGGAGAAGGAGGTCGGGGTCGAGCTCCTGCGCAAGTCCGGACGAGGCGTCCAGCTCACGCCCCAGGCACAGATCCTGGTCGAGCACACCGGCGCGGTGCTGCAGCGCCTCGAGCAGGCCGAGACCGATCTCGCCGCCTCGCTGGACGAGGCGACGGGGACCATCCGCATCGCCGTCTTCCAGTCGGCTGCCCTCGCGCTGATGCCCGAGACGCTCAGCCGGCTGGCGCGCGATCATCCACGCCTTCGCGTCACGATGACGCAGCGCGAGCCCGAGTCGGCGCTGTACGAGACGTGGGCCCGCGACTTCGATCTCGTGATCGCCGAGCAGTACCCGGGTCATGCGGCGCCGCGGCACGTCGAGCTCGACCGCGTGGCCCTGACGTCCGACACGATCCGGCTCGCGGTGCCGCCCGCGGCGGCCGGCGGCCCCGAGATCACGGACATCGCACAGGCCTCGCGACTGCCCTGGGTCATGGAGCCGCCCGGCGTCGCGTCGCGGCACTTCGCCGAGCAGGCGTGCCGGGTGGCCGGGTTCGAGCCCGACGTCCGCTTCGAGACCGCCGACCTGCAGGCTCAGATCCGCCTCATCGAGTCGGGCAATGCCGTTGCGCTGCTCCCTGACCTGCTCTGGCTGGGTCGCGAGCCGTCCGTGCGGCTGCTCGACCTCCCAGGTGCGCCCAGCCGGACGATCTTCACCTCCGCCCGCATCGCGTCGGCGCGACAGCCCGCCGTCGTGGCGTGCCGTGAGGCGCTGCATGCGGTGGCCGGGGACGCGATCTCGGGTCAGAGCAGCGCGGCGCCGCGGGCGAAGCCCAGGATGTGACGTGCCGCGGCGCCCGCGGCACGTTCCCCGTCGCCGGCCTCGAGCGCCGCGACGAGCTCGCGGTGCTCGCACTGCAGTGTCACCGCGACGTCTCCCCAGTCGTCGCGGCTGTCGAACGAGGCCGCGACGTAGCCCTCGATCGCGGCGCGCAGGCTCGACAGCAGCATCGCCGCGACGGTGTTGCCCGACAGCTTGACGAGCTCGAGGTGGAACGCCAGGTCGGCGTGGTGGAACGACTGCGGTCCCTGGGACGCGTCCATGACGTCGATGAGGTCGTGGGCTGCCGCGAGCCGCTCGCGGGGCACCGGCTGGTGGACGTCGCGGTAGGCGCCCGCCTCGAGCATGACGCGCGTCCGGACGATGTCGCCGACCGGCAGCGAGCGCATCGCGACGTGCAGCCGCAGGGCAGACGTCCAGCCGAGCTCGACGTCGGAGATCAGGATCGCGCCGGCCTGCGGGCCGGACCCGACCGAGCTGCGGACGACGCCCAGCGTCGACAGCGTCCGGATCGCCTCGCGCACCGAGCTGCGGCTGACGCCGAGCCGCTCGGCCAGCGCGCGCTCGCTCTCGAGCCGGTCACCGACCGTGAGGGCGCCGCTCATGATGGACGCCTCGATGTCGTCGATGACCCGCAGATAGGGCTGGGCACTCGTCACGGGGTCAATCTACACGCGCGGGCGCCTGTGGTCGGACCACACGGTAGTGTGTGGTCCGACCACATGCTTCGCCCTTCGCAGCCCCCAGGATCCTCATGTCCCAGCAGCCCGTCCGCCAGCCCGTCCGTCAGGTCCGCCGGTTTCCCCGTCCCCGTGACTTCCTGCCGCTCCTGAAGTTCAAGAAGCCGACGCTCAACCCGACCACGCGGCGGCTCGAGCAGGCACTGACGGTCTACGACCTGCGGGCGATCGCGAAGCGCCGCACCCCGAAGGCGGCGTTCGACTACACCGACGGCTCCGCGGACCAGGAGCTGTCGCTCGGCCGCGCGCGCCAGGCGTTCGAGGACATCACGTTCCACCCCTCGATCCTGCGCGACGTGTCCGTCGTCGACACCTCGGTGGAGGTGCTGGGCGTCCGGTCGGCCCTGCCCTTCGGCATCGCCCCGACGGGCTTCACCCGGATGATGCAGTCAGAGGGCGAGATCGCCGGAGCGACCGCGGCGGAGGCCGCCGGCATCCCCTACGCGCTGTCGACGATGGGCACGACGGCGATCGAGGACGTCGCCGCGGCGACCCCCGAGGGGCGCAACTGGTTCCAGTTGTACATGTGGAAGGACCGAGACCGCTCGATGGCGCTCGTGGACCGCGCCGCGAAGGCCGGCTTCGACACGCTGCTCGTGACGGTCGACGTCCCCGTCGCCGGTGCGCGTCTGCGTGACACGCGGAACGGCATGACGATCCCGCCGACGCTGTCGCCCAAGACCGTCCTGAACGCGATCCCGCGCCCCGCGTGGTGGATCAACTTCCTGACGACCGAGCCGCTGGCGTTCGCGTCGCTGGACAAGTGGTCCGGCACGGTCGCCGAGCTGCTCGACACGATGTTCGACCCGACCGTGACCTTCGACGACCTCGCGTGGATCCGCGACCAGTGGCACGGCAAGGTCGTCGTCAAGGGCATCCAGAACGTCGCGGACGCAGGTAAGCTCGCCGAGATGGGCATGGACGCGATCCTGCTGTCGAACCACGGTGGACGTCAGCTCGACCGGGCGCCCGTCCCGTTCCACCTGCTGCCCGACGTCAAGGCCGCGGTCGGCGACTCGCTGGAAATCCACCTCGACACCGGCATCATGTCGGGCCAGGACATCGTCGCGGCGATCGCGATGGGCGCCGACTTCACCCTGATCGGCCGCGCGTACCTCTACGGCCTCATGGCCGGCGGACGCCGGGGCGTCGACCGCACGATCGAGATCCTGCGCAAGGACATCGAGCGTACGATGCGCCTGCTCGGCGTCAGCACGCTCGCCGAGCTGCAGCCCGAGCACGTCACGCAGCTGCACCGTCTCACCGCGCGCGGCTGACGGAGCCCTCGACCGCGCGTCTCAGGACGTCAAGGAGTCGACGACCTTCTGCACGCGGCGGGCACGCGTGTCGGCAGCCTTCGCCTCGGTCACGGCCCGGACGTGTTCCTTGGATCGGCTGGGCGCCAGCGCGTCGAAGGCCGGTCTGGCACCTGCGGCGTCGAGGGCCGCGGCGAGGTCGTCCGGGACGTCCGGCATGCGGGAGGAGATGTCGTGCTCGAGCGTCACGTCGTGCGACTCGCCTCCCGCCACGCCGGCCGCCTCCCGCACGGCCTTGGACACCGGGACCAGGAATCGTCCGCCCATGCTCGCGACGGTCGAGGCGTACGAGTGGCCGTTCAGCGTCACGGTCACCGGCACCCGCTTGCCCGCGCCGAAGCCGAGGAGAATGTCGGGCGGCACCTCGATGCCGACGTTGTTGCCGATGCTCAGCAGCGTCGTGCGGAACGTGACCATCGCCGTCTCCTCGCTCGTCGTGAATTCGCCACGAGCCTAGGCGATCCACCGGCCAGGGACCCTCAGAGCTGGTCGAGGCGCTGGACGGCTCGGTCGACGTCGGCGGCGGCCGAGCGGCGATGGCGTTCGGCGACGCGGAGGGCGGCGGCCCGCTCGGTGATCTCAGTCTTGGAGTCCCGCAACGCCTGCTCGACCTCCGCGAGGCGTTCACGCAGCTCGTCGCGCTCCTGCTCGAGATCGGCCCGTCGGCGTTGGACCTCGTCGGCGTCCTTCGTGGCCGCCTCGACGGCGTCCTGCGCGGCGCGGCTCATCTCCTGCGCGGTCGCGACGGCGTCCTCGGCCTCGGCGCGCGCCCGCTCGGCCTCGACCCGCGCGCGCTTCTCGGCCGCGGCGTCGGCACCCTGGTCGGCCGCCGGACGGGAGGAGGCACGCGGAGCGGGACGACGCCGCGGTGCCGTCTGCTCCGGCTCGGCCTCGACCGCGACGGCCGAGGCGTCCGTCGTGTCGACCTCGCCGAATCCGCCCGGTGACAGCGGTCGCACCAGTGCCCCGCTCAGCACGATGGCCGCTGCGGTCGCGTCGACGATCGCGGCCCAGACGGTCTGCTCGACGTGGTCGAGGGACGCGGCGGTCAGCGAGTCGTCGAGCTCCCGCGCCGCCGACCGGGCCCTGACGACGAGCGCCCGGCGCTCCTGGTCGAGCGCCCGCAGCTCGGCCGCCTCCGATGCGGACTGCGCGGCCCGGAGCCGCCGGCCGAGATCGGCGATGTCGTCGGCCAGGTCGCCGTCCGCACGGATCAGCCGGTTGACCGCATCGGCGCCGGCGCTGGGCTTCTTGAACGCGGCGACCTGGGCGGCGACAGCGCCGTGCCCGTCCTTCTTCAGGTCCCTGACCCGGGCGTTGCGCGCGCCGATGAACTGGGCCACGGGTCCGCCGTAGAGGTCGCGCGCCGCGTCGGTCAGCAGCGAGTCGTCGGCCATGGCGACACGCTACGCGGTTTGGCTCCGAGAGCGCGGGGGTACGACCCGGCCGCCCGGCGACGACGCCGGCCGAGCGCAGGGAGTCCCACGATGGACAAGACCAGGATCGAGTTCGAGCCCGACGGCATCGACGAGGTGCAGCGTGACATCGCCGTGCGCGTCGACGAGGTGGACTCCGAGGTCCGCGCGAAGTGCGCCGGTCAGTCGGTGCAGGCGATCGCCGAGCAGGCCCAGGACGCCTTCGGCACGATCGGGGTCCGGCTCACCGGCGAGCAGCTCGCGGAGTACGCGAGCGCGGTCAGCCGTGAGGCGCCGTTCGGCTTCGACGTCACGTGACCACGGGGACGTCCGGCGGCGGTCACGGCTGGGTGTGGTCCTTGTCCTCGGCGGCCGCCTTGAAGATCGTCAGCACGCGCGAGGCGGCGGCGGCCACGATCGCGATGGGCAGGCATGCGTAGGCCCAGCCCCGCGACAGGTGATCGGTGTCCACGAGCACCAGCACGACGACCACGAACACGACGGCCACCCCGATGACGACCATCGACTTCCACCACGAGCCGCGCGTCGCGCCCAGCTTGTCGGTGGCGGGGATGCTGACCCAGGGGCGTTGCAGCTTCATCGCGAGATCCTTCGGTTCGGTGACGACGTCCTGGTGCTCGTACCCCGTCAGGGCGCTGTCGACGCACTCGATCAGCGGGTCTCGAGGCGTCGTTCGGCACCGCTGGCCGCGATGATCTCGGCGAGTGGTGCAAACACCGTCCCGAGTGGCGCATTTCGGACCGACACGCCGTCCAAAAACGTCCGCAATGCACCATTCGGCGAAAAGGGGCGGTGAAAGCGGGAAGGTCACCGGCCGGCGTGGACGAGGAGGCGGGGGCGGGGCGGCATGCGGCGCAGCTGAGCGCGGGGACCCACGACGCGATACCGCAGGGCGGCCACCCGGTCGACGAGCGTCCCGAGCACCGCGAGCGTGACGTCCTCGCCGGGGCAGCGGTGCCCGCCCTCGCGCGACCCGCCGCCCTGGGGCACCAGGTTGTACGGCGTGACGGGGGTGCGCTGGAACCGGCTCGGGTCGAAGGCGTCGGGGTCGCGCCAGATGCGCGGGTCGTGGTTGGTGCCCCACACGTCGAGCACGACGAGCGTCCCGGCCGGGATGGCCACGCCGTCCCACGACAGGTCGCGCGTCGCGCGGGCCGCCAGGAACGGGACGAACGGGTACGTGCGACGCACCTCCTGCGCCACGTTGGTCGTCGACACGCGCTCGGCCAGGACGTCGTCGCGAGTGCGCGGGTGGACGTCGAGTGCCTCGAACAGGCCGGCGACGAGCCAGCTGACCGCCACGAGCGGACGGATCAGGTTGACGACCTCGACCGCGGCGGTGTGGGCCGGCAGCAACCGGCCGTGCTCGTCGCGGTGGCGGGCGACGACGTCGAGCGGTCGGGGCGGGCCGGCGTCGGCGGGGGAGCGGCGTGACTCCTCCACGAGGGCCTGGCTCCAGGCATCCGTCCGCCGGCGCGCGCGGCGGGCCCGGAGCTGACGCCCGGAGGGCGCACCGAAGCCGTCGACCATGGCGAGCATGTCGCGCGTCCGGCCGGCGATCTCGTCGTCGGCGAGCGGGATCCCGGCCCAGTCGCAGCCCACCTCGAGCAGCATCGGCCCGATCTCGTCGAACACGTCGACGGCGCCGGACCAGCGTGGTGCCCGCTCGTCCCACCGGGCGGCGAGACCGGTCGTGACGTCCCGGGCAGCCTCGGCGCCGAGCAGTCCGTTGAACACCGCCTTGCGGTGCGCGTGCTGGGCCCCGTCGAGGGTGTGCACCGGCCCGCGCCCGAACAGCGCCCCGACCTGCGTCATGGGCAGGGCCGACGAGCGCTCGGTCGCCCGTTCCCCGTCGAAGAAGTCCCCGTAGAAGAAGTGGGCGGCGTCCGCGCCCCTGACCGCCGTAGCGCGCTCGGTCAGCAGGCGAGCCTGCACGGTCTCGCCGCCGGTGCGCCGCCGCCGGCCCTCCCAGAACAGGTAGCCGTCCCGCAACAGCGCCACGGGGAGCGTCACGGCGCTCCACGGTCCGGTGGTCAGGCGTCGGGCGCTGGTGTCGCTCATGGCGGACAGGGTGCCCCGTACGGCACGGCTCAAGCGCGCCCCCGGCGGTCGATTGGCGGGGGCGCAACGGGGTAGATCACCGGTGAGTGCAGAAGGTCGCTCCCCCTCCGAATGGAAAGGGCACCATGCTGCAGCCTGCCCTCCGTGACCTCCGCGCGCCGGCGCGGTCGCGCCTGCGGATCGCGTCCGTCCCCTCGTCCCACGTCTACGTCCGGCACCTCTCGCCGACGGGTGTCGATGCGGTGGACGACGCCGTCGTGAGGCTCGCAGACCCGTCTCCGTCCGGACGTGGGACGGCGCAGTCAAAGTGGTGGCCGCCGGCGATGCTCGACCCGGGCTGGATCGCGCAGCACGCCGACGAGTTCGACGTGTTCCACGTCCACTTCGGCTTCGACGCCCGCACCCCGGCCGAGCTGCGCGATGTCGTCGATGCCCTGCGTGAGGCCGGCAAGCCGCTCGTGTTCACGGTCCACGACCTGCGGAACCCCCACCACACCGACCGGCGTCCGCACGACGCGCAGCTCGGCGTGCTGGTGCCCGCGGCCGACGAGCTCATCACGCTGACCGACGGGGCGGCCCGTGAGATCCACCGGCGCTGGGGACGCACGGCCCTCGTCGTGCCGCACCCGCACGTCGTCGATCTCGACGTCGCGGCCGGCATCCGCCGAGAGCGTGCGAAGCGCCGCGAGCCGTTCCGGGTCGGGCTGCACGTGAAGAGCCTGCGCGCGTGCATGGACGCCGAGGCGATCCTGCCCGGGCTCGTGCGCGCCGTGCGGGAGCTGCCGGACGCCGTCCTGCAGGTCAACGGCCACCGCGACGTCCTCGAGCCCGGCGGCGACAGGTACGACGCGCGCCTAGCCGGCCTGCTGGCCGAGCTCGGTCCCGCGGTCGACCTGCGCATCCACGACTTCTTCACCGACGACGAGCTCTGGACGTACCTGGGCAGTCTCGACGCATCGGTTCTGCCGTACCGCCACGGGACGCACTCGGGTTGGCTCGAGGCGTGCCGCGACCTCGGCACCGCGATCGTCGCCCCGACGTGCGGTCACTACGCCGACCAGGCGCCGGTCCATCCCTACCTCCTGACCGAGACGGCGTACGACGAGGACTCGCTCGTGGCCGCGGTGCGTGCGGCGTACGACCGGCCCGCGCCGTTCGCCGACCTGGCCGAGCGGCGCCGCCAGCGCGACGCGATCGCGGCGGTGCACCGGGACCTCTACACCCGACTCGTCCGCGAATGAGGATCTGCCTCATCGCCTCCAGCCGCTTCCCGGTACGTGAGCCCTTCCACGGCGGGCTCGAGGCCCACACCGCGATGCTCGCGGAGAATCTCATCCGCCGCGGGCATCGGGTCAGCGTCTTCGCCGCGCCGGGTTCCGACCCCCGGCTGAACGTCGAGGAGCTCGCGGTGCCCACGTTCGAGCCCAGCGAGGTGGCGCGACGCGATGTGCACGCGATGCCCGATGTGTGGATGCAGGAGCACCACGCGTACCTGTCGCTCATGATGGAGCTCGCCCGCACGGGGAAGGACCGCTTCGACCTGATCCACAACAACTCCCTGCACCACCTGCCGATCGCGATGGCCGGGCTCGTGGGACTCCCCATGGTCTCGACCCTGCACACCCCGCCCGTCCCATGGCTCGAGTCGGCCCTGACGATCAGTCCGGGACGGACGACGTTCGTCGCGGTCAGCAGCCACACCGCCGCTGCGTGGGGCCACGCCGTCCAAGCCGAGGTCGTGCTCAACGGCGTCGACACCGACCGGTGGCGCGCCGGCCCCGGCGGCACCCGCGCGGTGTGGACGGGACGCGTCGTGCCGGAGAAGGCGCCGCACATGGCGATCCGCGCGGCGCTCGAGGCGGGCGTCAGCATCGACCTCGCCGGCCCGTGCCAGGACGAGGCGTACTACATCCGTGAGATCGCACCGCTGCTCGGGCCGAGGGTCCGCTACCTCGGCCACCTCGCCACGGACGACCTGCTGGAGCTCGTGGGCCGGGCCGCGGTGGCCGTCGTGTCCCCCGCGTGGGACGAGCCGTACGGCCTGGTGGCGGCCGAGGCGCTCTCCTGCGGCACCCCCGTCGCGGCGTTCCGTCGCGGTGCGCTCGCCGAGATCGTGGCCGACGGCACGGGCTCGCTGGCCGCCCCGGACGACGTCTCCGCGCTGGCCGCCGCGATCGATGCGGCACGCGGTGCCGACCGCGGGTTCGTGCGCGAGCACGCGGTCCGGCACCACAGCGTCGACCGGATGGTGACGGCGTACGAGGCCGTCTATCGGCGCGTGACGCACGGGGAGGTCGCGGCGTGATCGGCTACTACGTGCATCACCACGGTCGAGGTCATCTGCACCGCGCGATCTCGGTGGCCGCCGCGACGGACGCGATGGTGGTGGGCATGAGCTCGCTGCCCCGGCCGCCGGAGTGGATCGGCCCCTGGATGGTGCTGCCCCGCGACGACGAGGGCCCCGAGCCGGTCGACGCCAGCGCCCACGGGCGTCTGCACTGGGTGCCGGAGATGGACGCCGGTCTGACCGCGCGCATGGCCGAGATCTCCTCGTGGATCGCCGATGTCGAGCCGGCGCTGATGGTCGTCGACGTGTCCGTCGAGGTGTCGCTGCTGGCTCGCCTGCACGGCACGCCGGTCGTCACGATGGTCCTGCCCGGCGACCGCCGCGACTCAGCCCACGACCTGGTCCACTCCGTGGCCCGCCGCGTCGTCGCCCCGTGGCCCGCGGACGTCACCGGCATGGTCAACGGCGTCGAGGTGCACCGCGACCGCATGACGTGCGTCGGCGGCCTGTCGCGCTTCGACGGACGCGAGCCGACCCGCCCGCCCCGTCCCGATGACCGGCGCAGGGTGCTGGTGCTGTCCGGCGCGGGTGACGCGGACGGTGACGGCTGGGACCTCGCCGCCGCCCGGGCGCAGACGCCGGGGTGGCGCTGGGACGTGCTGGGCCCCGCGGGGCTCTGGGTCGACGACCCGTGGGAGCTCATGTGCGCCGCCGACGTCGTGGTCACGCATGCCGGGCAGAACGCGATCGCCGAGGTCGCCGCGGCCCGCCGACCCGCGATCGTCGTGCCGCAGCCGCGTCCCTTCCGCGAGCAGGACGCCATGGCGGCGGTGCTGGCCACCGACGGCCGGTTCCCGGTCGTCGTGCGTCCCGAGCTGCCCGCCGCGGGCTGGGCCGACCTGCTCGATCGGACCGCGGCGCTCGACGGATCCGGCTGGTCCGGGTGGAACGACGGCGGGGGCGCCCGGCGCGTCGCCGACGTCATCCACGAGGAGCTCGCCCGCGCCCCGCTGAGGCTGCCGTGACCCTCGCGGTAGTCACGATCGTCCACGGCCGCCACGATCACCTGGCCCTGCAGGAGGCCGGCCTGCTCCGCTCCACGCGCCTGCCCGACGTCCACGTCGTCGTCGCGATGGACGATCCGGCGATCGCGGACCTGGCCGGCCGGGATCCGTTCCCGCGGCGGGTCATCCACGTGCCCCGCGAGAACGGGCACCTGCCGCTGGCCCGGGCCCGCAACATCGGCGCGCAGACCGCGATCGCCGGCGGTGCGACGGTGCTCGTGTTCCTCGATGTCGACTGCATCCCCGGCCCAGGCCTGGTGCGCGCCTACGAGGACGCCGCAATCCATCCGGCGACGTCGCGCGACCTGTTGTGCGGGCCGGTGTCGTACCTGCCACCTCCGCCGCCGGGCGGGTACCCGCTGGACGATCTGCCGTCGCTGGGCGAGCCGCATGCGGCCCGTCCGCTCCCGCCGCCCGGCACGGTCGAGCGCAGCCGAGAGGGCTATGAGCTGTTCTGGTCGCTGTCGTTCGCGGTCGCGAGCGACACGTGGTTCGACATCGGGGGCTTCGACGAGGCGTACCTCGGCTACGGCGGGGAGGACACCGACTTCGCGCTCCGGGCGCAGGCCGCCGGCACCGTGCTGGCCTGGGTGCGCGATGCCGAGGCGTTCCACCAGCACCACCCGGTCAGCTCGCCGCCGCTGGAGCACGTCGACGACATCGTCCGCAACGCGCGGCTGTTCCACGAGCGGTGGGGCACGTGGCCGATGGGCGGCTGGCTCGACGAGTTCGAGCGACGGGGGCTCGTGCGGCGCGGGTCGGACGGGTCGTACGAGCTGGCGGCGACCGACGAGAGTCGGGACGATCAGCAGTGGTCCGGTCAGCCCTGACGGCGGTGAGACGCAGACGACCACCGCGGTGCGAGGCACCGCGGCGGTCGTCGGACCGTCCGGGTCAGCCCGTTCGGGTCACGCGGTGATCGAGGCGGGCTCGTCCGCCGTGCTCAGCGCGATCTTGCGGGGCTTGGCCCGTTCGCTGACGGGGATCACCAGCGACAGGACGCCGTTGTCGTAGGTCGCGGAGATGCGCTCGGTGTCGAGGCCGTCACCGAGCGTGAACTGCCGGACGTAGCTGCCGGCGCGACGCTCCTGCGCGATCCACTGGGCGCCGTCGTGCGCCGCGGGGGTGCGCTCGGCGCGGATCGTCAGGACGTGGCCGTCCAGGTCGATGTCGATCGAACCGGGGTCGGCGCCCGGCAGATCGGCGTTCAGCAGGTAGCGGTCGCCGTCCTTGACCAGGTCGACGGGCACCGCCCGGGGTCCCGTGCGCAGCTGGGTCAACCCGCTCGCGAGACGGTCGAGCTCGCCGAAAGGATCAAAGGTCATCGAGTTCATAACAGGATCTCCTCTCAGTGACGTTGAGCCGACCTGGCTCAACTACGAATAGTTATAGGCAGCGCTCAGCCGCGGTTCAACCCCGGAAACCTGAAACTTTCCTGAAAAGGGCGCGCGCTGTCACGCGCGGGCGGATCGCTCGGTCGTGGCGACGACGTCGTCCACGACGGCTACCAGGTCCAGACGCTCACCGGCGAGGGAGCGTTGACGATCGGCTCCCGTGCCGTCGGTCAGCAGGCGTTCGAGGCCCTGCTCGACGAGCTCGCGGTCGCCGTGCCGGTCGAGCGCCGGGCCGATGGCCTGCAGCAGTGAGTCGAGGGCGTGCCGGGCGGACGTGAGGCGTCCGAGCGAGGGGTCGATCAGCGAGCCCCCCAGGCCGTCGCGACGGGCCCGCCAGCGGGCCGCGCGCAGCAGCTCGACCCGCCACGGCGTGAAGGGCTCGCCGTCGTGCCACCGGCCGGCGCAGGTGTCGACCAGCGCGCGCAGCGTCGCGGCGACGACAAGCGTGTCGGAGAGGTCCGCGCAGACGTCGGCCACGCGGATCTCGACCGTCGGGAACGACCGCGCCAGCCGCGCGTCGAAGTAGATCATCCCCTCGTCGAGAGCCGCGCCCGCGTCGATGACGGCCGCGACGGCGCGGTGATAGCCCACGGCGTCGCCGAACGGCTCGACGGCCCCCGCGGTCGGCCACGACTCCCACAGCTCGGCGCGCCAGCTGGCGTAGCCGGTGTCGGAACCGGCGTGGAACGGCGACCCGGTCGAGAGGGCCAGGACGAGCGGCAGCCACGGTGCGAGCCGATCCACGACAGCGACGCCCTCCTCGTCGTCGGCGACGTCGACGTGCACGTGGGTGCCGCACGCGAGCGCCCGCTCGCCGACCCGGCCGAACCGCGTGACCATCCGCTGGTAGCGCTGCTTGGGCGTCACCACGCCTGCCTCGTCGTCGGTGGCGAGGACCGCGACCGGCATCGCGGCGAGGCGCGCGCCCACGGCCTCCGCGGCGTCGAGCGCGGTGCGGCGCGACGCCTGCAGGTCGGGGAGCAGGTCCGTCATGCGCTCGTGCGGGTCGGACTGGATCTCGATCTGCTGCAGGAAGAGCTCCTGCTCGACCTCGTCGTCGCCGGGCGCGGCGTGCACGGCCCGCTCCGATGCCGGGAGCAGCAACCGGGTGCGCGGGTCGACGAGGAACATCTCCTCCTCGACCCCCACCTGTCGTGTGGATGTCATGGATGGCCCCCTCGGGGTGCTGCTAGTGGTGGTGCCGATCGTCGGGTCCGGCGCGTATCGGCCGCGCTGCGGGGTACGCCGCTGGGTGATCGTGACGAGTCGATGGAGGAGGCGCCATGCCCGCGAGCAAGAAGTCCACGAGCAATCCCAGCCTGAAGAAGCCCGACATGTACGAGGACCTGCGCGAGGAGGGAGCGTCGAAGGAGAAGGCCGCCCGCATCTCGAATGCCGCCGCGCAGAAGGGCCGCTCGAAGTCGTCGGTGGCCGCGAAGGGCGGCCGGTCGGGGTCGTACGACGACTGGACGGTCGCCGAGCTGCGCAAGCGTGCCAAGGAGCTCGGGCTGTCGAACTACTCGGGCAAGAAGAAGGCCGAGCTGGTCGAGGCCCTGCGCGACCACTGAGCTACGACGGGTCGAAGCGGGCGGGCGTCCAGTCGCCGGCGATCTGCTGGTAGAGCGTCCACCCGGGCTTCGCGTCCTGCTCGATCGACCAGGCGTTGGCCTCCTCGAACGAGTCGAAGGACTCCTCGGCGACGACGGCGCCGTCGTCCTCGCGCAGCTGGTAGCGACCCATGAAGACCCCTCTCGGACGGAAGCTCGTCCTCCGTGTCCGGCCGGGGTACCCCGGCGGCGGCATCGCGAAACCGGTCCGCGGCGACGAGAAGTCGCGTGTCGCGGGCGCCGCCCCGAGCGCCGGATCGTCGCACTGGGCATAATCGTGCCGCACACACCACGACTCGGGCGGAGGGGCGGCAGATGCCGAGCACCTGGAGCAGCAGCGAAGTCGGTCGCGATCTCGCCGCCGTCGACTGGGACGCGACACCGCTGGGGCCGCCCGACGCGTGGCCGCAGAGTCTCAAGACCGCCGTGCGCATCCTGCTTAGCTCGAAGTTCTCGATGTGGATGGCGTGGGGGCCCGAGCTGACGTTCTTCTGCAACGATTCCTACCGCCGAGACACGCTGGGCTCGAAGTACCCATGGGCGCTGGGGCGACCCGCGTCGGAGGTGTGGTCGGAGATCTGGGGCGACATCGGTCCGCGGATCCAGACCGTCATGAGCACCGGCACCGCCACGTGGGACGAGTCGCTCCTGCTGATGCTCGAGCGCAGCGGATTCACCGAGGAGACCTATCACACGTTCTCCTACAGCCCGCTGTCCGCGGACGACGGACACGTCGAGGGCATGCTGTGCGTCGTCAGCGAGGTGACCGAGGAGGTCATCTCGTCGCGCCGCATGACGGCCTTGCGCGATCTGGCCGCACGCACCACGGGACAGCTGACCGAGACCGAGGCGATCGCCGCGGCCGGCGAGCAGATCGAGGCCGATCCGTTGTCGCTGCCGTTCGGCCTGGTGTACCTGCTGGACGCCGGTGGAGCCGTGCTGCGCCGCGCAAGCTGCACCGGTATCGGCGACGACCACCCGCTGGCGCCGCCGGAGATCTCGGTCGACGATCCGTCCGCGCCCTGGCAGGTCGCCGAGGTGCTGGACGGCGACGGCGTGCTGGTCGACTTGCCGGAGTCCTCCGGGCTGCCGCCCGGGCGGTGGGATGAACCGCCGAACCAGGCGCTCCTCGTCCCGCTGGGCGGCGGCGCGTCCCCGCGTCCCTATGGCTTCCTGGCCGTGGGGCTCAGCCGTCACCGGCCGGCCGATGCGGCCTACACCGGCTTCGTCGAGCTGCTGGCGGGGCAGCTGGCGGCGTCCATCACGGCGGCCCGCACGTTGGCGAGTGAGAAGCGTCGGGCCGAGACGCTCGCCCGGCTCGACCAGGCCAAGACGGACTTCTTCACCAACGTCAGCCACGAGTTCCGGACCCCGCTGACGCTCCTGCTTGGCCCCGCGGCCGACGCGATCAACGACCCGTCGCTGCCGGGCGACGACCCGCAGCGGGAACGGTTCGAGGTCATCCACCGCAACGGGCAGCGGCTGCTGCAGCTCGTCAACAGCCTGCTCGACTTCTCCCGGCTCGAGGCCGGCGGCATCTCGTCGCGCTTCGAGCCCGTCGACCTGCCGGAGGTCACCGAGCCGCTCGTGACGATGTTCGAGTCGGCCGCGGCGCAGGCCGGGCTGACCCTGACGTTCGACGCCGAGCCGCTGGCGGGCGACTGCTACGTCGACGTCGAGCACTGGGCCAAGATCGTGCTCAACCTGATGTCGAACGCCTTCAAGTTCACCTTCGAGGGGGGCATCGCGGTGCGCCTGCACGAGGAGGACGGTCACGCGGTCGTCGAGGTGTCCGACTCCGGCACCGGCATCCCGGCCGATGAGCTGCCGCACCTGTTCGAGCGCTTCCACCGCGTCCACGGGGCGACGTCACGCACGCACGAGGGCTCCGGCATCGGGCTGGCGCTGGTCTCACAGCTCGCGCAGCTGCACGGGGGAGAGGCCCGCGCGGCCAGCACGGTCGGCGAGGGCACCCGCATGACGGTGCGCATCCCCCTGGGGCGGTCGCACCTTCCGCCGGAGGAGATCATCGCGGGGTCCGTGCCCCGGACGGACGTCGCGGCACCGTCCGCCGACCTCGTCTCGCAGACATGGCGCTGGCTGCAGCCGGCGGTCGACGACACGTCCGCGCAGCCGGATCGCGCCGGAGAGTCCGGTCGCGCCCGCGTGCTGGTCGTCGACGACAACCCCGACATGCGGTCGTACGTCGCCGGCCTGCTCGCCGAGCTCTACGAGGTCGTGACCGCCGCTGACGGGATCGAGGCTCTGGAGCGGGTGCAGGAGTCGCGGCCCGACCTGATCCTGACCGACGTCATGATGCCGCGCCTCGACGGCTTCGGGCTGCTCGCGCGGCTGCAGGACGACCCGCGGTCGACGAGCATCCCGGTCATCATGCTGAGCGCCCGCGCCGGCGAGGAGGGCACCGTCGAGGGGCTCGAGGCGGGCGCGGCGGACTATCTCGTCAAGCCGTTCGCGGCACGCGAGCTGCTGGCCCGTGTGCGGGTCAACCTCGAGCTCGACCGGGTACGCCGCGTGCGGGCGACCCTCGAGCGCAGCGAGGCGCTGCTCGACCAGGCGCAACGGCTCGCGAAGGTCGGCAGCTGGGAGGTCGACCTCGCCAGCGGCACGGTCTCGGCGTCGGACGAGCTGCTGCGGCTGCTGGGCCGATCGCGTCGCGAGTTCGAGGAGATGGGCTTCCCCGGTGTCATCAGGGGCGTCGTGCACCCCGACGACGCGACGCGTGTCAACGCCGTCCTCGCCGAGCTCGAGGTCGACCGCGTCACGTCGTACGACATGCGCACGATCGGCCGCGACGGGTCCGAACGGTTGGTCACGGTGCGGGCAGCGATGCTCGGTGATGAGACCGGCGCGCCCCGCACGCTGCAGGGATCGCTGCAGGACGTCACGGAGCAGCGCGCCGCCCAGCAGGCGATGGCCGAGGTCCGCGCCCGCGAGCAGGTCGCCCGCCGCGAGCACGCGATCGCCGAGGAGCTGCAGCGCAGCCTGTTGCCGGCCAAGACGTTCGACCTGGAGCACCTGGAGGTCGCGACGTTCTACCGCGCCGGCGTCGAGGGCACGTACGTCGGCGGCGACTGGTACGACATCATCGAGCTGCCCGGCGGGCGCACCGCGTTCGTGATGGGCGACGTCATGGGTCGCGGCGTGCGCGCCGCCTCGGTCATGGGCCAGCTCCGCTCGGCCGTCCGGGCCTTCGCGACGCTCGACCTCGCGCCCCACGACGTCATGCGCCACCTCGACGTGCTGGTGCAGGATCTCGCGGGGGACCAGATCGTCACGTGCGTCTACGCGATCTTCGATCCCGGCGACGAGACGCTGCGGTACGCCAACGCGGGGCACCTGCCGCCGCTCGTCGCGGGCGACGGGGGACGCGTCGTGCGCCTGACGGCGGGCGGACCGCCGCTGGGCGCCGGGTATGGCGACGTCGCCACGGCGGAGGTGCCGCTCGCGGCGGGGGCCACGATCGTGCTCTATACCGACGGCCTCGTCGAGCGCCGCGGCGAGGACATCGACGACGGCATCGCGGCGCTCGAGCGGGAGGTCGACCGGCACGGTGCGGCGTCCCTCGTGGGGCTGCCCGAGGCGATCGTCGACACGCTCCTGCCGGACGGGCCCGACGACGACGTCGCGATCCTCGTCGCACGGGTCAGCGTGCCCGACGGGGTCGCCGACCTCTCGATCGACCGCGAGGGACGACCGTCCGTCGCCGAGGCGCGCCGGTTCGTGGTCGAGCGACTCAACGACTGGGACGTCCCGGAGCCGGTCATCCGCGATCTCGCGCTGATCACGAGCGAGCTCGTTACGAACGCGGTGGTGCACGGTGGCTCCGCCGTGGAGCTCCGGCTCGAGTGGAGGGGGTCTCGCGTCCTGGTGATGGTGCAGGACGACGAGGCCGGCGGCCTGCCGCTGGCGCAGGCCCCGCACGACGACGAGGAGCACGGCCGCGGCCTGTACATTGTCGATGCTCTGTCGGACGAGTGGGGAATGAGGCCCCTCGTTCGGGGCAAGTGTGTCTGGAGTGCGCGGACCTGGTTGTCCGCCGTCGAAGGAGGATCATGACCGAGCTCGCGTTCACGAGCGAACGACTGGACGACGCGACCGTGCTGTCGATCGCGGGTGAGATCGACATGGCCTCCGCCGATGCGCTGCGCGACCAGGTCGCCGCCCTCGACGTCGCGGAGGGGATCCTCGTGCTCGACCTCGCCGGGGTGGGCTTCGTCGACTCCAGCGGCCTGGGCGCCCTGCTCGGCGTCAAGAAGCAGCAGGAGGCGGCCGGGGGGCGGCTCGTGCTGACGCGGGTCTCACCGGCCGTCGCCCGACTGCTGGAGATCACGAAACTGGATCGCGTCTTCGGCGAGGCCTGATCCCTCGATCCCCACCCCGCTGAGGGGGCACTTGTCGCCCCTCGAGGGGGTGCTTGTCGCCCTGCGTCAGGGGCCGTAAGTCCCCCGTCATGGGGCGTTAAGTACCCCGTCGGTGGGAGGTGGGTTTGGTGTCGCGGCGCGTGGGCAAACCTGTGCCATGAGCGAGCAGTCCTTTCCTCCCCAGCAGCAGCAGCCCCCCGGTCGCACCGATGCGATGGACCCGGTGCCCGACCACGGCGAGACGTCGTACGTCGGCCACGACCGCCTCCTCGGCCGGCGCGCCCTGATCACCGGCGGCGACTCGGGCATCGGACGGGCCACCGCGATCGCGTACGCCCGCGAGGGCGCCGACGTGGCGTTCACGCACCTGCCCGAGGAGAAGGACGACGCGGAGGCGACCCGCGTCCTGATCGAGGAGGCCGGCCGCACGGCCGTCGTGATCGAGGCCGACCTGCGTGACAGCGCGACGTGCGACCGAGTCGTCGCCGAGACCGTCGACGCCCTCGGCGGGCTCGACATCCTGGTCAACAACGCGGGGTTCCAGATGGCCCGCGAGGAGAATCTGGAGGACCTCACCGACGAGCGCATCGAGCGGACCATCACGACGAACCTGATCGCGCTGTTCTGGATGTCGCGCGCCGCCGTGCCGCACCTCGGTCCCGGATCGGTGATCATCAACAACTCCTCGATCCAGGCCTTCGACCCGTCGACGACCCTGCTGGACTATGCGTCCACGAAGGCCGCGATCAACAACGCGACGGTCAACCTCGCCGCGCAGCTCGGGCCCCGGGGCATCCGGGTCAACGCCGTCGCGCCCGGACCGATCTGGACGCCCCTGCAGCCCGCGACGCAGACCAGCGAGAAGGTCGAGAAGTTCGGCCAGGAGACTCCGCTCGGCCGCGCCGGCCAGCCCGCGGAGGTCGCGCCTGCGTTCGTGTTCCTCGCGTCCGAGCGCGACGCGAGCTACGTCTCGGGCACGGTGCTCGGCGTCACGGGCGGCAAGCCGGTCTTCTGACCGGCGACATCCCATGACCGCCGCGGAGTACTTCGAACGTCTGTATGCCGAGTCCGCCGATCCGTGGCAGCTCGCCGAGCGCGAGTACGAGCTGCGCAAGTACGCACTGACGACCGCCAGCCTGCCGCGGCGTCGGTACCGTCGCGCGTTCGAGCCGGGCTGCTCGATCGGCGTCCTGACCGGTTTCCTGGCGTCCCGCTGCGACGAGCTGCTCGCGACCGACCCGGTCGCGGCACCGCTGGCGCGGGCCCGCGAGGTCGTGCCGGACAACCACGTCCGCTTCGAGCAGGGACGCGTCCCGGACGACTGGCCGCCCGGGGAGCACGACCTGATCGTCCTCTCCGAACTGCTCTACTACCTGTCGGCTCCCGAGCGCCTGGAGGTCGCGGAGCGGGTCAACCGCAGCCTCGGACCCGGCGGTCATCTCGTCCTGGTGCACTGGCGTTGGCCCTTCGAGGCGGCGACGTGCACGGGCGACGAGGCGCACGCCGACGTGCGTGCGGTGGTGGACGCCACCTGTGTCGTCGAGCACGTCGAGGCCGACTTCCGGCTCGAGGTGCTCGCCGCCGCGGAGTCCGTGCCGTCCGGCTGACCGCCGGTGGTGTGGGCGGGACTAGAGTGCAGGAACGGCGCGTCGCGTCTCGAGACCCTGGGAGGTCCCCTTGGAGATCCACCGGACTCTCGCCGAGATGGCCCTCGAGCTCGAGCAGGACGGCGACGTCCCGACGATGCTCGATCGCGTCACGCACTACGCGCGCCTCGTGCTGAACGCCGACGACGCAGGCATCCTGCTGCTGCACAGCCGTTCGAAGGTCGAGACGCCCGCCGCCACGACCGAGCGGGTCGACCGGGCGCACCAGCTGCAGGTCGATTTCGACGAGGGCCCGTGCCTCGACGCCATCACCGGTCAGGCGACGTACCTCACGAACGACGCGAAGAACGATCAGCGCTGGCCGCAGTGGGGGCCGGCCGCGGCCGATCTCGGCATCAATAGCGCCGTGGGCGTGCGCCTGGCATCGCGCGGCCGGGGGTACGGCTCGCTCAACGTCTACGCCGACCGGCATGATGCGTTCACCAAGACCGACGCCGAGGTCGCCGAGATGCTCGCGGCGCACGCGACGGCCGCCTTCGCCGCGGCCGAGCGGCTCGAGGGCGTGGTGACGGCGCTAGAGACCCGCACGACGATCGCGCAGGCGCAGGGGATCTTGATGCAGAAGTTCGACATCGACGCCGACGCCGCGTTCCAGTTCCTGAAGCGGATCTCCCAGCACGAGAACAGGCGGCTGTTCAGCGTCGCCGAGGCGATCATCGTCCAGCGCGAGGCCAACGGCCGGCCGAGCGGCGCCTGAGCCCACGCCCACGCATGCCCGATGCCCTCCGGGGTACGCGGTCGGCATGACGCAGCCACCGACATCCGGACCCGGCGAGGAGCCGACCGACCCGATCCGGCGCCAGGCGCCGGATCCCGATCCGGGGCTGGCGCCCGATCCCGAGCACGCCGTCGAGGAGACACCGCCAGAAGGTGCGGGCCCCACGCGCCACGACTGACCTGCCAGCCCGGCGATAGGCTCACGCCGTGGTCTATCGCGCCTTGTTCGACGCCGTGTTCCGTTCGATGGATCCTGAGAAGGCCCACGAGCGGGGGTTCGTCGCTATCCGAGCCGGCCGCCCCGTCTCGCGGCTGGTGTTCCCGGCGACCCGCGCACCGCGCCGCGTCATGGGCCTGGAGTTCCCGCACGCCTTCGGTCTTGCCGCGGGATTCGACAAGAACGCTCGTGCCGTGCCGGGCCTGCTGGCGTTGGGCTTCGGCCACGTCGAGATCGGCACCGTGACGGCGCGGGCGCAACCGGGCAACCCGCGGCCCCGCCTGTTCCGGCTCATCGACGACCGCGCGATCGTCAACCGGATGGGCTTCAACAACGACGGCGCCGCCGAGGTCGCGTCGCGCCTGCACCGCCTGCGTCGCACCGCGGCGGGACGCGATGCCGTCATCGGCGTCAACATCGGCAAGACCAAGGCCACGCCGGCGGACGAGGCCGTCGCCGACTACGTCGAGAGCGCGCGGCTGCTCGTGCCGTACGCGAGCTACCTCGTCGTCAACGTCTCATCGCCCAACACACCGGGCCTGCGCGACCTGCAGGCCGTCGACTCGCTGCGTCCGCTGCTGGCGGCGGTGAAGGCCGTCGCCGACGCCGCCCCGGGTGGCCGGGTGCCGCTGCTGGTGAAGATCGCGCCCGACCTGGCCGATGCCGACGTCGACGCCGTCGCCGACCTGGCCCTGGAGCTGGGGCTCGACGGCATCAGCGCGACCAACACCACCATCGCCCGTCCGCAGACGCTGCGCACCGACCGGACCGTCGTCGACGCCGCGGGCGCGGGCGGACTGTCCGGCCCCGTCCTGGCCGAGCGCGCCACCGAGGTGCTCGTGCGACTGCGGGCGCGCGTCGGCGACCGGCTCGCGATCATCGCCGTCGGCGGCATCACGACACCGGACGACGTGCGGGCCCGCCTCGCCGCCGGCGCCGACCTGGTGCAGGGCTACACGGGCTTCATCTACGAGGGCCCCGCATGGCCGTCGCGGCTCGCGGCAGCCACGGTCTGAGCGGTCACGCCAGCAGCGTGCGGCGCCACGCGTCGGCGAGCCAGTCGCGGAAGCGCAAGGGGGTCCACCCGCGACGGACGACCAGCAGCTCCCAGTACTCGGCGGCGTTCATGCTCCAGACGATGTCGGCGATCTCCTGGTCCGTCAGGTCGTCGCGCAGGTCGCCGGTCGCCCGCAGATCCGCCGCGAACAGCAGCATGTTGGCCGCGCGCCGCTCGGAGATCTCGTGCATCAGGGCAGCGCACGACGCGTCGGACTCCGCGGCGCCACGGAGAGCCGCGGTCACGGGCGCCATCCGTTCCTGGATCGCCGTGATCGCCGCGGCGTAGACGTCGATCATCTCCGTCGCCCGCTCCGAAGAACGGATGCGGCGTACGTAGTCGCGCTCCGTCGCCTCGATGGGACCGGCCTGCCCGGACAGGGCAGCCTCGACCAACGCGCGCATGATCTCCGGCTTGCGGCCGACAGAGGCGTAGAGCGTGTCGGGGTGGACGCCGGCCTCGTCGGCGATCTGCCGCACCGTCGTGCCGGCGTACCCGCGGCTCGTGAACAGCCGCAGGGCCGCCGCCAGGATCGTGCCACGGGTGCGGGCGGTCTGCACTGCCCGGGCGGTCGCGCGGTACGGACGGGTCTTGACGGGCTCCGGCACGGGTGCCACTCTAGCAGTATTCATCCGAATCGGATTCGGGCCAAACTAGGAGGTGTCGGCCATGGTGCACGCATTCACCCAGGACGTGCCGATCGATCTGCCGACGTACGAGCGCATCATCGCCGCGATCGGACCGGAGCCACTCGAGGGACAGCTCGTCCACCTGTGCGTTCGGCGTCCCGACGGCGGGCTGCGCTACATCGACGTCTGGGAGTCCGCCGAGTCGTGCGGGCGCGCGTTCGACGAGCGCATCCACCCGGCGGTCGCGGCGGTGCTCGCCGAGAGGCGTCCCGATCGCGAGCCCACGAGCAGCCCGTTGGAGGTGCTGCACCTGACGGGGACCGCCGTTCCAGCGGCCGATTGACCCTGCGAGGACGGGCGGGGCACCCCCGATTTCGCTTCCCGGACGCGGCCCGGTATCTTTGGCTGTCGGCTTGCCCCTTTAGCTCAGTCGGCAGAGCGTTTCCATGGTAAGGAAAAGGTCTACGGTTCGATTCCGTAAAGGGGCTCTGGACTCAGTGGTTCGTGAGTCCTGTGGCCGTGGGGAGACCCATGGTCATGGCGGGGTAGCTCAGGTGGTTAGAGCACACGGCTCATAATCGTGGTGTCGCGAGTTCGAGTCTCGCCCCCGCTACCGCACGACTGCACAGGCAACACCGAAGCATCACCGATCAAGAAGAGGCACCCTCGTGGCCAGCAAGAGCTCAGACGTTCGTCCCAAGATCACCTTGGCCTGCACCGAGTGCAAGGAACGCAACTACATCACGAAGAAGAACCGTCGCAACGATCCCGATCGTATGGACCTGATGAAGTTCTGCCCTCGCGACAAGCGGCACACGCTGCACCGCGAGACGCGCTGACCCGGTCGCTCCGCACGACGGCTCCCACTGCTCCGGCAGGTGGGAGCCTTCGTCGTTCCCGGCCGCAATGCCTCGACGGGACGACGTGCGTCGGGCACCCGCTGCTAGCGTCGCGGCCATGGACCTCGCCGACCTGACCACGCTCCGACTGGGCGGCCCGGCCCGCGCCGTCATCGACGCGACGACCGAGGACCACCTGGTCGAGGCGGTGCGGATCGCCGACGAGGGCGGTGACGCGGTGCTCGTCGTGGGCGGCGGCAGCAACCTGGTCGTCGCCGACGAGGGCATCGACAGCACGGTCGTCCGGGTGCTGACGCGCGGCATCACGATCGACGCCGATGCGTGCAGCGGCGCGATGGTCACGGTCGCGGCGGGCGAACCGTGGGACGGCGTCGTCGCGCGCGCGGTCGCCGAGGGCTGGGTCGGGGTCGAGGCGCTCTCGGGCATCCCCGGCTCGACGGGCGCGACGCCGATCCAGAATGTCGGCGCCTACGGCCAGGAGGTCTCCCAGACCATCGCGTCGGTGCGCACGTACGACCGCTACGACCGGCGCATCCGCACGTTCGCGGCGGCCGACTGCGACTTCTCGTACCGCCACAGCCGGTTCAAGGCCCAGCCGATGCGCCACGTCGTGCTGTCGGTGACCTTCCAGCTGGCGCTCGGCGACCTGGGCGCGCCCGTCGCGTACGCCGAGCTCGCCCGCACGCTGGGCATCGCGATCGGCGAGCGTGCCCCGGCGGCCGACGTGCGCCGCGCCGTGCTGGCGCTGCGGCGCGGCAAGGGCATGGTGCTCGACCCCGACGACCACGACACGTGGAGCGCCGGCTCGTTCTTCACCAACCCCATCCTGTCTCCCGAGCAGGCCGCTGCCCTCCCGCCGGAGGCACCCCGCTTCGCGCAGACGGACGGCTCGGTCAAGACCAGCGCCGCCTGGCTCATCGACCACGCCGGTTTCGCGAGGGGCCACGGCGACGCCGCGGTGTCGCTGTCGACCAAGCACACCCTGGCCCTCACGAACCGGGGGAGCGGCACGACGGCGCAGCTGCTCGACCTCGCGCGCGAGGTGCGCGACGGGGTGCAGCGGGCCTACGGCATCACGCTGGTCAACGAGCCCGTCCTCGTCGGCTGCGACCTCTGA
The DNA here is from genome assembly GCA_025964895.1 of Aeromicrobium sp. Taxonomy (GTDB): domain Bacteria; phylum Actinomycetota; class Actinomycetes; order Propionibacteriales; family Nocardioidaceae; genus Aeromicrobium. The sequence continues at coordinate 34,073 of JAOPXY010000093.1, forward strand.
CGCGGGCGGTGGCTCTGCCACCTATTCACGGCGCTGATGGGTGTCTCACGCACCGCTGCGGGGTGGGCGGCACGTCGATAGGTGTCTCACGCACCGCTGCGGGGTGAGCGGCACGTCGACAGGTGCCTGACGCACCGCTGCGGGGTGAGCGGCACGTCGACAGGTGCCTGACGCACCGCTGTGCCATCAGGACTCCTCCCACCCCTGGAGGAAGCCGTCGTGGAACTCATCGACCGTCAGCATCAGCACGATGAACCCGATGATGACCGCCAGGGCGAGCAGCAGCAGGACCGTCCCGATGATGCCGAGGACCTTGCCGGCCATGGCCTCGCCGCGGCCCGTCTGCGCGCCGCGGCTCTCGTCGATGTCACGGACGGCCTTCGAGCCGGTGAACCATGCGAAGGGGGCCATCAGCAGCGGCAGGTAGCACAACAGGCCGCCGGCGACGGCGACGATCCCCAACACCATCGCGGTCGTCGCGCTGGGGTGTTTGGGCGGTGCGTAGCCGTACTGCGGGTAGCCGGCCTCCGGAGGCGGGTATCCCGACCAGGTGGCCTGCGGGTCGTGATCGGACGGTCCGGGGGGCGGTGGCGGGCTGTCGCTCATGCGTCCAGCCTTCCACAGGGCGTCGCTCAGGTGCCGTAGCCCGCGTCATGGCCCGCGATGGTCGTGACGCCGAGGGTTGCGAGCAGCAGGACGCCGAGCATCCCGAGCATGAGGGCGCTGCCGATCATGCCGAGCACCCACCCCGCCTTCGCCTCGCCACCACCGGACCACCGCTCGGGCTCGCGCTCGACCCGGCGCGACGCGGCGGCGCCGTGGTACCAGGCCAGCGGTGCGAGGAACACCGGCACGAGCAGCACGAACATCCCGCCCACGGCCACGATGCCGAGCACCAGCGAGAGTGTCGCCCCAGGTGCCTTGGGCCGGGCGGGCATGACGCCAGGGTGGAACGAAGGATGCGTCATGACCGCGCCCCCTCGGGCTCCGTCGCCAGCCACGCGTCCACGTCGCGCAGCGCCTCGGCCACGACGTCGCCGGGCGCGCACGAGCTGCGGATCGACATGCGGGCCAGCTCGGCCAGCTCCTGGTCGGTGAAGTCCTGGGCGGCACGCAGGACCGCGTACTGGCCCGCGAGACGCGAGCCGAACAGCAGGGGATCGTCGGAGCCGAGGGCGACGTCGACGCCGGCCGCCGTGAGCGTGCGGACCGGCACCTCCTCCAGCGTCGCGTAGACGCCGAGCGACACGTTCGACGTGGGGCAGACCTCCAGGGCGACACCCTCCTCGGCGAGGCGGCCCAGGACCGCCTCGTCCTCGGCGGCCCGCACGCCGTGGCCCAGCCGGTCAGGGTGTAGATGGTCGAGGCACTGCGTGACGTGGTCGGGCCCCCGCAGCTCTCCGCCGTGGGGGACGAGCCTGAGCCCGGCGCGCTCCGCGATCGCGAACGCGGGCGCGAACGACGCCGTGTCACCGCGCCGCTCGTCGTTCGAGAGCCCGAAGCCGATGACGCCGCGGCCCGCATACTGCGCCGACAGCCGGGCCAGTGTCCGCGCGTCGAGCGGGTGCCGCGTGCGGTTGGCCGCCACGACGAGACCCATGCCGATGCCGGCCCGCTGGCCGGCGTCTCGCACCGCGTCGATCACGAGATCGGTGAATGCGGTGATGCCGCCGAACCGGGCGCCGTAGCCGGACGGGTCGACCTGGATCTCGGTCCAGACCGAGCCGTCGGCCGCATCGTCCTGCGCCGCCTCGAGCACGAGCCGCCGCACGTCGTCCTCCGTGCGGAGCACCGACCGCGCGACATCGTAGAGGCGCTGGAACCGGAACCAGCCCTTCTCGTCGGCGGTGCTGAGCTCGGGCGGCCACTCGTCGGTCAGGGAGGCCGGCAGCCGGATCCCGTCGCGCTCGGCCAGCTCGAGCAGCGTCGCGTGCCGCATCGAGCCGGTGAAGTGCAGGTGCAGGTGAGCCTTGGGGAGGGCTGCGATGGGGCGGAACGGCAGCGTCGAGACGGCCTGGTCCGTGCGCGGGGGAGGGCTCGCATCGACGCTCATGTGGGCCAGTCAACACGAGAACCGCCGGTACGGAGGAGACGGGTCACGCGGCCGCCGTGGGCGCCCGTCGCCTCGGTTCGACGGGGCGATGCCTGACCACGTACACTTGACGCACCGGTGAGAATTCACTCTGAATCGTCATGCCCTCACCCGGGTCGGGCGATCGAGAGAATTGACTGAGGGCACTAGCTCAACTGGTAGAGCATCGGTCTCCAAAACCGAAGGTTGGGGGTTCAAGTCCCTCGTGCCCTGCGAAAACACGACCCAGCGATTGAATGAATGAAGGAGTACCGTGAGCGATCGTCACGAGCTGGCCGGCACGTCCGGCAAGCGCACCTCGCCGATCACGTTCTATCGCCAGGTCATCGCCGAGCTCCGTAAGGTCGTCTGGCCGACGCGGCCCCAGGTGATCAACTACTTCTGGGTCGTCCTGGTGTTCGTGCTCGTCATGATGGCGATCGTCGCCGGGCTCGACTACGGCTTCGGCCGCGCCTCCTTCGCGATCTTCGCGTAGCACCCGCCCCATCATCTGCACGGTCAAAGGATCACTGTGACTCAAGGTTACGAAGAGAACGTCGACGTGGAGTCGGACGACACGTCCGATCCCTCGACCGAGGTCGACGCGCCCGTCGAGGAGACCGACGTCGTCGACGCGACCGAGGACGCCGAGCCGGTCGTCGAGGACGACGACGCGATCGAGGCCAGCGCGGACGAGGCCAGCGCCGACGAGGACGAGGTCGCCGCCGAGGACGAGGACGAGGTCGCCGACGAGGCACCCGTGGACGCGCTGCAGGAGTTCAAAGATCGCCTGCACAGCCAGATCGGCGACTGGTACGTCGTCCACACGTACTCCGGCATGGAGAAGCGCGTGAAGTCGAACCTCGAGAACCGTGTCACGTCGCTCAACGCCGAGGACTACATCTTCGAGGTCGTCGTGCCGACCGAGGAGGTCGCCGAGATCAAGAACGGCCAGCGCAAGCTCGTCAAGCGCACCGTCCTCCCCGGCTACGTCCTGGTCCGCATGGACCTCACCGACGAGTCGTGGGGCGTCGTGCGCCACACCCCGTCGGTCACGGGCTTCGTGGGCAACTCCCACCAGCCCGTCCCCCTCAGTCTTGCCGAGGTCGAGAGCATGCTCGCCCCGGCAGTGGAGGCAGAGGTCGCAACCGCGGCCGACGCCTCCGACCAGCAGCAGGCGAAGGCCGCCAAGGTCGAGTTCACCGACTTCGCGGTCGGCGACTCCGTCATGGTCGTCGATGGACCGTTCGCCACGCTGCACGCGACCATCACGGAGATGAACGTGGATGCCCAGAGGGTCAAGGCCCTCGTGGAGATCTTCGGTCGTGAGACGCCGGTCGAGCTCAGCTTCACGCAGATCCAGAAGGTCTGAGCCACACCGCACGCGGCGACTGAGCTCGTCTCAGCCCCGCACCACCGCACCAATTCACCACTAAGGACCCGAGAAATGCCTCCCAAGAAGAAAGTCGCAGCCATCGTCAAGGTGCAGCTGCAGGCCGGTATGGCCAACCCGGCACCGCCCGTCGGTACCGCGCTGGGCCCCCACGGCGTCAACATCATGGAGTTCTGCAAGGCCTACA